>CACZNV010000077.1 GCA_902782645.1 uncultured Ruminococcus sp. | reverse complement strand
TCAACGCATCAGCACTGCCCTACGCAGCACTCGCATTGAGATTTGACACTTCAAGAGTCAACGGCGGCGCTCCGATTCTCGAAGGCAACCACACCTACAAACTGGTTGTTAAGTATTCGGATGAGACCTACGAGGTTCTCCACAGCGCTACTTACTCCAACAACGACGAACTCGTTGCCGAGTGGGTTGCCAACAATCCTGCCAGCCAGAACACTGTAGGTCTCTGGCTCAACCAGGGAGAATCCTATGCATATGCTGCATTCACAGCAAACGCAGCATTCACAGGTGTTAAGATTCCTGTGGCATGGAGCTCCATACCCGCTCAGAGCAAATCTGCAACATTCGAGTTTGCTATTTACAACTTCTCATACAACATTGAGAATTCCGTAAAGGGCACCCCGATAGCAACAGTTACAAGAACACCTGCAGGCGATGAAGCCTCCGGCTACATGCTTGAATTCGACGAACTCCCCGCAGGAGAGTACGTAATAGGTGTTAAGATTGTAAGCCTTGACGCTGAAGCATACACAGTTCTTCCTGTACAGGGAGATGCGACAAAAGCTCTCTTCAAACTCAACAAAGCTTCAAATGCCGAAACATTCAACTTTGCAGTTAAGACAGTTTACCCTGAGGGATTCTTTGGCGATATTCCCGAAGAGACAGATGCTCCTGCTTACACATACATAAACGGTTCGTTCGACTCCTTCTTCGTAGACGGTGTTCTCAACTTCAGTCAGGGCGACGGTCTTGCTTCCAGCAAACTCGACGCAGTTAACAGAACTGTTGAAGCTCCTGTTTCCGAATTCGGTATTCGCGGCTGGGTAGGATTCGCAGAAGCTATTGATTCCTTCGGTTATAAGATCGGCGACGCTGATCCTGTATTCGACGCAGCATTCACACAGGCAACCGAAGATGCTGTCAAGAATGCCGGCGGCGCAAACGCCTCCAGGTATATGATCACAGTTCCTGTTACCGAAGTGGACAAGACAAGCACAATAGTTGCTATTGTTAAACTTGCCAACGGCGAAGTTGTCGCTCTTGACGGCAGCGTACCTGCAGCAGGCGAAAACGACCTCATTAACACATCCTTCACATACTCGATCATACCCGAAGTTCCCGAAGGTTCCGTCTACGTTGATCCTTCCGACGTTGAAGTTGTGAGCGGACAAGACACGGTTATCAATCCTACCGGCAACGGACAAGATCCTGTTGAAGGCGTTGTAATCGGCGGTCAGACAGTCGGCGAAATCATCGCAAACGGCGGCGAAGGCGACAATGTACAGATCAATCTTGACGACAGCCAGGTTGTTCTTGATCACTCCGCAGTCGAAGGAATTGCAGAGCAAGGTCAATCCGCAGACGCTGATCTCGGAATCTCTGTTGAGAAGACAACGGTTGGCGAACTCACACAGGCTCAGCAGCAAAAGGCAGCCGATATGACCGGAGCACAGGTCTTCGTATTCGATGCTCAGATCGGTGGAGCAAGCGTTTCGACCCTCGGCAGCGGTAAAGCTACAATTTCTGTACCTTACCAGATTCCTGACGGAGTTGATGAACCTGAGGTTAGGATCGCAGCTATCGATGAGAACGGTAATGTCGAAGAGATCGCAGCCACCTACGAGAACGGTGTTGTTACATTCAATGCCTCAAGACCTGCAACCTTCGTTGCATACGTCGTTTCCACAGCCGCCAATCCTCCTACGGCCGACACAGGCATTTTCGCAACAGTTGTCGTGGTATTCATGATCGGCGCTCTCGCATTCGTCCTCGTCATCAGACGCAAAGAATCCGAGAAATAATTAATCAACAAGTTTTGACGGAAAGCCGGTCCCAATCCGGCCGGCTTTTCGAATAAACCTTAAGACAAAGATCCCCGCGAAAGCGGGGGTTTTTGTTTGCTGTTTAATAATGCAATTACCGATTGCATTGGCGTGTTGACACAGCCTAAGCATAATATCGCTTGACCCCAAACCTTTAATGTGCTATAAAAGAAAAGTTAAGGAGGGATGAACAATTGCAGAAAATCAGAGTTCTGTTTCCCTATGTTGAAGCCGGTTATGGGCATATAATGCCCATGAAATCTATTGAGGATTCATTTACAAAAAAGTATGGCGACAAAGTTGAAGTCGTCTCAGTTCGTTTCTATGCTGAGTCAGGAGATTCTCACCTTGTTAAATACGAAAAAATGATTTCCAGACAGGTGCGCCTTTACAACAGGGTGCCTTTTATCGGCCACTTGGGAACATTTGCAGATGAGTTTTTCGGCGCATACCTTTCTTCCTTCGGAGCTCTCCGTATCGTTACACCCTTCGCCTACAGCCACGGCGTGAAGCATATGAGAGAATTGAAACCGGATGTTGTTATAAGCACACACTGGGCATCAAACTACTACGCAAAGCATCTTAAGAAAGATGAAATGCCCCTGACGATAATGTACTGTCCGGACGCCCAGCTCAACAAGCTGTTTGAGTACCCCAGCGACCTAAATCTCATTAGCGCCCCCTACGGGTACCTCCGGGCCCTCCGCAAAAGGCAGTACAATATGAACAACATGAAGATGGTGCCCTTCTTCATAAGGAACGAGGCTTTTAACGTCAATACCGACAAAAAAGTCCTTCGTGAAAAACTGGGACTGCCTGTCGACAAGCTCACCATCATCATTGCCGAGGGAGGCTACGGCATCGGAAAGATTGAGCCCATCACAAAGCTTCTTATTAAAGAGCACATTCCGCTGACGGTGATTGCCGTGTGCGGTACCAACAAAAAGCTCCATGAAAAGATGCTGAAGTATACCTGCTCGGAGGAGATCACATTCAAGCCACTGGGGTTTGCGGACAATATTCTGGAGCTTGAGGCGGCCTCGGATATATTCTGCGGTAAAGCGGGGAATATTCTTGGCGAGTCCACATTCTTCGGCAATCCTTCCATAGTCACCCACTGCGCCAATATGATTGAGCACAACATATGCGACCATTATATGAACACGGTGGGCTGCACCATCAAAGAGTACTCACCTAAAAAGGTCGTTAAGCTTGTGAAGAGCTTTGTAAACGACCCGAAGCTGCTTGAGCCCTACAGGAAAAGAGCTCTTGACTACCACGGCAATTTCGGCTCTGAAAAAGCTGCAGATGTTATCTGGGAAAAGATAACAGAAGCCTACCCGGAGCTGAAGAAATAAAACGGGCGCAGGACGCTCAAAAGCATTTCTACTAAGGAATAAATAAAATAAGGTAAACTCGGTTATGGATTATTATCAGATAGTTAAACTCCTGACAGACATTCCGATATGGATTCTGAGCGCTGTAATGATTTATTTCGGCGTGTTCGGATTTGTGGGACTGTTTTTCAGGAAAAGGTACAAAAAGACAGATAAGATCAACAGGTTCGGCATGATCATCCCCGCCAGAAACGAGGAAAAAGTTGTCGCAGGGCTTATAGAGAGTATCAAGAAGAACAATTATCCTCAGGATATGATTCAGATATTCGTCATTGCCCACAACTGCACCGACAGAACCGCAGAGATTGCAAGAGAGCACGGCGCCACCGTCTACGAGTACAACAATCCGGACGAGTGCACAATGGGTTATGCCTTCAGATATCTTTTCAAGTGCATCGAGAAGGACTACGGAACGCAGTCCTTTGACGGGTTCTTTCTTTTCAACGCCGACAACATTCTTGACATAGATTACATCTCCAAGATGAACGACGCCTTTGAGCACTACGAGAGAAAATCTGTCATCACATCCTACCGCAACTCTAAGAATTTCGGTACAAACCTGATTTCAGGCATGTACGGCATGTATTTTATAATGGGTGCCCGCGTTGAGAGCCAGGGAAGAACCATTCTAAGCTGTTCTACGCGTGTCCAGGGTACAGGTTACCTTATCAATTCAAACGTTGTCAAAAACGGCTGGAACTACGTCACACTTACTGAGGACTGGGAGTTTACTGCGGATCAGATTCTTGGCGGCAACATCATCCGCTATTGCGACGACGCAATATTCTACGACGAGCAGCCAACATCCGTTAAGATTATGTGGCGCCAGCGCGTACGCTGGTCAAGAGGCCACCTGCTGGTCTTCTACGCCCGTTTCAAGGAGCTTTTCTGTGCAGTATTCAAGAAAGGCACAAAGCACCGCTTTTCGCTGTACGACATCACAGCCTACATTCTGCCCTCACCTCTCATGATGATGGTTTTGCAGGTGTTCCAGATCTTAGTGCTCCTCACGGTGCCTCTGGTGACAAAGACCTATACCTTCAAGGATATTTTCATTGGCGACACCGCCAATATACTCCAGAACAACAGCATATTGGTGGCAACACTCAAATCAGGCCTTATATCCTATGTTTTCCTTGTTCTTGGCGCTTTTGTGATTTATTTTACGGAGCGAAAGAGGATCAAGAATGTGAGCATTCCTATGAAGATACTGGTTGCCCTGCTGTGGCCCATATTCCTTCTCATTCAGCTGCCCATAGACCTGCAGGCCTTCTTCTCAAAGAACCTGGGATGGAAGCCTATCCCCCACGACGATCAAACTTCTTTTGAACACGTAAATCAGAAGAAAGCAAAGAAATAATAAAACATGCGGCCGCTCCTTTCTTAAAAGCCGGGAGCGGCCGCCTCATATTATAAAACGGGCCGGAGCTGATCAAAGTGTCAATTCCGGCCCGATTTTTAATTAAGCTTCAAAACTTATCTGAATACTCTCTTCTTAAGAAGAACAAGAGCTACAGCAGCTGCAGCAGCTTCGAGTATGAACTTTTTCTTGATAATCTCGGTGCTTCCGTCAGCAAAAGCCGCCAATGAAAAACTATTCTTCCCCACAAAAAAGCACCCTCCGGTACCCGTTTAAAGTACGTAGGGTGCTTTTTCTCAAGCTTAAGCTTTAATAAAGTCTGTTTCGATTATTCGGGATCTACAACCTCAGCATCGGGAGCGTTCTTCTTAACGCTGTTCACGCCGTTGATGCAGGAAACTTTTGTTTCATAACCCTGAGATGAAAGAATGATCTCGCCGTTCTTAGCTTTGAGGTTGAAACGGAACTTTCCGGCTTTGTCCTGTGAGACAACAAACTTCGGATGTTTAACAGCTTCGAATCCTTCAACTGTTGTATCCTCGATGTCGCCCTCAGCGCACTTTTTAACTGACTCGATACCGTTTTTGCATGCAGCCATCGAATTGTAAACCTCGCTGGTTCCTATAACCTGGCCGTTGGTAGCAAGAAGGTTAAAGTGAGGATTGCCTTTGTCGTTAATAACAATAACAAATTTTCCCATGATATTTTCTCCTTTCAGGAATTTGTTAATCTGATATGATTATAGCAAAATTTACAACGATTTACAAGGCGTCAAAAACGATTATTGTCATATTGTCTTTTGTATCGTTTATTAAAAGCCGAAAAAGGACTAAGAGCCCTGAAAACAGCCCTCCCGAACAGTTCCGCACAAACTTTTTCAGCCCTTTCCGAAATATATTCCGGAAAGCGAAACGTAGTCGCCGCGAACGTGATCGATCCTGAATCTGGCTGAGGCGTCATATTCATATACAAGGCAGGCGCCCTCCCGGTAGTTTTTCAATACCTTTACGGGGGCAATGAGATCAAGGGTCTTTTCGTCAAACATTTCCACGGCAAGACTGTTTTGAGCGTCATTGGCGGTAAAATAAAGAGCCACGGTGTACCTGCGTTTGCGTTTCAGCTTAATGTCCGCGGTGAAGGACTGGGAGCAGACATTGTCGTAATTTGTGCCGTAAGAGGCATTGGCGCCTTCGCCGATATAGACACCCCTTGAAAGGACTACCTCGTTGACGTAGTCGGGGAGCTTTGAAGTCTGCCCGCAGGAGCAATCGTATCTGCCCTCGGAGCCGTAGGAAAATCTGCCTCCGCGAACGATGCCAACAAAAGATGCCGGGTAAACGCAGCCCGGAGCCCTGTACCTTTTTACCTTGCCGGAGTAGCTTGCGGTGAAGCTGTATTCGCCCTCGCCAAGGTCATCAAAATAATAGTATTCGCCGTCCTCCCTGTCAAAACGGGCCGGACAACCGTTTAGTTTGAGGGAAAAGACCTGCCTTCCGGCTTTCGGAACGGCTACAAGAGCCCTTGTCCCTTTCGGTACGGTTACGCTATGAATACCTTTTTTAACGTCAAAGGACGCCTTTACGCTGCCGTGAGGCGTAGGCATCTCGCAGGACACGGAGGTGAGCTGAGTTGAAAAGTGAGGTATGACAGATAATTTCGAGAAACCGGGCAGCACAGGTTTTATGCCCGCGATTTCGGTGCTCATAAGGGCAAGGACTCCTGCGCTCCAGGGGTGTGCAAGACTTGTGTAGCCTGCCTGGTTATTGGGAAGCGGGCCGTTCTTTTCGATTTCCTTTTTCCAGCCGGGCCGGAACACCTCGAAAAAGCAGGTGCCGCCGTACTCGATTTGGGAGCCCCAGAGGTCGGAGATGGATGAGATTGCCTCGTCAAATTTTCCCATTTTTGCGAGAGCTTTTAGAATAAAGTACTCGTTGAAGGGAGAAAAGGATATGCGGTTCAAGCGGTCGCTGAAATATTTTTTGAAAAGCCTGCCGCAAAGCTCCTTGTCGGGAATACCAGCGTTTACCGCGTCTGCAAAGGCGTGAAGACCGCAGGATTCATACCAATAAGGGTCGGACAAAAGCTCTTTGGTTTTATCAGCCGCATATTTACCGCACCGTTCCGCGTCAAAATCACGGCCGATGCTTTTAAATATATTGGCGTATTTATTAAAGCATTCGATGGAAAGCAGCTTGTATGACAGCCTGTTTCCGGGAATGTCAGGATTTTCAAACCCGGCTCCCAGGCGCTCGTCCCAGCCGAAAAATGAAAGAGGAGGATTTTTATCAAACACCTCATTGGCGTGTTCAAGCCTCTTTACCGCTTCATCAGCAAGCGCTTCAGTGCCTTTTGCATCGCCTGTGAAATCATAATAATCGGCAAGACTTAAAAGCCAATAAAGCTCAAAGCTCTCAATTCCGTTAGGACGGGTAGAAGTGTATTTCAGATTTTCCAGCACGAAATCGTAGTTCGCAAAAGCCGCAAGAGACGCAGCCTGAGCGGTATAGGCGTCGCCGGTCCAGGAGTGGCGGTCGCCCCGGTCTATGAGGATGGCCGATATGTAGTCCTTTTTCAGGTTGACCCTGACGTCGTAGGCTGCCGCATACCATATACGGTTCAACATCTCGTTGTCGCACCGGAAGCTGCCGTTGTAGTTGACCGGCTTCACCTGGCACACAAGCCTCACGGCCGTAATGCGGAAGGCCTGTTTCAAGCCTCTCACGTGAATGAAGCCAAAGCGCACACCCTCGTAAAGCTCAGGATTGAGGACAAGCCTGTATGTCGTTTCCGATACTTTTACTGGCCGGCCGGTCTTTGCCGGCGACTGTACGCCTTTGTTTACGATCTCGGGGCTTGTATATTCGCTGACGCTCATCATAACACTGCCAAGGTCAATAAGATCAGGGCTCTCGATCTCAAACCAGGCGGCAAACTCGACTCCGAAATCAAACATAATGTCCCCGTCTCCCTTGATTTCAATACACGTACTGTCGGAAAGGGACGAGCCAAGGTTATCAAAGGAGTATACGCTGTCAGTTTTATAGTTTACCGGATAAGCGCAGAAAAACTGCAGATCGTCCGCCGCGTCCATATTGCGGAATCTGTAAGAAACAAGCGGATCGGGAGACTGTCTTACATCTTTATTTTCAAAAGAGCCGCCGGAAAGCACTTTGTAAGGTTCCGGCGCTTCAACGCCTTCGAATTTAGTTCGCAGTGAAAATGAGCGGAAGGTTTTCATAAGTAAATCGAAAATGAATTTAAAAGCTTTACGGAAGTCCTTTCAGTTTCCGCAAAGGGCAATGAGGTCCACCTCAAGCAGAGCCCCCTTCGGAATCTTTGCTTCAACACAGCTCCTTGCCGGTTTTGAACTGAAATATTGTGCGTAGACCTCGTTAAAAGCCCCGAAATCTTTCATATCGCCAAGGAAACAGGTGGTCTTAACCGCTTTGTCAAGAGAGCTTCCTGCGGCTTCAAGGATCTCCGATATGTTCTCCATCACCTGTACCGTCTGCCCGGTTATGTCTGTTTTTTCGATAAGGCCGCTTTCCGGGTTTATTGGAAGCTGCCCGGAAACATAAACCATGCCGGCCGCGATTACAGCCTGCGAGTAGGGTCCGGCCGCGGCCGGCGCTTTTTTCGTTTCAACCTTTTTCATCTGTTTCTCCCTCACTTTAAAACTTCTCTTATTGTCCCGCCGCCGATCACGCAGCCGCCGCTGTCGTAAAACACCGCGGACTGTCCCGGCGCTGCAGCTCTTACGGGCTCGTCAAAAATTACTTTCAAAGCGCCTTCTCCCGCGTTTTCAATAACCGCAGGCCTGCCCTTGTGCCCGTAGCGTATTTTGGCGTCGCACCGGAGCTTCTCACCGGGGTTTAGGCCGCAGATCGAAAGGAAATTGGCGTCGTCGCAAATCAGCTGACTAGAGTAGAGGGAATCGTTCTTTGATACGACCACCTCGTTTTTGTCCCGGCGTATTTCTTTTACGTACGCGGGGTAGCCGAGGGGAAGCCCCAGCCCTTTTCTCTGACCAACGGTGTAGTTGAAAATGCCCCTGTGCCTTCCAAGGACGTTGCCCTCCTCGTCCACAAAAAAACCGTCCCGCAGATTATCGGTCTTTCCGGCAATAAAATCGCCATAGCTTCCGTCTGCAACGAAACAAACCTCCTGGGAATCGGGCTTTGAAGCCACCGGAATTCCGGCTCTGCTTGCGATATCACGCACCTCGCTTTTGCTCAAACCGCCAAGCGGAGTAAGCGTCACCGCAAGCTGCTCCTGGGTCAGTCTGTAAAGCATATAAGTTTGATCTTTTTCGGAATATAGGGCCTTTTTGACCGTATATCTGCCGTTTTCAAGCCTTATAACCGAAGCGTAGTGCCCGGTGCCCACATATTTAGCGCCGGACACCTTGGCGTAGCTCAAAAGCTTATCCCATTTCACGTACCTGTTGCAGAGAACGCAGGGATTTGGTGTTCTGCCGCCAATGTGTTCTTTCACAAAAGGATCCACCACAAACCTGTTAAAATCCGATGTGCAGTTCACGGGGATATACCGTATCCCTATGCTTTGAGCCGCCCTCCTTGCGTCGTCAATATCGCAGCAGCGCCCCTCGGAGCCGTCATCAGCCTGCCAGACTCTCAGCGTCACGCCAATGACCTCATATCCCTCATTTTTCAGAAGATAAGCGGCAACGGCGCTGTCAACGCCTCCCGACATACCGACAACAACTTTGTCCATAAAGCTCCGGATCGTCTTGCCCTTTTTAAAGGGCTGTTTTGTGATGAAACCGTCCCGAGATACCTATTATCACGGCATCTCTAAGACAGGCGAAATTATAAACCTTTTAACCTACTGTATCAATAGGTGTATTCTGTTTTAATGTGGATTCAATAAATCATGTTTGCCCTCTTTTTCAGGCTGCTTGGGACCGCAGGGATGTTTTGCAAGGAATCAAAGCGCAGCCTCAATTTCCCTAAAAATGGGCTGAAATCATTGTCATCTCCTAAGACGCTGTTGCTATAAGCCTTGTTTCATTCACAAAAAACGCCAAGGTGAGAATTGCCCATTTTCCTCGGAAGTTTATTCGAACTTATGAACGTATTATAAACAGGCTGTGAGTAACCAAAAAAAGGGCGGCTGTCTTGCCGTCCCTGTTTCTTCAAATATTTTTGTAAAATCCATACAGCTGAAACCGTATCAGCCAAAAACCGGGGCATTATGATTTAAGATTTAACTCAAATCTTTGCCTCAACCACCACCGGGCAGTGATCGCTGAGCACAAGAGCTCTCATATCGGAAATAACTTTATATGATAATATTTC
>CACZNV010000076.1 GCA_902782645.1 uncultured Ruminococcus sp. | reverse complement strand
CAACAGGTGCGGCGAGTTTTTTGAAGAGGTGCGCAGACTTGCGGACAGCGAGGGACTTGTCCCGGCAATCGCTTTTGCCTGCGACGAGGTAATTAAAATAATACTGAAACGGGGCGAGCCCATTGACGTGAGGACTGTCCACACGAGGAACGCCGCAATCGCCGATCTTTTGAAGGGGAAAAAGAATTGAAATGCATTGGCGATAAACTGATTTCCCGTTTTAATCCAACGGGCCAATGATTTACAACCAAAACGGAGGATACATTATGACACCTGAAGCATTGACAGAGAAAATCAAAACTGTTATCGAGGACAGAAAAGGCAAGGACATTGAGGTCATTCCCCTTGCGGACAAGACCATCGTGACTGACTATTTCGTGATTGCCAGCGGCAGTTCCACCACCCACCTTCGGGGTATTGCCGATGAGGTTATACATGAAGTCGGAAAGCTTGGCGTGAAGCCTGCGGGAGTCGAGGGCTACGACACAGCCTCCTGGATACTCATCGATTTTCTCGACGTTGTCGTGCATCTTTTCCAGCAAAGCGAGCGGGAGTTCTACAACCTGGAGAAGCTCTGGAACGGCACTGCTGCGGCAAAGCGCAAGAGCGAACAGGAAAACGCCTGAAAACCTCTTTCCGCAGCGGGCCTCTAAAGGTAATCTGCAATGAGTGAAAAAAGACTTTATATATTCGATTTTGACGGAACCATCTCCTACACGGGGGACGATATCGCCAAGTCTCTCAACGAGGTCAGAAAAGAATACGGGCTGGATACCCTTCCGACCTGCGAAATATTGAAGTATGTGGGCTACGGCGCCGGGTTCCTTGTAGAGAACGTTCTCGCGGTCCCCGGAGTCTCACAGGACAAAATACTTCTTGACTATAAAGAGGCATATTTTGATCACTGCACCGACACTTCCGTTCCCTACCCGGGACTTGCGGAGACACTGGACCTATTGAAAAAAAGAGGCGACAATGTCTCCCTCTTTACAAACAAGCCTCTTAGAATTACCCATAAGACCCTTGAGTATTTCGGCTTAAAGGATGTATTCAAATCGGTTTACTGCCCCGAAAACCTCGCCAAAAGAAAACCGGACCCCGAAGGCATTATGCGCTGCATGGCCGACGCCGGAGTTTCCGCAGCTTCCACCGTTATGGTGGGCGACTCCAAGGCGGATGTGGACGCCGGAAGGGCTGCGGGGGTCAAAACCTGCGGGTGCCTCTACGGCATGGGCGACCCGGAAAAGCTTAAAGCCGCGGGCCCCGACTTCCTCATTGAGGACATACGCCAAATCCTCTCACTTAAAATCTGACACCCCGTGAATAACACGCCAATGAAAACCCGGTACGGCCCTCCGTGAAAAGAGCCATACCGGGTTTTTAATCCGTTAATTTGATTCACGCCGAAAAGGGCGCTGCCTCAGCTTTATTCTTTGTAAGCGTGTGTTTCCGTGGAGGAAATGTTGAGGAAAGTCTCCCCGTCAATCTGCATGGCGCAGGGCTTTTCAAATTCAACCTTGATGTCCTTGCCGGTGAAAACGGTGACGTGCTTCTTCTCGTTAACGAGCTCGCCTTTGAATATCTTCGGGAATATCATGAGGGCGTGGAGCGGGACCTTGTCATAAAAGACAACGCATGTGAGATTGCGTTCCTTGTTGAGTCTGTCCTGATCCGGAGCAACGTTCATACCGCCGCCGCAGAATCTGCCGTTCATAACGGGAGCCAGCCAGGCTTTTTTGAACTCGTATGTCTTGCCGTCAACGGTCACTTTGGCGGTTCTGGGCTTAAACTTGAAGAGAAGGCCCTTTATAGCGATGGCAGTGTAGTTGATAGGCTTGTTGTCGTTCTTTGCCCGCTGTCTGTCGCCTTCCTCGCAGCAGTAACCGTCGATTCCGAAGCCAACGTTGTTGACGAAGCAGTATTCCTTGCCGTCAACAATTGTGACGGGGAGCTTTTCAACATACGGATTGATGAGCAGCAGTTCATCCTTTACGCCGCCTTTGACATCGTTCCAGAAGTCGTTTCCGGAGCCTGCGGGGTAAAAGAATATATCCCTGGAAAGAGGCCTGTTGTGAACGTCGTTGGCGAAGTGCTGGAGCGTTCCGTCGCCGCCGCAGAGAACCACTTTCTCGTCGCCCTCGAGGGCTTCGACATAGTTGTATGCGTTTTCGATAGTTGTAACGTCAACATACTCAAACGTCTCTCCGGGAAGAAGCTTTTCGATTTCCTTGCCGGCATCCATCCCTGCCCCGTTGTTTGACTTGGGATTAATTAGAATTCTAACCATTATTTCCTCCTGATATAACCGCTGATCCTGCGGTGTAATTCCGGAAAGCATCCGGGGCGCTCAGGGCGTCCCGGATGCTTTGAAAACTGAATTATTTGGATTTTTTCTTGATAACAAGCACTGCCGCCGCAAGTGCCGCTGCCGAGATTCCGGAAAGAACGATTGTTCCGCCGCATCCGCCTTTCTTGGCTGCCGGCTTTTCACCGTCGGACGTGCCGCTGTCAGGCTCTTTTGTTGCATCGGGCTTAGCGGTTTCGGTCGCTTCGGGCTCAGCTGTTGCTTCCGGCTCTGCCGTCACTTCGGGAGCCTCTGTGGGGTCGGGCTCGGGTGTAGCAGTGGGCTTCGGCTCGGGAGTGACTTCTTCGCCTTCGTCAAATACGATGTTTGCGATGAAAGCTTCCTCAGCGGATCCTGTCTCGTTTGTGCCGTAGAACTCAAATTCGCAGTCAACTTCATTGGGCTCGCCAACGCTGAGAACAAAATATGCGCCTTCTTCGGTGAGAAGTCTGACTCTTAAGCAATATGTTCCGCCGGGAACCTGCTCGAAATTCCAAACGAACTGCTGGTTGTCGCAATCTGTGGTGATCACTTCTGTTCTTACCGCGTCTTCAATTTTGTACTCGTCAGCGGTAACCGCGCCGCCTGCCGCTTTGAAGAGGGCAAGCTCAACCTCGCCGGCAACGATTCCCTCAAATTGTGTCGGGTTACCTGCCCAGTAGGGGAGCTCGATGGAGCTGAAGGGTTTCTTTGCAAAGAATGTAACTGCCGCATATGACTCAGGGTCGTTGTAAGCTTCCCAGACACCGTCAACCTGAACAGGGCTTGCAAACCAGTGACCTACGACAAGAACATCATTGATCAAATCTGAAAGCTGCAGAACCTCACGCTCGGTCCCGATCACTGTTTCTTCATCGGCGCAGACAACGCCAATGCTAAGAAGCATTACCGCTATAACCAAGAGAATTGATATAACTTTTTTCATAATAGTATCCTTTCCTTTTCATTGTATGTGCGAGGTCACCCCTGACCTCTGCATCAGCTTTGTCAGGCAGCGATGCTGCCGCTTTATTTAAATCACCTTGCCGGGTGATTTGAAACTTTTTAAAGAGCCAAAAACTCAGCTCCGGCAAAACGCTGATTTTTGAGCTATTTTTGCGTGCGCGAACCCGACTTGCTTAAGCCAGCGATTTAGGAGCTATTTTTTCGCGAACAAACCCGATGATGTACGAAGGTACTTCGAGAGGTTCGCTCGCGCAAAGCAAGTTGCGAGTAATCGTCGTAAGACTCCTTGTTTCGTAATAACCTTTCCCGCGACTTGCGCAAAGAGCCCGAAATCGCGGCTTAAGAGCTGT
>CACZNV010000075.1 GCA_902782645.1 uncultured Ruminococcus sp. | reverse complement strand
CCCAGTATTCAGCCTCATATTCATTTGGCGTTTTATAGCCAATGGCACCGTGAGGAAGCTGGTTGTTGTATAGCTTCTCGATGTAATCGAAAAGGTCGAGCCGGAGCTCTTCCGCCGTACGGTAGGATCTTCGGTTTGGGTTTGTGCGGGTCTTCTTCAGGTATTCGAAGACAGGTTCGCAGAGGGCATTGTTATGAGGATAGCCTTTCTTGAGAAATATTTGACCACATTAAGCAGTTCCATCAAGTGCCTGAAGGCAAAGACCGTATACTCAGAGCTTTAATCTGAGCGAACTATTAAGCTATTAGAAGCTTTCCTTTGGGCATAGGCTTTACGGAAAAGCGGTTAGCGTAAGGTCGACATTATGCCGTTGCGCAAAATGCAATATGATTATTTCTGAAGAAAAGACTCATAACGATGCAAAACTTGACACGGTTAAAACCCTAAACTTTTTGACACCTTTCCCGCCGTGTAGTATAATTTCCGAGCAAGAAGCGGCATATGTGTTTTTAAAAGATAGGCCGGAAAGCCGCGCCGCAGAATGCAATAAAAAACATTGGAGTAAAGATATGAAAGTTTCGGAACTTCTCGGAAGACGCTTTAAGGAAGCACCTTCGTCATGCATCATCGACAGCCACAAGCTCACAGTGAGAGGCGGCTATATCAAGTATATGGCCAACGGTATTTATTCGCTGCTCCCGCCGATGAAGCGCATCACAAGAAAAATAGAGAATATAATGCGCGAGGAGATGGATGCCATTGGCGGCCAGGAGGTGCTTTTCCCGGTGGTAATGCCTGCGTCGCTCTGGGAGGAGTCCGGAAGGTATACAAGCATAGGCAGCGAGATGGCGCGCTGGACAGACCGCAGCAACAACGGAATGGTGCTGGGAATGACCCATGAAGAGGCCGCCGTGCACATGGCGAGAAACATTGCCGAGTCCTATGCCCAGTATCCTTTTATGATCTACCAGATACAGACCAAGTTCAGGGACGAGCCGAGGGCGAGGGGCGGTCTCATCAGAGTCCGCGAGTTCACAATGAAGGACGGCTACTCCTTCCACACATCCCAGGAGGACCTTGAACAGTACTACGACAAGTGCTTCAAGGCCTACGAAAGGATATTCAAGAGGGCGGGCGTGAAGAATTTCATTGCCGTCAAGTCCGACTCGGGCATGATGGGCGGCAGCGTCTCCCACGAGTTTATGCTCCTGACTGAGATTGGCGAGGACACATTGGTTATCTGCCCCGAGTGCGGCTACAGCGCAAACATGGAAGCTGCGGAGTGCATCACCGAAAACGCCAAGGGCGAGGCAGAGCCTCTTGAAAAGATTTCGACTCCTGATGTGAAGACCATCGAGGACCTTCAGAAGTTCCTCAAAATACCCGCAGAGCGCTTCTGCAAAGCCGTGGTTTACCAAAAGAACAATGACGACGCCTACGTTGTGGTGTTCATAAGGGGCGACCTTGACGTCAACGAGACCAAGCTCAGAAACTACCTCAAGGAAGAGATTCACCCCGGTGTTGTGACAGAGGATTGCGGCATAGTTGCCGGATTTATCGGTCCCAAGGGGCTTACAAAGAATGCCGCGGTGGTCTTTGACCGCTCCCTCGAAGGCATTGAGAGCCTTGTGTGTGGCGCAAACGAGCCTGATTTTCACTTCAAGGGGCTCAATATCAAGAGAGACATTGGCGGTGTCGAGTACGTCGACGTCGCAAAAACATATGCCGGGGCCGCATGTCCCTGCTGCGGCAAGAAAGCTCTCACCATAAGCAAGGGCATCGAGATCGGAAACATTTTCCAGCTGGGCACGAAATACACCAAGGCGATGGAGATGACTTACCTTGACGCCAACGGTGAGGCCCACTACCCGATCATGGGCTGCTACGGCATTGGCGTCGGAAGACTTGCGGCTTCAATCTGCCAGGAGAGCCACGACGACTACGGACCCATCTGGCCGATTTCGATTGCGCCGTGGGAAGTTGAAATCTGCAACCTGAGAAACGATGACGAGCGGGTGCGAGAGACCGCCTCGAAGCTTTACGAGGACCTGACAAAAGCGGGCGTCGAGACCATTTACGACGACAGAGACATAAGACCCGGGTCGATGTTTGCGGACGCAGATCTCCTTGGCGTGCCCGTGAGAGCGGTGGTGAGCCCCAAGACCTGCGACAGAGGCGTTGTTGAGGTATCTTTGAGAGACAAGACCCTTAAGACCGAATTTGCGTCCGGCGAGGCCGCGAGCAAGATAAAAGAGCTTGTCGATGAGCTTAAAGCAAAGCTGAATGCCTGAATATAAAAAGCAGATGTCCGGACCGCAGCAAGAAGTATTCCGGCATTAATAAACACATGGCCGTGATTTATTTTTCACGGCTTTTTTTGTTGAGATTCCTCACAATTCTGAGTATAATTATTTTGAATTATTGCGTTTAAAACGGGGATAACGGTTATGAAAGAATACATGACAATCAAGGAAGCTTCTGAAAAATGGGGCATCGGGACCAGATGGATAAACACACTGTGCCACGAGGAACGAATAGGAGGTGTCGTGAAATTCGGCGCTTCTTTTGCAATTCCTTCCAATGCGGAAAAACCCAAAGATAAACGAATCAAAACCGGCAGATTCATTAAGAAAAAGAATGAAAGGCTTTAACGTTATGGGCGAGGTTTTTGATATCAGAAAATTCGATAAATACAAGGAAGACAATATGATTAATGTCGGTGAACGTGCCGGAAGTGGAGTTCCGAATATATTTCAGACGTGGGATAACGAAAATTGGATAGAACCGGAACTAAATGAGCAGTTCAATCCTGACAGAACGATTTTAAAGCTGTCATTCGTAAAGAAAAATAGCTTGGGTGGGGAAAAACTCACCCAAGAATCCACCCAAGCCACCCAAGGGATTCCGACAGTTTACAGCATTCACGAATTCGATATAGCAATTATCAGTTTGATGAAAAAAGAACCGACGATATCTC
The DNA here is from genome assembly GCA_902782645.1 of uncultured Ruminococcus sp. Lineage (GTDB taxonomy): Bacteria > Bacillota > Clostridia > UBA1212 > UBA1212 > UBA1212. The sequence continues at coordinate 14,718 of CACZNV010000075.1, read as the reverse complement.
AGACAGCCTTGGCCGAGTCTCTTAACGTGAACATTAACACATTGAAATATCATGTGTTAAAACTCAAGGAAAAGGGGATTATAGAACGTGAAGGATCTTCACAAAAAGGTCGATGGGTTGTAAAACTGTGATATTTAGAAATCAAGAATTATAGAAAACCGAAGGGGTAATGACATGTCAATTTGCAAAAAGGTTTTAAAAACAGCAGCAGTGTTTATGGCTGCGGCAATACTCGCCGCAGCATCGGGTGTTTCTGCGGAAACAGCGGCTCCAAAAGCGGACGGATCCTTTGTGAGCAGCAAGTTTGACGCCCCCGTGCCTTCGTGGGCGGTAAAGGACGCTCGCAAATACAGCTACGATTTTACAGAGACAAGTTCTTCGTTCTACAACAATGACGGCGGCTTTAAAATCGTCGGTACGGGTTTTTCGGTCAGAAACGGCGCGCTGACTTGCGGCATCAATAAAAATCTGGCGCTGATAAGCCGGGGATACCTTGGCGATGACTTCGGGATCGGCGGCGGTGATCTCTCGTTCAAAATGAAGATAAACGGCGGCAGTCTCGGCGTGGTGCTGCGTGATACGAAAGAAAGCCCCGCGAGGAAGGACACATTTTTAAATTTCGATTTTAACGCGGACGGCACGGTCGACTGCGGCGATTATATGGCCAAGCAGAAAATCAAAGGCGCCGTGAAAAACGCTTTTTCTTCAGGCGAGGTGACCGTGACTTTTGAAGACCACGTGAACTATATCCGGCTTTTGATAGACGGGAACCCTGTTCTGACGGTTGATTATATCGAAAAAGCATCGGAAAACGCGGAGTTTTCGGTTTCAAACTACGAAAGCCGGATCGTATTCAGAGACAAAGACGCCAATGTCCTCGGAACGCAGGAGAGCTCGCAGATCCAGAGGGCAGGCTGCTTTCTTATAACTTTTGACGATTTTGACGGATATATAGACGATCTGAGCTTTGACCGCACTGAAATCGACCAAACCCTTCCCGACGCGGAACAGAGGGACATCGACTATTCAAACTGGGTGGCTGCAGACGATCTCGGACGGGTCACTCCTCTTCACGACGAAACGGGCGGAGTAAAGGAAGACAGGCACGTCGGAATGTTTTATTTCATCCACTGCGTCGGAGCGGGCCTGCACATACAGGACCATACAAAGCTGTTTCTTGATCTCGGCATTGACGGCTTTAAAAAATATCTGTCCGAAAAAGGCGGCGAGGGATACTGGGCAGAGCCTTACTTCGGGTACTACAAAAACACGGACACCTGGATTTACAGAAAGCATGCATACATGCTTGAATCCCTTGGCGTGGACTTCATTTTCATAGATATAACGAACGGTGTTATTTTCGACAACGCGCAGATACTGCTTTTCGACACGTGGCTTAAAATCAGGCGCGAAGGCGGAAGCACTCCGGACATCTGCTTTATATGCGGCGACAATCCGGAGCTTGTGGAAAAAGACCTTACGCAAATGAGAAAAACAGGCGTTTTCACGGAGGAAAACCTTGAGAAATACGACGAACTGTTCTTTAAGTGGAACGGCAAGCCACTCCTGTTCGCCAATACGGAAGGTCTTTCAAGGTCAAATCAGGAGTTCATTATAAACTACGAGGTGCGGGGCTGCTGGGCCTGGCAGAACAGGGACGGCTACTGGAACTGGATCGAGGAGCTTAACAAAGACGAGAAGGGCAATTTGTATATGTACAAAGGCCGCGATATCAACGGCGTATTTGAGTCGTACGCGGTAACCCTCGGGAACCATGCTTCCGTGAGCAAGGGCAGAAGTTTCGTTCTGGGAAAGCAGAACACAAACGGTCTTCAGAATTTTGAGTTTTACCTTGACACGACGCCAAAAGGACTGTGTTTTGCGTCACAGGCGGAGTTTGTTCTTAAAAACCCGCCAAGGTGCGTCATGATAACGGGCTGGAACGAGTGGATTGCCGGCAATATGAGAGGCTCGAATTTTATGGCAAATACGCCTGTGGACAACGTGCTCTACGTCGACGGCTTCAACCCCGAATTCAGCCGGGACGGCGAGCCCATGAAAATAAGGGACGGCGTCGGATTTGGCGACAACTACTACTATCAGATTGCAGATTTCATACGCCGCTACAAGGGTATGGGCGAGGTCAAAAAAGCCTCGGGCCAGGAAAATTTTGACGGCGAAGGTGCCATGAACACCGGAAGCGCGTCGTTTGACACCGCCTGGGAGAACGTCGGGCCGGAGTACAGGGATAACATTGGCGATGTGGAATTCAGAAACACGGTCTCCTACGACGCGGCCTTCAGATTTTTGAACGGCACAGGCAGAAACGATCTTGAAAGCGCCAAGGTGAGCCGCGACGCTGACTACGTGTATTTCACTGTCAAGACCGTCAATGCCATCGAGACGGCCGACGACACCTCCTGGATGAACCTTTTCATCGACACGGATTTCAACCATGAGACGGGCTGGGAGGGCTACGACTACGTGATCAACAGGTCGCGCGACGGCAGGAGCGCGTCCGTGGAAAAACTTGAAAACGGCTCCTTTGAGGGAACCGCCAAGGGAACAGCCGAGATTGCCTTCTCCGGCAACAGATTTACCGTAAAAATAGCCAAATCCATCCTCGGCCTCACCGAGAGCAAGGGCATCAATTTTGATTTCAAGTGGGCCGACAACTCCACAGAAACCGGCAACGTCATGTCGTTTATGGACCTTGGCGATACCGCGCCGAACGACCGCTTCAACTTCAGATTCGTCGGCGACTCGGTGAAGTACGAGGAAAAGATCAAAGAGACCGAAAAGCCCGCAGGTTCGAAGAAGGGCTGCGGAGGATTTGCGGCAGGTGCGGGAGCTTTGGTATTGGCGGCAGCCGCATTGGCGGTAATACCCGGGCTGAGAAAAAAGAAAGGCTGAGTTAGAAGTGGGAGAGTTCAGATGTTCAGAATTCTTGTGGTTGACGACGATAAGAACACGCGGAAATACATTGGCGCCGTGCTCGAAGAAAACAAATATACGGTTTTTACGGCCCGGGACGGTCTTGAGGCCATGGATATTCTGGACAGGGAGTACGTGGACCTTATCCTTCTGGACATCATGATGCCAAAGCTCAACGGCTACGACTTCACCAAGGAACTGAGAGAGGCCGGAATAGATATTCCGGTGCTCATGGTGTCGGCAATGCAGCTCCCGGCAGACAGACATAAAGGTTTTATCGTCGGTGCAGACGACTACATCACCAAGCCTATAGACGAGACCGAGATGCTTCTCAGGGTCAAGGCGCTCCTCAGACGTGCGCAGAAAAACAGCGAACGGGTCATTGAAATTGGCGATGTCAGGATAGACTACGACAAGATGACGGTGGAAAAGCTTGGCGAGGTCCAGGAGCTGCCCCAGAAGGAGTTTCAGATCCTCTACAAGCTGCTTTCGTACCCCGGCAAGATATTCACGAGGATCCAGCTCATGGAGGAAATCTGGGGCAAGGAGAGCGAAACGGGGCTTGAGTCGGTGACGGTTCACATCGGCAGGCTCAAAAAGCGTTTTGACGGCTGGAGCGAGTTCAGAATAGAGTCGGTCAGAGGGATCGGCTACAGGGCGGTGAAACAGGCATGAAACAGAAGGCAAGCGTAAGAAAGTACAGACGGTCCCTTTTCCTCCTTTACACGGGAATCGCGCTTATCATACTTCTGCTGACGGCGGTCATTGTGGGCGTCACCATATTCTTCCTGGTCAGGGGAGGCGTTCTCAACTACGGCAAGGCGGACCTCGACGCAAGGTACCTGCTGCTCAGCATCGTCGTGGGCAGCTTTGTCATCGGCTCCATCCTTTCCGTTTTCATTAGCAGAATTGCCCTGAGACCGGTAAACCGCATCCTCAACGGCATCAACCGGCTGGCCCTTGGCGATTATTCTGCAAGACTCTCCTTCGGAAAGCCCATCGGCAGCCACCCCACCTTCAGGGAACTCACGGAGAGCTTCAACAAGATGGCGGAGGAACTCGACAACACCCAAATGCTGCGCTCCGACTTTATCAACAGCTTCTCGCACGAGTTCAAGACGCCGATAGTCTCCATCGCGGGATTCGCCAAGATCCTCCGCAGGGGCAACCTCTCCGACGAAAAGAAGGAGGAGTACCTTGTCGCGATCGAGGAGGAATCGATGCGCCTTTCGCAGATGGCCACCAATATGCTCAACCTCACGAGGGTCGAAAATCAGGAGATACTGACGGACGTAAAGCGGGTGGACATCACCGAGGAGATCCGCACCGCTCTGCTGGTGCTTGAGGCCAAGTGGGAAAAGAAAAACATCGAGCCCGTGATCCCCGCAGAGGAGTACTACTGCGACGCCAATGAGGAACTCATAAAACAGGTCTTCCTTAACCTTTTCGACAACGCCATCAAGTTTTCCCCCGCAAATCAGCCGGTGGAGGCGAGAATCGCCAATGAAAAGGATATGCTTAAGATTGAAATACTTAACGGCGGCACGCCGATTCCGGAAGAAAACAGGGAAAAAGTGTTCAACAAGTTTTTCAGGGGCGACGACTCCCACTCCACAGAGGGCAACGGCGTGGGCCTTGCCGTGGTGAAGAGAATCGTGGACCTCCACGGCGGAACCATAACCGCCGGGGAGGAAGAGGGCCGCACTGTCTTTACAATGCGGCTACCCATAAAAGCTAAAAGATAAACAAATCGTATTTTTGGCTCTTTGCGCAAGTCGCTCGGGGTATATTTGAATATGTGAGGATGAAGGGTTTTATGAAAAAGATTAGTATTGCGGTTTTATTGGCAATTGCATAAATCTCAGCGGCCTTTAGGTTAAAGTGACGGAAAACGGCAATGAAACCGTCTGCAAGAACGGCGAAGTCGTCACCGTCAGCCCGGCCCGGCGCAAACAAGCTAAGCGCCGGGCCGGCTTCTTTTTTTAAAAGTTTCGTTTCAGTTTATTTTTGTTTATTATCATTGGCGTGTTAATTCCAGAAGACTGCCGTCAAGAAATGAGGGCAGCATGATAAAACACGGAGGAATATCGGATGAGAAAAGTTCAGGTTCTTACGGATTCATGTTCCGACCTTACGCCGGAGATCATGGAGCGCTACAACATTGACTACTGCAAGATGAGCACTGTTTACAACGATCAGGCCACCCCGGCGGATCTTTCATGGACCGCAGAGGACGTGCACGCATTTTACAACAGAATCAGGGCCGGCGAGAGAATCACCACCACCCAGGTGCCGGTGGAAGAATTCAACACGGTTTTCCGCAAATATCTCGACAAGGGCTGCGACATCGTATATGTGGGCTGCTCGCTGAAGCAGTCGGGCTCGGTGAATACCGCTCAGGTGCTGGCAAAGAAGCTTTTGGAAGAATACCCGGAGGCTAAAATCTACTGCGTCAATTCCCTGAGGGCCTGCATGGGCGAGGGTGCTCTTGCCGTGGAAGCTGCAAAGTACGCAGGCACCGGCGCAGACGCTGACTCGGTTTACGAATACATAATGTCAAAGAGGGCAAACCTCAACCAGTATGTTGTGGTCCAGTCCCTTGAGTACATGAGAAGAGCGGGAAGAGTTAAGGCTTCCGCCGCATTCTTCGGCAATCTTTTAGGCGTAAAGCCCATTCTGGTGGCGGACGCAGACGGCACGCAGATTGCCTATAAAAAGGTGAAAGGCAGGATGGCCTCCATTAAGGAGTGCATCGCCATGATGAAGGAAGTCATTGTGGACCCCGAAAACAGTCAGTTCTATTTCTGCCACGCCGACTGCTCCTCTGAGGAGGTCGAAACGGTCAAAAAGATGATTGAAGAGGAAATCAAACCTAAGGAGATTGTCATGGGGTACATCGGGCCTATCATCGGCGCTTCCGTGGGTCCTGACACAATGGGTTTCTTTGCATTCGGTAAAGAAGTTACTATCAGAAACGAGGAAAAGTAAGCGATGGCTGAAAGATGCATGGACAGCGCGCTGCTGGCAAGGCTCATCAAAGGCGGCGCGGACAATCTGAGTTTGCACGTTGACGAGGTCAACGACCTCAACGTTTTCCCAATACCCGACGGCGACACAGGAAACAATATGCTGCTCACCGTCCGGGGAGGCACTCTGGAGCCCAGGGAGAACGAGAGCATCGGCGAGTTTTCAAGAAGGGCTGCCGACGGAATGCTTCTATCCGCAAGAGGAAACTCCGGCGTTATACTTTCGCAGCTGTTTGACGGCATTGCGGACGGCCTCGGCAACCTTGACGAGGCTGACGCCAATGACACCGCCAAGGCATTCAACGTAGGCGTCGAGCACGCCTATTCTGCTGTTGTGGAGCCCGTCGAGGGCACCATCCTCACGGTGGCGAGAGAGGCAAGCGAGCATGCGGCGGGTGATACGGACAGCCTTGACGTGTTCCTGGAGAGCTTTCTCACAAAGGCAAGGGAGACTCTGAAAAAGACTCCCGAACTGCTTGACGTGCTCAAAAAGGCAGGTGTGGTGGACTCCGGCGGCGCAGGACTGATATATATCATCGAAGGCATGGCCGAGGCCCTTGCGGGCAGGAATATATCCGGGGCTGCAGGCATTGGCGATGTCTCCGGAAACCACGGCGGGGAGCTGGATCTTGACCTCTTTAACGAGGACAGCGAGCTTGAATTCGGCTACTGCACTGAGCTTCTGCTGAGGCTCCAAAGGAGCAAGACGGACGTCGAAAATTTTGACGTCAATGAAATAAAAGATTTTCTGGGAACGATAGGCGACTCCACAGTCTGCTTCAAAAACGGTTCGATTGTCAAAATCCACGTGCACACAATGACGCCGTGGAAAGTGCTCGAATTCTGCCAGAGGTACGGCGAATATCTGACGGTGAAGGTTGAGAACATGACCCTCCAGCACAGCAACACTCACCGGGAGGAACCGGCAGCCGCGAGAAAAACTTCTGAGGCTCAGAGGGAGCGCAAGGAGTTTGGAATCGTGGCTGTTGCGTCCGGCGAGGGCATCAAACAGACCTTCCTCGACATGGGCACGGACGTCATCATAGACGGGGGCCAGAGCATGAACCCCTCCGCGGACGACTTCCTGGAGGCTTTCGAAAAGGCCAACGCAAAGACGGTTTTTGCGCTTCCCAACAACTCCAATGTGATATTGGCGGCAAGGCAGGCCGCAAAACTCTGCAAGGATTCGGACGTGAGGGTCATTGAGACCAGATCCGTTGGCGATTGCTACGCGGTGCTCACCATGTACAACACCGACTCCGGAGACACGGACGAGATTGTCAGCGAGCTCACGGGCGCAATGGAAGGCGTCACCACCGCATATGTTTCGAAGTGCGTGAGGGACACGGAGCTTGACGGCTTCGAACTTCACGAGGGGGATTTCATCGGCTTTGAGGACAAGGCCATCAAATCAGCCGCCAAGGACAGACTCGATGCCGCCAAGGGACTCATCTCGAACATCGATTTCGAGGACCGGGAGATATGCATCATCGTTCGGGGCGCCGACACCACTGAGAACGAGGCCCTTCTGATTGAAAAGCACGTGAGAGAGGTCAACAGAGGCACAGAGGTCTACATGATCGACGGCGGCCAGGACATCTACAGCTACATTTTCATAATCGAGTGATTTTTGAGGGATAAGATACAATAATGAACATCGCAATCTGGTTTATCGCGGCAATCGCCGCATGGCTCTTCGGAGGCATCAACATATCCATAGTCCTCTCAAAGCTGGTGTATCACGAGGACATCCGCACAAAAGGCAGCGGAAACCCGGGATTCACCAATTTTAAGAGGGTATACGGCGGCTGGCTCGCCTGGGTCGTCTTCTGTTTCGACTTTATAAAAGGTGCGGTCCCCTGCCTCCTCTTCGGGCTGTGGTTCAATGCATTGGGCCTGGGTTTTCAGCTGGGCGCGGCGTACACGGGTCTTTTCATAATGATAGGACACTCCTTCCCGCCGTTCTACAAATTCAAAGGCGGCAAGGGCTTCCTCGTCCTCCTGTCAGAGCTTTTCGTGCTGGACTGGAGAGCAGGCCTCATCGCCTTCGGCGTGCTCTGCATTCTTTTGCTCACCGTCAAGTTCATGTCGGTGTCCACCATGTCCGCCCTCGTTCTTGGCGCAGTCTCTCTCATACCCCTTCGCTGCAATTACATCGCAATTATACTCTACAGCGTCTGCGTCGTGTTCATGATAATCAGGCACAAATCGAACATTGTAAGGCTGTTCAAGGGCACTGAATCAAAGTTTTACCTATTCAAGAAAAAAAGCTGAAAAGCCGCGGTCTGACGGTTTAAAGGCCGCTATTTGCGGAGGTTTTCGATGCAAAAAACGTACAGGGCCGGTATCGACGTGGGATCGACAACGGTCAAGCTTGTTGTCATTGACGACGACAATAAAATAATATTCGGAGAGTACAGGCGCCACCATGCCCGCACGCAGGAAACTTTGGCAAGGCTGCTGGAAGAGGCAAAAAATGCCCTTGGCGGGTTCCGTCTGAAGGCGCATATTACGGGCTCCGGTTCTCTCAGCCTGTCAAAAGCCATAGGCATTCCCTTCACCCAGGAGGTGGTTGCCGTTGCAAGCGCCATTGAAAGAGAATACCCGGAGACCGACGTGGCCATAGAGCTTGGCGGTGAAGACGCCAAGATTATCTACTTCAAAGGCGGGCTCGACGAGCGAATGAACGGGGTGTGCGCAGGAGGAACCGGTTCCTTTATCGACCAGATGGCATCTCTCCTCCGGACCGACGCCGCAGGCCTCAACGAAGCCGCCAAGGAATACAAGCAGATCTACACCATCGCCGCCAGGTGCGGCGTGTTCGCAAAAACAGACATACAGCCGCTTATAAACGAGGGCGCCTCAAAGGCGGACCTCGCAGCATCGGTGTTCCGGTCGGTGGTCACCCAGACCATATCCGGCCTGGCCTGCGGAAAGCCCATCAGGGGCAAGGTGGCTTTCCTCGGCGGCCCTCTCCACTACCTTTCGGAGCTGAAAGCTGCTTTCGTAAGGACGCTGAATCTGAAGGACGACGAGATCATCGACCCGGAAAATTCCCACCTTTTTGCTGCAGCGGGAGCCGCGGCAATGGAAAACGGCAGCGAATTCGAAGTCTCGGAGCTCATTGAAAAGCTTCAGCAAGGCGTAAAACTTGACGTTGAAATCAAGCGCCTTGAGCCTCTCTTTGAGTCAGAGGAGGACTACAAGAGCTTCCTTGAGCGCCACAGGGCTGCGACGGTCAAAAAGAGCGACCTTAAAACCTACAAGGGAAACTGCTTCCTGGGAATCGACGCAGGCTCCACCACAACGAAACTGGCGCTGGTGGGCGAGAGCGGCGAGCTTCTTTACTCCACATACGGCGGCAACCTGGGCAACCCCATCGAGGTGGCAAGAAAAGCCATTTCCGAGATAGGTGCCGCCATGCCCGAAACCGCCAAGATAGCCCGGGCCTGCTCAACAGGCTACGGCGAGGCGCTCCTCAAGGCCGCCTTCAGGCTTGACGACGGCGAGGTGGAGACGGTCGCCCACACGGTGGCCGCATCGTTTTTTGAACCGGATGTGGAGTGCGTTCTTGACATTGGCGGCCAGGACATGAAGTGCATAAAGATTAAAAACGACACGGTGGACACGGTCATCCTGAACGAGGCCTGCTCATCGGGCTGCGGCTCTTTTATAGAGAACTTCGCCACGTCGCTGGGACTCACCGCAGAGGAGTTTGCGCAGGAGGCTCTTTTTGCAAAGGCCCCGATAGATCTGGGCACCCGCTGCACAGTCTTCATGAACTCCAATGTGAAACAGGCCCAGAAAGAGGGCGCCCCCGTGTCTGACATTTCCGCGGGCCTTGCCTATTCGGTCATAAAGAATGCGCTTTTCAAGGTCATAAAGCTGAGCGACGCATCAAGCCTCGGCAGGAAAATCGTGGTGCAGGGCGGCACATTCTACAACAAAGCCATTCTTAGGGCCTTTGAAAAAATTGCCGGCACCGAGGCCGTGTGCCCCGACATCTCCGGCATAATGGGCGCTTTCGGCGCAGCCCTGATTGCAAGGGAAAGATACACAGGCGAGGCATCGTCAATGCTTTCCGTTGGCGAGATCAGGAACCTGTCCTACACCTCCAAGGCTGCCCGCTGCGGAGGCTGCGAAAACAACTGCATGCTCACCATAAACACCTTTGAGGGCGGCGGCAGGTTCGTCAGCGGCAACCGCTGCGAGAAAAAAATCTCCTCCGGGAATTCGGCAAGAAAAGGCGAAAACCTTGTGGAGTTCAAAAGGAAACGCATCTTCGCCTACGAGCCTCTCAGCGAAGAGAACGCGCCAAGGGGAACCATCGGCATTCCGAGAGTCCTCAACATGTACGAAAACTACCCGTTCTGGGCAACGTTTTTCGCAAAGCTCGGCTTCCGCGCCGTGCTCTCGCCTTTCTCGTCAAGAAGCATCTACGAGCTTGGCCTCGAATCGATTCCGTCCGAGTCCGAATGCTACCCCGCCAAGCTTGCCCACGGCCAGGTGGAATGGCTCATAAAGCAGGGAATCAAAACCATATTCCACCCCTGCGTCTATTACGAGTACAAGGAAACTCCGGACGCCCAGAACCGGTACAACTGTCCCATCGTGGCCTCCTATCCGGAGAACCTCAAGAACAACGTTGAGGCGGTCACCTCCGGCAAGGTCACCTATCTGCGCCCCTTCATCGCCTTTACATCCGAAAAGACAGCCGCCTCAAGGCTTGTCATGTTCTGCAGGGAAAAGTGGAATATTGGCGCAAATGAGGTCAGAAAAGCGGTGCACGAGGCCTGGCTCGAGCAGAGAAAAGCCAAGGAGGACATCGCTGCAGAGGGAATGAGAATTCTCGCAAAAATGCGGGAAGAGGGTAGAAAAGGCATCGTCCTTGCCGGCCGCCCCTACCACATTGACCCGGAAATCAACCACGGCGTCCCCGAGATGATCGCATCCTACGGATTTGACGTGTTTACAGAGGACAGCCTTGACTACACGACCATTACGCGGCAGAGGCCTTTGCGGGTGGTGGACCAGTGGGTTTACCATTCGCGGCTTTACAACGCTGCAGAGTTTGTGTGCGGCTGCAGCGACCTTGAGCTTGTCCAGATGTTCTCCTTCGGGTGCGGTCTGGATGCGGTCACAACGGACCAGGTCCAGGAAATACTGGAGGGCTCCGGAAAGCTTTACACGGTGCTCAAAATAGACGAAGTGGGCAATCTCGGCGCCGCCAGAATCCGCATACGGAGCCTCATAGCCGCAATAAACAAACGGGCCGGCAAGAACGTGAAGCCGGAGCCGAAACCCATTGGCTATAAGCGGGTCGAGTTCACCAAGCCGATGAAAGAGCAGGGCTACACCATACTGGCGCCCCAGCTCAGCCCCATACACTTCGCGGTGCTGGAGCCTGTTTTCAGAAAATACGGCTACAATGCGGTTATGCTGAAGACCGCCACGAGAAAGTCCGTTGACCTCGGCCTGAAATACGTAAACAACGACGCCTGCTACCCGTCAATCCTTATGACGGGGCAGATGATGGAGGCACTGCTCTCCGGCGAGTACGACACTGACAGACTTGCACTCCTTATGACTCAGACCGGAGGCTGCTGCAGGGCCAGCAACTACATCGGATTTATCCGCCGGGCTCTCAACAAGGCGGGCTTCTCGAACATCCCCGTAATTTCCCTCAACTTCAACGGTATGGAAAAGAGCGAGGGCTTCAAAATAACGATTCCGATGGTTGCGGACGGCATGCGCTCCCTTGTGCTTGGCGATTTAATGATGCGCTGCGTCTACAGGGTGAGGCCTTACGAGCTGGAAAAAGGCTCTGCCGACAGGCTGGTGGAAAAGTGGCAGGGGATTATTGGCGATTTCTTTATGGGAAAAACCAAGGGGCTTACATACAAGTCCATCTGCCGGGGCATCGTTAGGGATTTTGACAGCCTTCCCATTGACGATACGGTGCGCAAACCCAGGGTCGGAATCGTGGGAGAAATACTTGTCAAGTATCTGCCACTCGCCAATAACAATCTGGTGAGACTCCTCGAAAAGGAGGGCGCCGAGGCTGTTGTTCCTGATATGATCGACTTCTTTGAGATGCTCATCCACGACAGAGAGTACAGGTACAAATATCTCGGAAAAGGCTACAGCAACAAAATTATCGCCAAGGTGGGCGTCGCGGCTCTCGACGGCATTCGCAAGCCTGCCGTGGAAGCTCTCAGATCGAGCAAAAGATTCGGAACTCCACTCAAAATTGCAACGATTGCGGAGTCGGTCAAGCCCTTCCTGTCACTGGGCAACCAGTACGGCGAGGGCTGGTTCCTGTGCGGCGAGATGGTGGAAATGCTCAACGAGGGTATCAACAACATAGTCTGCATCCAGCCTTTTGCCTGCCTTCCGAACCATGTAATGGGCAAGGGCGTCATCAAAGCTCTCAAAGCCGCCTATCCGGATTCAAACATTGCGGCTGTCGACTATGACCCCGGTGCCAGCGAGGTTAACCAGTTAAACCGCATCAAGCTCATGCTTTCCGCAGCCGCCAAAAAGCAAAAAAGCAGGGACTGCTGAGATAACTGCGGAACCGAAGCATGCTCGCATCCCTGTAGTGTGGAAAACCGCACGGATATGTGGTAAAATACATTGGCGTGTTCCTGATTTGTGAATATGGACAATGTGCATGGGAGGAAGATCATGGGAAGAAAAGACTTTGGCGCAAAGCCACTGAGCTATCCGCAGCCTGTGTGGATAATTGCAACTTACGATGAAGACGGCAAGCCCGACGCAATGAACGCCGCGTGGGGCGGTATCAGCGAGATGAATGAGATCTCGGTATGCCTTTCGGCGGGGCATAAAACCTGCAAAAATTTCGAAAAGACGGGGGCTTTTACCGTAAGCATGGCTGACGCCGGACATATTGCCGGGTGCGACTATGTGGGCATTGTCAGCGGAAACAGTGAGCCCGGCAAATTCTCAAAAGCCGGTTTCACGGCGACAAAAAGCAAGTTTGTGAATGCTCCTGTCATAAATGAGCTGGCAGTCTGCATGGAGTGCCGGGTGATTGAGTACAACAAGGAATCCTGCATTTTAAGGGGCGAAGTTGTGAACGTGAGCGTGGACGAAAGCGCATTGACTGACGGCAAGGTGGACGTAAAGAAAGTCGCGCCTGTATGCTTTGATCCTTTCAACAACACGTACAACATCATCGGAGAGGCTGTCGCAGCCGCTTTCTCCGTTGGCAAGAAGCTGAAACAGGGAAAGGCCGGTGATTAAAATGTTCAGATCCAAACACGGTAAAACAGCAGACAGGTACTCTGAGATACAGGGCAACTGGGAGGAGCGGGGCGTTATCGGAACCCGCATTGAGATCATTGGCGACAACCTTACCGTTCTGTGGCGGGGCGGCCCTGTGCTTGACACAGAATTCACCGTTGAGGAAAAAGAGGATGGCTCGCAGGAACTTAAACTCGCCAAAAACGGTCTGCGCTATGAGGGCTCGTCAAGCGACTATGCGACAGTGACGGGAATAACCTTTAAGGACGGGAAACTTGTTTTTGAAGAACATTTTCCCATCACAGGACCCTCCGAAACTGTTCTCACAAGGACCGAAAACAACCGCTACGGCAACTATGAAATTTGCGGCAGCATGTTTGATTGGCTTGCAGGAAGCTGGATCGATGATAGCGGCTACAACACGTTGGCGTTTAACAATGACACCGTGACCGTAAACGGCGAGAAAATCAAATTCGTGGTGCTGAAGCCCCGGTGGAGCGAAAAAGGCGAATACGAGATCCGTGACGCCAATGCATCCCGCGGCCTTCCCGGCGGTCTTTCGTCGCTGAAAACCGAGGGCGACAGGCTTACGGGCCGCATCAATGTCTGCGACGGACCGTCCATATATTTAACTTTCAACAAAAAATGACATGCTAAACCTTAAATACGCATTGAAAAAAGGCGAAAAAAAGGCTTTTTAGGGCCGAAAACGTCAGAAAATTGTTGAAAAGCAGGCCGTCTGAGAATATAATTACCGAGATTGTGCGAAGAAAGGCGCTACATTGGCGTCTTCAAAAGAGTCGCACTCATAAAAAGTCTACAATTTCATAAAAATATGGAGGATTTTATCATGGCAGTAAAAGTTGCTATTAACGGTTTTGGACGTATCGGACGTCTCGCGTTCAGACAGATGTTTGGCGCGAAGGGATACCAGGTTGTAGCTATCAACGACCTCACCAGCCCCAAGATGCTCGCTCATCTTCTCAAGTATGACACAGCTCAGGGATCATACCTTGGCAAGATCGGTGAGAACCTTCACACAGTTGACTACACAGACGATTCAATCATCGTTGACGGGAAAGAAATCAAGATCTATGCTTGCAAAGACGCCAAGGATTGCCCCTGGAAAGCAAACAAGGTTGACGTTGTTCTCGAGTGCACAGGTTTCTACACCAGCAAAGAGAAATCAATGGCTCACATCGCAGCAGGCGCAAAGAAAGTTGTTATTTCCGCTCCGGCAGGAAACGACCTTCCCACAATCGTTTACAGCGTAAACGAGAAGACCCTCACTCCTGATGACAAGATCATCTCCGCTGCATCCTGCACAACAAACTGCCTCGCACCGATGGCTAACACTCTCAACAAGACTTTCCCCATCGTTTCCGGTATCATGACAACCGTTCATGCTTACACAGGCGACCAGATGATCCTCGACGGTCCTCAGAGAAAGGGCGACCTCAGAAGGTCCAGAGCAGGCGCTATGAACATCGTT
>CACZNV010000074.1 GCA_902782645.1 uncultured Ruminococcus sp. | reverse complement strand
GAATGCGGCTCTGTGCCACAGACTTGACAGGAACACCGGCGGGATAGTTCTTATCGCCGCGTCCCCGGAAATTGCGGATGCAGTCGAAAGGGCTCAAAAGGAAAACCGTATCAGGAAAACCTATGCAGCCGTTGTTGCCGGCAACGCATTTCTGCGCTTCGGCGACGGAAGCAGATTTGTCACGCTAAAAGCCTATCATTTCAAGGATTCAAAGCTTGGTATGGTTTATATCTACGACAGTCCCAGAAAACTTGCAAGACCGATTGAAACGAGGGTGAAACCGTTGTCCTACGAGCAGGACTCGGATACGACTCTCTGCGAGGTTGAACTGGTCACGGGAAGGACCCACCAGATAAGGGCTCATCTTGCCCACCTGGGATTTCCCGTTGCCGGCGACGGCAAATACGGAAGAAACGCAGTCAATAAAAAACTGGGATACAGGTATCAGGCCCTGTGGGCGAAGCGTATTGAGTTTGACAGAAACTTTGCCGAAAAACTCGGCCTGCCGAAAGTGATTGAATCCGAGCCAAAATTTGAAAAAAAGTGTTGACTTTTTATTTCTGACGGATTATAATCGCATTCGTCTGTTTTAAAGTCAGCGTTTTGCGCGCTGTTTGAGGCAGCCGCGAAACAATTAATACCAGCTCTTAAGCAGGAGGTGTTGAAAAATGATTTGCCCGAAGAGAAGATGGTCCAAGGCGAGAAGTCGTTCTAGAAGAGCTAACTGGAAGCTTGAGGCACCTGCCCTCGTGAAGTGCCCGCAGTGTCATAACTTTAAACTTGCTCACGCTGTGTGCGGTTCCTGCGGTTACTACAAAGGCCGCGAGGTTATAAAGATGGACGAAGAATGATTATCTCTTAAACAGCTGTTAATTCATTTGACAGCTGTTTTGGGTTTTCCCCGTCGTGCTTTTTCAATTTCAGCGTATACTGCCTTTGACCGGATGTTTTACCAAGTCCGCGATATGACAGTATTTTTTTTGAAGGAAACGGGTGTTTCCCATTGGCGGAGGTTGTTTTAAGTGAGCCTTGATCCGAAGGATAAAATAATCTGCGCCGTGAAAAAGAACGGCCCTGCGGGACGCGCCGGAATCAGGCGGGGAGATATTCTCGTGTCCGTAAACGGCAAGCCCGTCACCGATGTCTTCGACTACAGGTTTTTCATGGCGGATGCGGATCCGGTTGTAACCGTTAAACGGGACGGATCGGAACTTGCTTTTGCCCTGGAAAAGGAAGAGTACGAGGACGCAGGTATGGATTTTGAGAATCCGCTGCTGGCAGAGGAACTGTCCTGTGCCAACAAATGCGTTTTTTGTTTCATCGATCAGATGCCTAAAGGCATGAGGGAAACCCTTTATTTCAAAGATGACGATCTGCGCCTTTCTTTTCTCACAGGAAACTATGTGACCCTTACAAATTGCCCGCTGAATGAACTGAAGCGCCTTGCCGGCTATCACATTTCCCCCGTAAACGTTTCCATTCACACCATGAATCCGGAGCTTCGGGTCAGAATGCTTGGCCACAAAGGCGCCGGCAATATTGCCGAGAAGCTCAAGATACTCCTTGACGCCGGCATTACGGTAAACGGCCAAATCGTTCTTGTTCCAGGCTGGAACGACGGCGGGGAACTGAAATATACCCTCGACAGGCTCCTTGAGCTGCCCGCCAATTTTGAATCCGTGTCTGTGGTGCCTGTGGGCCTGACTAAGTTCAGGGAAGGGCTTGAACCTCTTCAGCCATTTACAAAAGAGAGCGCTTCTGCAGCCCTCAATCTTATTGAAGACTACAGGACGATGGCGAGAATCACCCGGGGAAACAGCTTCGTTTACGCCTCGGACGAATTTTACATCCTTGCCGAAAGGCCGCTTCCGGATGAGGATCAGTACGACGGGTTCCCCTCGCTGGAGGACGGCGTCGGAATGCTCACACTTCTTGAAAAGGAAGTTGACGAATATATCGCCAATGCGTCCGCTTCGTCAAAAATCAAAGGAAAGCTCAAGTTTTGCAAAAAACGCATTACGGGAACCGTTGCGACAGGCGAGATAGCTTTCAGCAAGATTGATGAGCTTGTGAAAAAGGTTGGCCTCTTTGCGGAATCATGCGGGAAGATATTTGACGTCAAAGTGAAGGCCGTTAAAAATGAATTTTTCGGACCCGGAGTCACAGTCTCGGGTCTCATTACCGGCCAGGATCTTGTGAAGCAGATCGGCGGTGCAGGCGATATTGGCGGCAGGGTACTCATCACCGTAAACATGCTGCGCTCCGGCGAAAATGTCTTCCTTGACGACATGACGGTAAAAGAAGCGGAGAAACTCCTTCACGCCAAGGTCATCCCCGTGGGAAAGACAGGAGAGGATTTCTGCAGCGCTTTACTTTTCGGCTGAGAGATGCCGAATCAGCAGGGCTTTCAGGCCCGCACCCGCTTTTACAGTTAAGACGGAGGTTGTTATGGGAAAATCCGTGGTGGCAATTGTCGGCAGACCGAATGTCGGCAAGTCGTCCCTTTTCAATTACATAAT
>CACZNV010000073.1 GCA_902782645.1 uncultured Ruminococcus sp. | reverse complement strand
GGATATAGTCGTACATTCCCGGAATAATCTGGTGGAGGACAATGTCGATGCCGCTCATGTGCTGGCCGTCAAGGGACCTGAAGTAGTGGCCGCCGGAGGCCGAAAGTCTTCCGTGGGCGTTCATGTCCTCGATGATGTGGCCAATGTACTGCACCCCGCGGGCCTCGCACCAGTCGCCAAGCTGCCTCGTAAAACAGTCCCTGTAGAGCTTTGTGACCGCATCCATATATGCGTGGCGGAGCATTGGCGTCTTATCGCCAATGTCAAACCACAGTCCTCCCAAATAAGGCAGCGCGTTCTTTCCGAAGCCGCTCTTCATAAGCTCCGGAATATCGCTTCTCCAGGGCAGTGCAAGGCCGGGCTGCCCGACCCTGTGGTTGTAATATCCGAGGTCGACGGTGTGCTGGCCGAACCAGGAGTTTCCGAAACAGGGCTCGTCGGAGAAGAAACCCGCCAATGTCTTTCCGAACTCATCCTTATAGTGCTCATAGTGAGGCTGGTAAACGGTATCAATGAGAAGCTTTACTGAATCGCCGTTTAACATGTCAATGTAATCCGGGTGCACAAAGGGCCTCTTAGATTCGTAGTAGTAAAAGACTCTCCAGCATCCCTCCGGTATGTCAAAACGGAGAAAATCGCCGCAGACGTGATCCGTAAGGTCCAGAGGCTCGCCGAAAGTTATCTCTTTATTGCCCGTCCGCTTAAATGCGTATACGCCGATAAGAACGTCTCCGCCGTGTTTCTCAATCCTCAAAAGAGAATTGTCCGCAGGACCCAGCACGTCAATGTGCTGCTCTATAAGGAACTTCTGGCGCAGCTCCGGGTGCTCTTTAACGGCTCCTGCGGCGTGACCGGTGGGGTAGTGGTCGTCGTCAAATATCCAGACCTTCATTCCCCGTTTTTTTGCCTCGCTTATGATGAGGTCCATGTCGTACCACCAGCCGTCCCTGCAAAAGTCCCTGTGTGTCCTTGACTCAACACAGAAAGCCCTGCACCCGCTCCTGTAGATGCGCTCAATCTGCTCCGGTATCTTGTCGTGGTGGTTTCCGTGCTGCCAGTAAAAAGGCAGGAGGTAGTTGTCCTCTTTTCCCTTTAAAACGTCGTCTAACCTTCTGTTCATAAAAATCTCCTTGCGCCGAATTCCGGCCTTATATTAGCTGCCAAAGACTACTTCAGGAAGGAGATAGCGTCTCCTATGGTCTTTTCAAGGGCCTCCCTGCCGTACTTGTCCACTTCCGCTTTGTTCTTCTCTCCGTGGGTGAGACATCCGGCGCCGCCGATGCAGCCGCCAATGCAGGCCATGCCTTCGATGAAATTGGCGTCAAGCACGTTCTTCTTTTTCTTGAGCAGGGCGATGCGGCACTCCTCGATACCGTCGCAGGCGATGGGCTTCAGGTCAAAATCGAGATTCTGCTCCTTGAGACCCTGGGCGATGGCGTCCGAGAGACCTCCGGAACGGGCGAATATTCTGCCGAAGTAGGAGGCGTTTTCGAGAACATCCTCGGGGAGGGTGGTGATGTCGATGTCCTTGCTGTCAAAAAGGGCCTGGAGCTCTTCAAAGGTGATGACCGCATCCACGTAGGGCTTGACGGTTTCCAGCTGAACTTCGGCTTTTTTTGCGGTGCAGGGGCCGATGAAGACGACCTTGGCGGTGTCGTCATGGTCTTTTATGTATTTTGCGAGGGTTGCCATTGGCGACAGGTTGTGGGACACCAGGGGCAAAAGGTCCGGAAAAGCGGATTTTATGTACTGCACGAATGCGGGGCAGCAGGAACTTGTCAGGAATCCTTTTTCCGAGAGCTCTTTTGACTCCGCCTGGGCCACCATATCGGCTCCGAGGGCAGTCTCAATCACCGTGAAGAAGCCAAGGTCTTTGAGACCCGAAATCACCTGCCCGAGTTTTGCGTATACGAACTGACTTGAGATCGAAGGGGCAACGATGGCGTAGACCTTGTACTCTTTGTTGCCGCCGCTCTTTTTGATGAGGTCGATGACGTCGAGAATGAAGGACTTGTCCATGATGGCGCCGAAGGGGCACTGGTAGACGCAGGAGCCGCACTGGATGCATTTGCTGTTGTCGATGGAGGAGGCGCCGTCCTCGTTTATGGAGATGGCGTTGACCTTGCAGGCAATCTGGCAGGGGCGCTTGCGGTTTATGATGGCGGAGTAGGGGCAGACCTTTGCGCACTGGCCGCACTCAACGCACTTTGACTTGTCAATGTGAGCCACGTGGTTGTGGTCAAAGGATATTGCGCCGCGCTTGCAGACGTCTTCGCACCTGTGGGCAAGGCAGCCCCGGCAGGAGTCCGTAACTTCGTAGCCCGCCGCAGGGCACTCATCGCAGGCTATGTCGATAACCTGTATTACATTGGGGTTTTCGCTGTCGCCGCCCATGGCGATCTTGACCCGTTCGCTCAGAATGGCCCGCTCCTTGTAAACGCAGCAGCGCATGGTGGGGGTCTTTCCGGGTACGATCATTTTCGGAATATCAAAGACGTTCTGAAGGAGAGTGTCGTTCCAGGCCTGACGCGCGACCTCGCGCAATACTTTGTATTTAAGATGCTGTACTTTTGTGTCGAAAATTCTTACGCCCATTCTTTTATCTCCTTAGAAATAACTCACTTTGATTCTTTTTCCCATCTTTTTCAGACATTCCGAAAGCTCTTCCACAAGGTTCATCTTTATGTTGAAGGTGATCGGCAGGTCCGGGTTCTGGTGGGCAGGGTTGACGGCTCTTCCCACGTAGAAGTTTATATCCGTCGCCTCCTCAAACAGAAGGCGGCTGATGAGTGACGCACCGTCCCTTTTGAAGCTCCAGTTCTCATAAAGCTCGTTCTTGTCAAGGGCATCCCGCGCGTATTCGATGACCTTGCTTATAGTGATAACGCCTTCGGTGACCAGGTCCACGCCTTCGATTTCGGCAATCGGCGGCACATCGCTCTGCTCAAAGCTCAGACTCGGTTTGAGAGGCTTGCCAAGGTATTTCGCGGCGATTGACGAGGTGGTGCCGCCGCATATTATGTGCTTTCCTTCTTTTGAGAAGAACAGGGACATCATTCTGTCGCAGTCGTCCCGGTTCCGTGGGGGCCCGAAAAGGATGTTCATCGGCTCTCTCCTGCGCACCTTGACCACGCAGGCGGTGGCGTCGTCGCCGGGGTGGAAGCCGTATTCCTTGTTGCACTGGTCCACCAGCATGGTGGCAAGGGTCTTGGCGGTGTATCCCGCAGAGGCCATTGTCTGCATAAAGGAAGCAATATCCTCCATCTTCCAGCCGAAGTTGAAGGCCAGACCGATTCCCGCATGAGGACAGCCGTCGCTCATGGCGATCATAAAGTCGTCCTCCTGAAGGTTTATAACAGATTTCAGCATCTTCTTTCCGTCAATGTTGAGCTCCGTCTTCGGGTAGTCATATATCTCGTAATTGCGCAGAAAAATCACTTCAGGGTTGTCGTACTGGATGATCTCCACGGTTTTGTTCTCGATGATATGCAGAATCGTGAAAGTCGAGTAGGCCACACCTCTCACGGAACAGATGGGCAGGGTCGCGGCAATGGTGGATACGCAGTCTTCAAGCTTCAGCCCCTCAGCCATCATTGTCGAAATGATTTTAGAGGTGAGAGTTGAAAGAATGCTGGCCTTTACGCCGCTGCCGAGACCGTCCGCAAGAACTATGACCTGAGAGTTCTCACCTTGACTTACGATGTCAACGTGATCGCCGCACAGCTGCTCGCCCTCGTGATTTATGCTTTTCCAGCCGATATCCGCGCAGAGATTATTCATTGGTGATGGACTCCTTAAGCTTGGTGAGGGCAATCTTTGTCTCCGCGGCTGTCTCGCCGAGAAGCGAGGCAATCTCCTGAACTATCCTCATCTGGCGGTCGACCACGTTATCCGCAATTTCAATGGTCTGCTTGCTGATTTCCTCTTTCCGCTCCCTCTGAGTCTCTTCCTCCGTGACGTCGCGGAAAATACCGAGAATCAGGCGGTACTCCCTGTCGTAAACGATTGTCTTGTCCACATATTTACCGTACTCGGCAAGGTATTCCCGCTTGTCCCTGAGCGCCCGGCCTTTGTTCATAACATTCACAAAATCCGTGGGGTCAAGCACTCTTATCACCTGATCGCCAAGGATATCCCCTGCGCTGCGCAGGTTAAGTATTTTGAGCGCAGCGCTGTTGACCTGCTGGACCTCCATCTTCTCGTTGAGAACGATAAGACCGTTGGGTGTGTTGCGGGCGATGGTGTCGGAGAAGTTCTCCGCCTTGTCCTTAAGATAGGGCAGGCACATGGATATTTCGGCCTTGCCCTGAAGAATGGCTATTGCTTTTTCCCGGCAGGTGTTGTAGCCGCAGGTGCCGCAGTTGAGCTCGTCGGAGGGCTTTATTTTGCCCATCTGACGCAGGGTTTCTGTGATTTCAGCCTCAGTGGGTCTTATGGCCCGGAGGTCGATGGCCTCAAAATGCTTGCCGATGGAAACAGGGTCGGGCTGGGGAACGTCAAAGTCCTCCTTGCCCGCATAATTTGAAACCGCCATGTAATCCTTTACCGGCGACCGGTGGAATTTCTCCATTACCGGACCTCCGACGCAGCTGCCCACGCAGGCGGACATCTCTATGAAGCAGCGGTGAACATTGCCGGATTCGATATCTTTTAGGGCTGCGATGCAGTTTTCGGTGCCGTCCACCGCAAGATAGCTGTAATCCGGATTGCTTTTCGCCATGGTTTTGAGGATGCCCCCCGCGGTGGGGAAGAATCTGGCAAGACCTTCCTCGCCGGATTCTTTTTTCTGCTCAAGCTCAATTTTATCCGACTTAAGCCATGCCGTCAATTCGTCAAAGGTGAGCACCGCATCCACGATACCCTCGTAGTGCTGGGCCTCGTCTTTCTTGGCGACACAGGGACCTATAAAAACTGTTTTTGCGTTTGGAAAGCGCTTTTTGATGTCCGTGCAGTGGGCCTGCATTGGCGACATCACGTCGGCCAGATACGGGAGAAGGGAGGGAAAGTACTTCTGGATGAGAAGGTTCACCGAGTGGCAGCAGGAGGTGATTATGATATCCCTGGACTTGTCGCCAAGCATTCGGTCGTATTCCCTTTTCACAATGGTCGCACCGATGGCGGTCTCCTCTGCGTCGTAAAAGCCCAGCTGCTTCAGAGCTTTGCGCATGGACTCGATTCCCACGCCGTCGTAGTTTGCAACAAAAGAGGGTGCGAGACTGACAAAGACGGGTGCGCCGCTCTGGAGGAGCATCTTGACCTTCTCCATTTCGCTGACGATTTGTTTGGCGTCCTGAGGACAGACCACAAAGCACTGGCCGCACATTATGCACTCATTGCCGATGATATACGCCTGATTCCCTGAAAAGCGTATGGACTTGACAGGGCAGTGGCGTATGCACTTGTAGCAGTTTTTACAGTTGGTTTTCTTAAGTGTCAGACACTCCATTGAGCTTTGTCCTTTCCTGCTTTAAAGAATTCAAAACCTTATCCTTGAAGAATGAGTCAAAGTTTTCCGGCGTTATGCCGGTGAAAACACTGTCGTTTACCGTGACCGTCACGCCGATCCTGTTGCACTGGCCCGTGCAGAAGCTTCCAGCCAATGTAATATCGTCCTCAAGCTTTTGCTCCGCAATGGCCTTCTGAAACAGATCAACCAGCTTCTCGGACCCCTTCAGGTGGCACGACGATCCCACACAGATCTGAACTATCATTTCAGCCCACCTTTGCCAGTACGGCGTCTTTGAAAAATTCGCCGACGCTTTCGGGAGTCACGGAGTAAAACGCATCGTCAACAGTGACGCAGACTCCCTGCTGGCATTTGTTCATGCAGAAGGTGCCTGCCAGCTCTACTTTATCGCCAAGGCCGTTCTCTCTGATCAGATACTGGAGCTGTTCGACGACCTGTCTTGAACCTTTGATGTGGCAGGAACTGCCGATGCATACTGTGATTTTCATAGTGATCCTCCCGTTTTATTCGTAATCCACGACGGTTGCCCAAGAGAGCAGAAATTCGCGTTCTTTTTCGTTGCTTTTAACCGACTGTGAAGCTGCGACGATAGGCATCCATTTCTGGACGTACTGCTTTTCAGTGCCGCTCTTCCTGCAGAACAGGTCAAGGTACTTGTCCGCCCCGTCAATATCCCCGTTCAGCCAGAACAGCAGATAGGTGCGGGCCACGTCCGCTGAGGCGTTGCCCTGTGTGGCGTGGGACCAGTCCAGAATGAAGGGTGTGCCGTCCTCCGAGATGATTATGTTGGAGGGGTTGAAGTCTCCGTGGCAGACCTTGTCATGCTTAGGCATTCCCTCAAGGCGGGTGTGCAGGTCGTAGCGGGTGTCCGCATCGAGATCCGCAAGACTGATCTTCCTGTTCATCTTGTCCTTCAGCTTGTTGAGAAGAGGGCTTTTTTTAGCGTGTACCGAAAGCTGAAGGTCCACGAACATCTCCAGGTATTCATCCTTCTTCTCAGGGTTTTCCTCCATGAGCTGAGCCAGAGTCTTTCCCTTGATGTACTCCGAGACGATGGCCCATTTGCCGTCGATGGTGGTGACCTCAAGAATCTTTGGAATGCTCAGCCCCGTCTCCTCAATCCTGGCCTGGTTCAAAGCTTCGTTGAGAACGTCGGCTTTTGAATAGTCTTCGTTAAATACTTTAACACATCTGTCGCCGTCGCGAAAGATAGTTTTATTATTTCTCACGGCAATAACTCTGTCAAGTTTCATTTTTCGTCCTCCTTAAGCTTTTTTGTCTCTGCGATAGATGGCTTTCACCGCGTCGGTCTCCGTCATACTGATGTTGGCGGAGGTGGGCTTGGCGGTTTCCTTAAACTGTTTTCCGTAGTAAGCGTTAAGATACATCTGCTTAATCTCGCTCATGAGAGGGTACCTGGGGTTGGCGCCTGTGCACTGATCGTCGAAGGCCTGCTCCACCATGTCGTCAAGTCTCGCAAGAAAATCCTGCTCGTCCACGTTGTAGTCCTTGATGGTGGGCTTGATGCCGACTCTCTCCTTGAGTTTATCGATGGCCTTGATGAGGTTCTCGAGGCTCTCTTCGTCGTTCTTGCCGCCAAGGCCGAGGCTTTCCGCAACCTCCGCGTACCTTCTCAGGGTGTGCGGGTGATCGTACTGCGGGAACGTGCCCATCTTGGCGGGAACCTCTGCAGCGTTGAAGCGGAGCACCTCGTCAATGAGAAGGGCATTGGCGATGCCGTGGGGCAGATGGTGGAAGGCTCCCAGTTTGTGGGCCATGGAGTGGCACACGCCAAGGAAAGCATTGGCGAAAGCCATACCCGCCATGGTTGCCGCATTGGCCATCTTTTCTCTTGCCTCAACGTCCTGCTGACCGTTGTCGTAGGCTCTGGGCAGATATTTGAATATGGTTTGGAGGGCCTGCTTTGCGAGACCGTCAGTGTAGTCCGTGGCCATCATGGAGGCGTAGGCTTCAAGGGCGTGGGTCACCGCGTCGATACCGGAAGCCGCTGTGAGTCCTCTGGGGGCGCTCATGTGAAAATCGGTGTCGATAATGGCCATTTTCGGGAGAAGTTCGTAGTCTGCCAGAGGGTATTTGACGCCTGTCTTCTCGTCGGTGATTACGGCGAAAGGAGTTACTTCGGAGCCTGTTCCGGCGGAGGTGGGGATTGCGATGAAATAGGCTTTTTCACCCATCTTCGGGAATGTGTAGACTCTCTTGCGGATGTCCATGAAGCGCATTGCCATGTCCATGAAGTCAGCCTCGGGATGCTCGTAGAGAACCCACATGATCTTGCCGGCATCCATTGCGGAGCCGCCGCCAAGGGCGATAATGACGTCGGGCTTGAAGGCCCTCATCTGCTCCGTGCCCCTGAGAGCGCACTCGAGGGTCGGGTCGGGGGCAACGTCGAAGAAACAGGTGTGCTCGATGCCCATCTCGTCCAGCTTGTCAAATATCGGCTTTGCGTAGCCGTTTGTGTAAAGAAACTGATCTGTGACAATGAAGGCCCGCTTCTTGTTCATAACGGTCTTGAGCTCGTCAAGAGCCACGGGCAGGCAGCCTTTTTTGATGTAAACTTTTTCGGGTGCGCGGAACCAAAGCATATTTTCTCTCCTCTCGGCAACTGTTTTAATGTTGATCAGGTGTTTCACTCCCACGTTTTCGGAGACGGAGTTGCCGCCCCAGGAGCCGCAGCCCAGTGTGAGGGACGGGGCGAGCTTGAAGTTGTAAAGGTCGCCGATGCCGCCTTGAGAGGAGGGCGTGTTGATGAGTATGCGGCAGGTTTTCATGCGCCGGGTAAACTCGTCAAGCTTTGCTTTTTCGGTTCTCTCGTTAATGTAAATTGATGAAGTGTGGCCGTAGCCCCCGTCCGCAATGAGATGTTCGGCCTTGCCGAGA
The DNA here is from genome assembly GCA_902782645.1 of uncultured Ruminococcus sp. Classification (GTDB taxonomy): domain Bacteria; phylum Bacillota; class Clostridia; order UBA1212; family UBA1212; genus UBA1212. The sequence goes on along the minus strand of CACZNV010000073.1, from coordinate 4,588 downwards.
GCGTCCGAAAAATCCGCTGCCCTGTACATCGCCAGCACCGGGCTGAGCTTTTCGTGGGCAAACTCTTCCGAGAGCTCCACGCTTTCGACCTCGCCAATGAGCACCTTGGTTCCCTCAGGAACCGTCACACCCGCAAGACTTGCGATTTTGAAGGCGGACTGGCCAACGATTTTTGCGTTGAGGGCGCCGTTGATGATGATGGTCTTGCGGACTTTTTCGGTCTCCGCGGGATCGAGAAAATAGCAGCCCCTTGAAGCAAATTCGTCCTTGACCGCATTGTAGACCTTGTCAAGCACTATGACGGACTGCTCGGAAGCGCATATCATACCGTTGTCAAATGTCTTCGAATGTATGATTGAGTTGACGGCAAGGAGAATGTCCGCAGTGTCGTCAATGATGGCCGGTGTGTTGCCGGCACCTACTCCGAGAGCAGGCTTGCCGCTCGAATATGCGGCCTTGACCATGCCGGGACCGCCTGTTGCAAGTATTATGTCGGCCTCTTTCATCAAAAGGTTGGTCAGCTCCAGGCTTGGCACGTCAATCCAGCCGATGATGCCCTCCGGCGCTCCTGCTTCCACGGCGGCCTCGAGAACAGTCTTTGCGGCGGCAATGGTACTCATCTTTGCCCTGGGGTGAGGGCTGATGATAATTGCGTTGCGGGTTTTAAGTGCCAGAAGGCTCTTGAAAATGGCTGTTGACGTGGGGTTTGTGGTGGGGATGACCGCACCGATGACGCCAATGGGCTCCGCAATCTTCTTGATTCCGAAAGCGCTGTCCTCTTCGATTACGCCGCATGTTTTGGTGAACTTGTACTTGTTGTAAATGTATTCTGCGGCGTAGTTGTTCTTTATGACCTTGTCCTCAACTAAGCCCATGCCCGTCTCCTCAACGGCCATTTTGGCAAGGGGTATCCTCGCCTTGTTTGCAGCGGAAGCAGCCGCAAGAAAAATCTTGTCAACCTGCTCCTGAGTGTAGGTCGAGTAGATCTTCTGTGCGTCTTTAACGCGCGCAATAGCTTCTTCAAGTTTTTCGACATTATCGACAACTGAATAATTCCCGGTTTCCATGCAATGTCCTCCTAATTACGGTTACGTAGTTGATTATTGAGATGGGCCAGGGAAAGTGCCAGATTCTCATTCTGCAGCAGTATGCCCGAGGGAACGTTCAGTTTGCACGGAGCAAAATTCCATATCGCCTCGATGCCGCACTCTACCATGCGGTCGCACACTGTTTGGGCTGAGCCTTCGCCAACGGTAATTATACCGAGTCTGATGTGCCCGTTCCTGCAAAAAGATTCAAACAAAGACATGGGAAGAACTTCTGTTTTATCGCCAATGACAATGGTCTGCTCGTTCAGGTCAAACGCCGCAGCGATTTTGACGCCGTAACGCTCAAATTCCTTGTACTGCAGCAGTGCTCTGCCGAGTTTGCCCGCACCCACAAGTACAGCCGGCGTGAGACGGTCGTAGCCCAAAAAGCGTTCAATCTCCTCTGTCAGCTCACGTGCTTCATATCCGAGCTTCGGTTTTCCCGCACCGCTTACCGCGGCAAGGTCTTTCCTCACCTGAACTTCACCGAGGTTCAGCTTTTTAGCGATGGCTGTTGCCGAAATGTGGGGGCCGTCCTCCTCAGTCAGATCTTCTCTCAATACCCTAAGATACTCGGGAAGTCTGCCCAGAGTCGCCTTCGAAACAGTTGTTTTTTCCATAGCTCTGCCTCCTTATCTCCCAGGCTCGGGACTATTTTAACAATTGTACAGCAATCCCGTAATTCTTAAAACAGATAATCGGTATCATCAATATCGATAACCCTTGTATCGACTGCATTGGCGTGTAAAAAAACCGACCCGCCAATAAGATCGGTTCTTAACAATCAAAAGTGTTTTCTCTTGGACTCGCAGAGCCTTGTGATGAACCTGCGGTCAAGATCCGTCAGCTTGTACCCGGTCCGGTAGATCAGAACATCCTTGTACACCTTCCTGTTTTCCGGACAGCTTCTCTGCACCAGTCCGTACCGCTCAAGCAGCTTCTCCGGCGCCGGCGACACCCACATAAAGGTTTCGGGGTTCATGGAGAGGAGGTCGAACTGGCTGGCCCGTTCGAAGATGAAGATGCGCCTGTCGATGTTGTCCGGCAGTTCCTCCTTCACAACTTTTGAAAGTGCCATTGACGGCACGTAGGGGTCCGCGTGGGCAATCTCAATGTAGCTTCTCAGATCGTCAAAAGTGATGTTTTCCTTGGCGGCAAGGGGGCTCCCGGCGCTCATAATAAGGGAGTAGGTGAATTCCGTCACGAGCTCGTACTGGAATCCCTTCTCCTCAAGCATGGTCTTGAAGTAGCGGTCATAGTTTTCAGCGTATCTTATGATTCCCAGCTTGTAGTCGTGGTTCAGCATGTTCTGAATGGTGCGCTGGGAGTTGGTCTCCTTGTAGAAAATCTCCGCCGGTTCCTTTGTGAGGGATTTTGAGAACTCCGCAAAGGCCTCAGATATGTAGCAGGCCCTGGGCACCGAAATGGAAAACTTCTGCTTCTTCGGCGAACCGGCCTTGTAATAGCTCTCCACCTCGTCAATCTGAGAGAGGATGCTCTTGGCGTAGTTTATGAATTCCTCCCCTTCGGGGGTGAGCTTCATGCCGCTCTGGGTGCGGTCAAAAATGGTGATGCCCAGATCGCTTTCAAGTTCCCTGATGGAGCGGCTTATATTCGGAGCGGCGATTAGAAGTGCCTCCGAGGCCTTGCTGAGGGACCCCGCCTTGGCGACTTCAAGCGCATGTTTCATGTGTAAAAGGTTCAATGTCTCATGACCTCCTGTAATCGGTATGATGTGTTCAGGCTTGTCCGGGGGTGACTGTCACGCTGTTCGAATACTGACTGTAAACAATATTGAAGCCTACATCTTCGTCGTAGGTATTTTCCGCCATTTCTTCATCCATTTCCTGCCCGGTGACATTGACGCCGCAGCAGACAGAGACTTCATATTCATAGCCGTCGTCCACAGACAGTTCGAAGGCGGGCACATCAACCCACTCATAGGTGTAATCATAGGTGCCTTTGACCGCATACACCAATACATAGCCGCAGGTTCCGTACTTGCTCATATCGGAAAGTGTGCCTTTGATCTTTCCGTTTTTAATCGAGATTGACTTAATTTCAGGGGCAGGGGGTGCTATCTTGAAATACAGCACATTTGACACCCCGTCGCCAAGGTCTTTTCCAATAGGTGTTACCACAACCTTGCCGATGCCGCAGGAATTGTTGTTGAAATAGCTGACGGTATAATCCGTGCCCTCGGTAAGGAGCTTGTCGCTGTTCAAATAAACCTTTACCTCGGGCTCAGCTTTACTTCCGTCGAAGACCGCGTCCTCAACTGAAATCTTACTGATTTCATATTTCATGACTTCAAACTTTCCAACCGTCGTGCCGATCCCTTCAACGGATGCGGTGAGGTAGACCGTTCCTTCCTTGAGGCCCGTGATTTCAAGCTCGCCGCCGTTTTTCTTTTCTCTTATTGAGACAATGCCGTCGTCTCCGATAATGCCCCATTTGATTTCGGGAATACCCATCTCCCTGTCTCCGTCGCCGTAGAAGCGCAGCTTAACGGTTGTTTTGTCCTCGCCTTCATACAGGTACAGTACACCGGCGTGGTCCGATATGTCCACGAGTTTTATATTCATCTTCTCCGTGAGAGGATAACTGAGGGCTTTTATGGGGAAATTGTCAATGAAGCACGTCCATCCGGAGTAGAGATCCTCCTCTTCTGCGACTTTTTTATCCCTGTACTCAACGTAATCGTGCCATCCGTCTTCGTAGTAATAACTTTCACCTTTATTAACTACCGCAAACGATGTTTCGCTGCCTTTCGATGAATAATCGCAGATATAGTTCCTGTAATACAATCCATCCTCGTCTGTCATGGTGACAATGACGGAGAAGAACTGACCCTGCTGAATATATGTTTGATTATCAAGTTGTATTTTGTAATACCCCTGATGCTCATAGAACCCTTCGCCTTCGAAGATAAGCATACCGTCTTCGGGGTTTTCGTAAGCGCTCCTGAGAATGTATACACTGTATTTAACGGTTAATCTGTCTGCGGGAGCTATAAACGAGAACGAGTCAAGCATCTGAGGTTTTGATGCTTTGAAAACGTTTGCCATCCTGCTTTCTTCTTCCGAGTCCTCGTAGGTGATGTAGAAAAGGGGAAAATAGTTGTGCTGATCGACTGTGTACTCATTGGCGGAGTCATTCTTCTCCAGAATGAAAGCAGTGGGAAGGGCTAATGACATATCGTAGTAGGACAGCCAGAAATAACCGGAACAAGTCATGACAGTCTCGCCGTTTTCATCCTTCACTTCATTGCCGTCTTTATCCTTGAGCGGTACTTTGATTCCCCACTGGCCGTCACCTTTGTTCGGGAACTCCTCTTCTCCGGAGCCCCAGCTGTTCTTGACAAGCCAGGCGCCGTTTTCGGGGGGCTGATGATCGGCAAGAAAGTTTTCCTTGGCGTAGTCATCGTCCCAGCCAATAATTGTTACGGCATGGTTGACTTCTCCGTCATCCCAGGTGTAATGGGCCCAGGTGTCCGTGTT
>CACZNV010000072.1 GCA_902782645.1 uncultured Ruminococcus sp. | reverse complement strand
CTCTGACAATGTCGTCCCTTGTAAGTGAACCCTTGTCGATAGATCCCGGTGTAATCCAGATGTCGCCGTTCTCATCAAGTATGGAAAGGTTGCCGCCGCTTGTGGTGGTCATACCGTATGAGTATATACGCTCCATCATCATGACCAGCTGATCTGCGGGATGCATCATTGAAAAATCCATATTGCCCTCCTGTGAAATGAATCCGCCAATGCTAAAAGCGGATTTATACTTCTCTGACTTTTCCGTCGTTTTCCGCGTTGGAAAGCCAACCTATATTATACGAGTGGTCGCCGACCCTTTCAAGGTCGTGCATGAGCTGGACGAAGATAATACCCGTTTCGGTATTGCATTCCTTAGCTCTCAGGCGCTCGATGTGGTTGTTCTGAGCCTCCCTGGTGAGAATGTCTATCTCCTGCTCGTGCCTGTTCATAACTTCAAGATCGTGGTCCGTTGCTTTATTGGCGATAAAGTCCTTCATGGAAAGATCCAGAAGATCCAGATTGTGCTCCACAATGGGACCAATCTCGTTCTGAGCCACTTCGGAAAAAGTCAGACCCTGATCGATAAACTTTTCGGTCTTTTCAACAATATTTATTGCGTGGTCAGAAATCCTCTCAAGGTCCGTCACCACGTGGAAAACCCGTCCGAAATAGTTTGATACGTCCTGAGGAAGCGCATTCACATTGACGGAAATCATGTACTCGGTGATGGCGTTGGTAAGAAAGTCCACCACGTCCTCCTGCTCCCGTATTCTGTCCGCGTTCTCAAGAGATTTGTTTCTCAGTCCGTCAACTGCAAGCACCAGATTGTCCCTGGCAAGATTGCCAAGCCTTTCCACCTCTTTCTGCACCTGAATCATGGCGGTGGCGGGAGCGCCCTTAAGATTGGCGTCAATGTACTCAAGCCTGATTTCACCTTCGTGGTCAACCTTCGGTATGAACACGTATGAAAGCTTCACGATGAGCTTCGAAAGCGGGAGCAGAATCACGGCTGTAGTGACCTTGAAAATGATGTGAAAAAGGGATACCTGGAAAACCAGGTTGGCACCTGTACCGGCAATCCACTTTTCGTAAGGCAAAAACAGTGTCAGCGGGACGAATATCACGCAGCCCACAAGATTGTAGAAGAAATATATGAAAGCCGCTCTCTTGGCGTCGTTTTTTGCGTTAAACGAGGAAATGAAGGTAGGCATGGCAGAGCCCAGGTTGATGCCCGCAACTGCGCAGGACACAAACTTCATAGGGATATTGAGGGTTCCCTCGATAACCATGGCCTGAAAAACACCTACGGATGCGCTGGAGCTTTGAGTAACTGCGCAGAGTACTATACCGATGAAGAAGCCTAGAATCGGCCAGGCCCCTGCATTTCCGATGAATGACTTAAACCAGGCAAGCTCGCCAAGCTTGTCCATTGAACCGCTCATCCATTTGAGACCCTGGAATAAAAAACCAAAGCCCAGGACTATCTGTCCGAGGCTTTTGAGCCATTTTTTCTTGCCGTAAAGATGAATAACACCGCCAATGAAAATACAAAAAGGCGCAATCAAACTTATGTTGAAAGCGATCAGTACGCTTGTTACGGTTGTTCCGACGTTGGCGCCGATGATGACGGCCGCAGCCTGAGCAAGATCCACAATTCCCGCGTTAACAAGGCCCATCACCATAACGGTGGCGGCAGCCGAGCTCTGGATGATTGCGGTGGCAAAAAGTCCGAAGAAGAACCCTTTTACAGGATTTCCGGTCAGTTTTTTCATGATAAAGCTGAGCTTTGTTCCGGCGACGGATTCAAGCCCGTTTCCCATGAATTTCATTCCGAACAGGAAGGCGCCAAGGCCACCCAGCAATATCAGAACTTCTGTAAAACCCATTTTTCCCCTTACGGCTCCTTACGGCTCCAATATCATTTAAATATTCACAGTTATACTTCTGCCGCTCTTTGCAGACTCGAAAAGCTTGTCGATTACGTTCATGACTCTCAAGGACTCCTCAGGTTTAACCTTGAGTTCCTCCTTGCCTTCGATTGCCGCGGTCACATTCTTGTAGAACTCGCACCAGTCGGTATCAACGGTGGGAAGCGGTATCTCTTCGGTGGTCTCCCTGGGCCTCGGCGCCATGGTTCTCGTGGGGCCCGCCTCCGTGTAGACAATAACGCTGTCCCAGGCAAGTTCGTTTTCGTCCTTAAGTCTTACGATTTTGCCCCTGCATGACCAGTCAGAAATCTCCGCGGTGCCCTCTTCACAGAGCAAATGCCAGCGGGGCTGGTTGATAAAGCAGTTTGTGTCAACCTGAATCAATGCGTTAAGGCCCGATTCAAATTTAATGATTGCCTTGAAGTTGTCGTCAACCTCATCGGTAAAAATCGAAAAAGTGTCGCAATAGACTTCTTTTACTTTTGATTTGTCAAGGGTCATCATCTGATCGAGAAGATGAATGCCCCAGTCAAATATCATTCCGCCGCCGTTCTCTTTTCTGCCTCTCCACTCCTGGAGAACTCTCTTCGAGCCCTGTACACGGCTTTCAACCATGTAAGGCTTTCCGATGATACCGGAATCAACAGTTTCCTTGATGATTCTGAAGTCCCTGTCCCAGCGCCTGTTCTGGTGGACGGTGAAGACCTTGCCGGTTTCTTTGGCGGCTGCCATTATTTCACGAAGCTCACCGGAGTTCATCGTCACCGGCTTTTCGCAAATCACGTTTTTACCGTGTCTTAAAGCATCTATTGAAATCTCTTTATGGAAGTTGTTGGGTGTAGCCACGAGAACCATATCTATCTCGGGATCATTGAGGAGAGATTCTCTTGTGCCGTATGCAATGAGGCCGTTGTCAATGGCAAACTGCTGGCGTTCCTCTCTCACATCATATACACCTTTTACAATTAAGAAATCCGAAAGTCTATCACGGATTTCGTTAAAGTGAAAACCTCCCATACCTCCAAAGCCTATTATGCCAAGTTTGTGAGACATGAATTTATTTACCTCTTTTCATCTTCTTTAGAATCATTGCAAAGCTTCAAAACTTTGCGCCGTAATTATAATAAATAAAAAGCTTGATTTCAATCGGATTAAGCGTTTCCGCATATGGACTTGGCGATGTTGAAAAGACATCTCTCCAGAGAATCCCGGGCGCCTTCCGGAACATTGGCGGGTACACTTGTTTCAAGATTAAAACTTCCTTCAAAGCCAATGTCTGAAAGCGCTTTTCCGAAGTATTTCCAGTCTATGACGCCAAAGCCCGGCAGCCAGTGGAGATCTCCCCGGCCGTCATTGTCGTGGACGTGAAGCACCGCAAGAAGTTCCTTCCCGATTAGCCGGACAGCGTCCCCCGGATTTACGCCGCACACTGTGCAGTGACCGGTATCAAGGCAAATCTTTAAGGAATCACGGTTGATATCTTTCACAAAGTCAAGTATCTGCCGGGGAGTGGCAAGGGAAATTCCGGGCATCGGCATGTTCTCAAGACAGACGGTTACCCCAAACCTGTCGGCAACGTCGCAAAGCCTGTTCATGAACTCGAAATTTATTTTGTAGAATGTTTCGGGTTCCGGGTCCTGATAATCGCCATAGGGCATGATGGGATGAATGACAAAGTTTCTGCAGCCCAGTACGGAGGTGCCTTCAATGCTTCTTGACATCTTTTCAAAGCGCTCCGCCCTCTCCTCAGGCGTTGAATCCATGGGGGGCCAGCGCCAGGGACCGTGGACCTGGAATATTTCAATTCCGGCGTTTTCGCAATTCTTTCTCAACTCTGAAAGGGTCTTTTCAAAGCCCTTTGAATCAAGCCTGAAAAGCTCCGTCTCCGTGTTCACAAAGTCCTGCAAATCTACGGTGTCATATCCGTGTTCTTTCATTCGTAAAAGGCCTTCTTTGACGCCGTATCGCGAAAAATATGCGGAAGACTCGATGCCTATCTTCATTTCTGACTCCTTATGTACTTCTTTTCCGTGAGCTTATCCACAATGAGCTGAGCGTTATCGCCGGTTATCAATCCGCTTTTAACGCAAAACGAAAAAGTGGACAGAAGTGTTCCAACGTTGGGGACCTCGGAGAAGGAATCCGCTCCCTTGACGTTTTCTGCCTGGAAAAGGCCCTCTATTATATTGAGAATACCCCGGGAAACATCTTCAGGAACAGGCTTTTTCTCATTAACTGCGTCAGTGAGACATCCGTCAAGATCGCCCTTAATGGCGGACTCAACGGAGAGGATATATAGTCCCAGCTTGTTTTCGTTGCCGTGGGCAAGAATCCAGGATTTGATTTCAGGACTCTTGATTCTGTCGGGAAGTTCGAGGATGGCTGCCACCTTGCCCCATCCGCTTGTGGCCTTGGCCAGTTCTGTGAGACATTCGCAAAGATCCGGTTCCTCTTTAACTATAACCGTAAGAGCCTTTACGGCAAAATAGGTGAACTCCTCTGATCTGCCAACAGTCATTACAAGCTCCTTGTCGTCGTATTTTCCGAAGAAACCGATCATGGCAAGGCCGAGTTTAACGTTGAGAACAGTGGTGCCTTCTTTAACCAGATAGCGGCCGAATTCGGCAATTTTATCCCTTGGCGTCTTAAGATGGTCCACCTGTGACAGCACCTTGTCGGCAATGGTAATTGTCTCATATTTATCGATAATGTTTTTGGCGGCTTTTACCTTCTTTTCGGCGGAAAGGACGGCTTTTCCGTCAAGTTTTCCCCCTTTCAGACTGCTGTAGGCAAGAATGCCTTTTTTCAAAACCCGGGCAATCCTGAAATTGACAAGAAGATGCTGGTTGAACCTTCTGGGAAGCCTGGAAACAACGGCATCAAATTCTCCCTGCCTGACACCGTCATCTGTAAACTCTCTGTCAATACCGTCGTCCTCCGGAACCGGATACTCCTCGCCTCTTGCGATTCTCAGAATGTTAAAATCGTCAGGAAGCTTTTCTCCGCCTTCAAGATTATCTTTAATTATGTTATAGATGCTGTCCATCGTTACACCCCTTTAAATCACGCCCGAATTCGAAAAGCCGGGACACAGGAAGGTTTTATTAAAAACAGGGGCAACGTTTTATTGCCCCCGTAAAGTCGCTTAACGAAGCTCCGCGCCGATGTTTGTGAGGCCGTTAAGTATTTTCTTCATCTGTTTGTCGATATCTTCGTCGGTAAGAGTTCCCTCGGGACTTCTGAAGCACAGGCTATAGGCAAGGCTCTTCTTTCCGATTCCCACCTGGATTCCCTCGTAGCAGTCAAAGAGCTCGCAGGACTCAAGAAGCTTTCCGCCCCGCTGTCTTATAATCTTAATGACTTCGCCCTGCGGAATCTTTCTGTCAAGAACAACCGCCAGGTCTCTTGTGACCGCCGGGAACTTGGGAAGCTCTTTGCCCTTGGGTATCTCAACGGCGCCTGCTGCAAGAGGCTCAAGATCGAGAACCGCAATGTAGGAATCCCTCGGCGCCTCAAAATTGTCTGCGCAAAGCGGATGAATCTGACCGAAATAACCGATCTTTTTGCCGCCAATGCATATATCCGCTGTTCTTCCGGGATGCATGAAAGGAAGCTCTTTGGATGCAATATATTCAGCCTCGGGAAGTTTCAATTCTTCAAAGAGAGCCTCTAAGACACCCTTCATCTTGAAGAAATTCATATCTCCGTATGCGCCGACTGCCAGCTGCTCCCTGTGCTCAGGCAGCTCTTCTTCATTGGCTTTTTTAATGTAAACATAGGAAATTTCAAAGAGCCATGCAGTCTTGTTTCTCTGGGCGTGGTTAAACGCAAGCGTTCTCAGCACCGTGGGGGCCATGGAAGTTCTCATGGCGCTGTAGTCCTCGCCGAGGGGATTGGATATTTTAACGAAGTTTCTGTGAGCATCGTCTGCGGGAAGCATGAGCTTGTCGTAAACGTTGGGGCTCTCGAAAGAGTATGTAAGCATTTCCCTGAAACCGCTGCCGGACATCCTGTTTCTTATGACATCCCGGATGCGCTGCTTCTTGGTCCTGCTGCCGAGAGTCATTTCGCAGTTTTTAAGAAGAGTGGATTCAATGTTGTTGTATCCGTAGAATCTGGCAATCTCTTCCGCAACATCGGCAATGCAGATCAAATCGTGCCTGAAATAAGGCGGAACTATTATCTTCTTCTCAAGGTTTACACGGCACTCAAGGTTTTCGAGAATCTTTACCATCTCAGCAGCATGTATATCTGTGCCGAGGAATGCATTGATCTTCTCAGGATCAAAAGGAACCTCCCTGTCAAGGAAAGCGTCCTCTCTCTTAAAAGAAACTATACCTTTCTCAACTTCTCCTGCGCCAAGCTCTTCCACCAGCTGAGCGGCCCTGTTGATTGAAATCAAGGCCAGCATGGGGTCGAGGCCCTTTTCAAATCTTGAAGAGGCTTCCGTGCGAAGACCTACGCTCTTTGCGCCCCGTCTTACCGTAACGGCGTCAAATGTGGCGCTCTCAAACACAATCTCTGTTGTATCAGGTCTGATTTCAGAATTCTCGCCGCCCATTACACCGGCTATGCCGATGGTGCCGATTTCGTCTGCGATCATGAGCATATTGGCGTTTAAAGTTCTGTCCTGGCCGTCAAGGGTTCTGAAAATTTCGCCGTCTTTTGCGCGTCTGACAATTATCCTGCCGCCTCTTACGGTCCTTCTGTCAAAAGCGTGCATGGGCTGGCCCATCTCAAGCATGACATAGTTTGTGATGTCGACAATGTTGTTTATCGCCCTTACGCCGCAGGCCTCAAGTCTTTCCCTCATCCATTTCGGAGAAGGAGCTACCTTGACGTTTTTAACAGTCCTGGCAAAATATGCGGGGCAAAGGTCGCTGTCGTCAACTTGAACGGCGATTGAATCCTCCGCTTTGCCCTTGGCGGTTTCCTTGACCTTGATTTCAGGAAGGCTGAACTTTGCGCCCATAGTGACAGCCGCTTCTCTCGCAAGGCCGGTCACAGAGAAGCAGTCAGCCCTGTTTGATGTGATTTCAAAATCAATAACGTGGTCCTTGTAGCAAACGTCAAGAACTTCCATAATATCTTTGCCGACAAATGAGTCATAATCTTTGCCGCCAAGGATTTTCAAGTCCTCAAGGACAATAACTCCGTCGTCGATGCCGCCCTCGAAATTTGAAGAGGAAAGGCCCAGTTCTTCGAAAGAGCACATCATGCCTTCGGAGACTTCTCCCCGGAGCTTGCCCGCTTTGATTTCACGGCCCCCGGAAATCACTGAATTGTCAAGGGCAACCGGTATGTGATCTCCAAGTTTTACGTTCTGAGCGCCTGTTACAATCTGAATGACGCCTCCGAATTCAGCTCCCACATCCATCATGCATACGAACATATGGTCCGAATTCTCATGTCTTTTAATTTCAACGCACTTGCCGACAACAACCCTTTTGATTTTGCTCTCAAGCTTATCCACGGTTTCAACCTTGGAGCCGCTTAAAGTCATAAGGCTTGCAATCTCATCCGCAAAGGCGTCGGAATCCTTGTATTCAATATCTGTGTAAGCAAGTAACCATTTTAAAGGTGCTTTCATTTTCTTATCCTCCCGTCAACCATCAGAACTGTTCAAGGAAACGAACATCGTTTTCAAAGAACTGACGAAGATCGGAAACGCCGTACCTTGCGAGCGCCGTTCTCTCAATACCGATTCCGAAAGCGAATCCGGAGTAAACCTCAGGGTCTATGTCGCACCTTCTCAACACGTCCGGGTGAACCATGCCGCAGCCGAGAACTTCGACCCAGCCTTCGCCCTTGCAGATTCTGCAGCCTTTGCCGCCGCAGCCCCAGCAGGTCACGTCAACTTCGGCAGAAGGTTCCGTGAAGGGGAAATGGTGGGGTCTGAGCCTGATTTTGGTATTGTCGCCGAACATGGCCTTGGCGTATACCTCAAGGGTTCCCTTAAGATCCCCCATGGTGACACCCTTGTCCACAACAAGACCTTCCAGCTGGTGGAATATGGGCGAGTGGGTGGCGTCAAGGTTGTCCGCACGGTAAACCTTTCCGGGGCTTATAATTCTGATGGGAGGCTTCTTGTGTTCCATAACGTGGATCTGAACGCTGGAAGTCTGGGTTCTGAGAAGCATCTTGTCAGTGATATAAAACGTGTCCTGGGTGTCCCTTGCCGGGTGTCCTTCGGGAAGATTGAGGGCCTCAAAGTTGTAATAGTCATACTCAACCTCGGGACCTTCTGCTATTTCGTAACCCATGCCGATAAACAGTCTCTTCATCTCCTCGGTAACCTTGTTGAGAGGATGAAGACTTCCCTCAGTCATGGGAGTTGCAGGCATGGTCACATCGACAGTTTCCTTTTCAAGGGCCTTTTCAAGCTCGCGAGCCTTGATTTCTTTCTTCTTCTCCGCAATTTTGGACTCGATAAATGTGCGAACCTCGTTTGCAGACTGACCGAAAGCCGGTCTCTCTTCAGGGGTGAGCTGCCCCATCTGTTTCATAACTCCGGTTATGCGGCCTTTTTTGCCAAGGAAATCCACGCGCAAAGACTCGATGGATTCCTCGGAGGAAGAAGAAGTAATCTTCTCGATGAAAGCCTTTTTAATGTCGGCAAGTATGTCTATCATAAACCGATTTAACCTCCATTTTAGTGCACTTTTCAAGTGCTGAAATTCTTGTCAAAAAGGGAATGCGTTAAGAAACCCTCTAAAATAATTATTATATTAATTTCACGGCTTTTTGTAAAGAAAAATCATCGTTTAAAAGTCTGTAAACGCCAATATAAAAATCCTCAAAACATCTTTTAAACCGCCAATTAGCCCCTCACCTCAATTAAGGCGTGCGCCAAAAACAGATTGACAACAGCCCTTTTTAGGTTTTATAATCTATCAGCATATTGGGATGTCGCCAAGCGGTAAGGCACCAGACTTTGACTCTGGTATTCGCAGGTCCGAATCCTGCCATCCCAGCCATAGCCATATAAGAAACCTGATTTGTCTTTAGGATCAGGTTTCTTTTTTCTTTTTTCGCCTGATTGCGAATGCTAAACGATTGAAAAAAACACATTTTTATGCGATACTGATATGAGAATAAGAGAGCGGTATTTATCAAATCTTAAAAAACGGGGCCGGATAAAATGAAAGAGATATTTAACATTCACGATATCAGCAGAAACGAATTTATGCTGCACGGACCCCTCGCCCGTCACGGTTATGACTGGTGGTGGCACTCCTTCACTGCCCGTGATTCCGAGACAGGAGCGGAAAAGCCTTTCTTTATTGAGTTCTTCATTTGCAACCCTGCTCTTGCGGAAGATAAGCCTGTATTCGGTCAGCTGCCTGAGAATAAGGCGGAAGGTAAACGGCCATCATATCTGATGGTAAAAGCAGGCTGCTGGGGAGAAGGCCGTGCCCAGCTTCACAGATTCTTTTCTTTGAAGGATGTAAAAATATGCGGCCGTGCGCCATACAAAATCGAAGCTGACGACTGCCTGGCAAGTGAAACTGTTCTCAAAGGCAGAATTTCAATAAGCTCTGAAGAATCTGCCGCCCACCCGGAATGGATGTGCGACTCAGGCAGTATTGAATTTGATCTGACTGTTGACAAAAAGATTGCTTTCAACGTAGGGTACGGAGCAAGCAAGCCTTTAAGAAATATTGAGGCCTTCGCTATGTACTGGCACGCTGAAGGAATGAAAAGCGCTTACAGCGGCACAGTTATATTCAACGGCAGGAAGTATACGGTAACCCCGGAAACGAGTTTCGGGTATGCTGATAAAAACTGGGGCAGGGATTTTACCAGCCCATGGGTATGGCTTTCATCGAACTGTCTGAAGAGCAGAATCACAGGGAAAATGCTTGAGAACAGCGTTTTTGACATTGGCGGCGGAAGACCTAAAATCTATTTCGTTCCGCTGGATCGCAGGCTCCTTGGCGTGTTCTACTACGAAGGTAAGGAATATGATTTCAATTTCTCCCATGTGCGTATGAAGGTCAAAACAGAGTTTTCCTTTGATGAAAGCGGTGACAAAGTTGTATGGAATGTACGTCAGGAAAACAATTATGCGGTGATGGAGACATATGTGACATGCAAAAAGAAAGATATGCTTTTTGTAAATTATGAGGCTCCTGACGGATCTAAAAAGCACAACCGACTGTGGAACGGCGGAAACGGAACGGGAATAATAAAGTTATATGACAAAGTTGGCGGCAGACTTGAACTTGTCGATGAGATTGAGGCGACCCGCATCGGATGCGAATACGGGGAGTACGGCGCCAATAACGAAAACGGAGATAACACATGACAGGTAAAGTCAATTATCAGCTGATGCTGGACAAGACGCTAAAAGAAATCACGGATTCGGGAAATGTTCCCAGGCTGCTGCTTCACAGCTGCTGTGCGCCATGCTCTTCATATTGTCTGGAGTATTTGTCTGAGTATTTCGATATAACCGTCTTTTATTTCAATCCGAACATTGAGGATTTTGAGTTTGAAAGAAGATATAACGAACAGGTAAGACTTGTGGGCGAAATGAAAACAAAAAGGCCTGTGGAAGTGGTGAGGGGCGCTCATGATACGGAATTGTACTACAAAGCCGTAGCAGGACACGAAAACGATCCCGAGGGAGGAGAAAGGTGCAAAATCTGTTTCGAGCTCAGACTTGAAGAAGCCGCAAAATACGCCAAGGAACAGAGATTCGACTTTTTCACCACCACTCTTTCAATCAGCCCGCTTAAAGACTCTCAAGT
>CACZNV010000071.1 GCA_902782645.1 uncultured Ruminococcus sp. | reverse complement strand
GGAGGTATTCGGCGTCAAAAAGATGGTTATCGTGACTCAGGAGTACCACCTTTTCAGGGCTGTTTATATCGCAAGAGCTTACGGTATAGAGTGTGAAGGCGTGCGCACGGATCCCACCTGGTATTATGCCCAGACAAAGAGGGACATCAGGGAGGTGTTCGGACGGTGCAAGGATTTCCTGGCAACGGCGGTGAAGGTTCAGCCCAAATATCTTGGCGAGAGAATATCTCTTGAGGGCGACGGAAGGATTACCCACGAGCCCTAAGTTTTTTTTGACGCGTTGAAGGCAGACCGAGACAGGTTGCCGTCATATAACAGATTTCTGCGCTTCTTTCACTTGATTTCATTTGAAACGGAGCGTTTTTTATTATATAATCAAACCAATAATTGAGCGGTTAAATATCGCTTCGGCCGACCCGGAAAACGGCCTGTTTTCCGGACACTAAGGAGGATGTGTATTTATGCTGAAAAATAACAGGAAGTTTGCCTTTCCGGTTGTTGCGCTTGCCGCTGCATTGGCGGTAATGTTTCTGGTTTCCTGCGGGAAGGGCCCATCGGTTGACCCAAAAGAGCGGGAAGAGGAGCAGAAAAGGCAGGCGGCTCTTGCCTCGGCCACGGAAGCTGCGGCGAACTATTTCTCCGAACTGGGGAACACTCTTACGGCAAGAGGCTACGGCGGAATAAGCGACGGAGAGCTTTGCGTTGTTGACGGTTTTTACTTTGTTTACGAAGAAAACGCCCCGAAGAACATCTCCGAAGAGGAATACGGCAGACTTCTCTCGGAAAATCCTGTCATTAAGAATATCATTTTTCTAATTCCCGACGGCGCGGGATTCGGCTCCTACGATTACGCCAATGCGTATAAAACAAAATACGCCCGGACAGCCGTTGACGGCACAGTGGACGGAATCAAAGACACCGAGTCAACTTACATGGGCACAACGCTCACCACAAACCGCATAGAGGGCATGACGGTCAATTCACTTTACCTTGACAGGTTCATGATAGCCCACGCGGACACTTCAATGACCCACATGGCAGGACATTCTGCCACCGACTCCGCTGCTGCTGGAACGGCGCTTCTCTGCGGAAACAAGACCGACTACACAATGGTCGGTATGAAAGCTGATTTTTCGCCTGTTGCAAATATACTTGAGGCGTCGAGGCTTGACGGAAAATCCACGGGTTTCGTCACCACGAAATGCCTCGTGGATGCCACTCCTTCAGCCGGAACGGTTCACGTAATGAGAAGACCCGACCAGGACAGCTGCGCATATCAGGAGGATGCCTCCCACCAGCTTCTGAACTCGCTCATCGACGTTGAACTTTGCTACGGCTCCGACGGAGGTTATGTAAAAGCAGCCTTGAAATACAACGACAAGCTAATAGTAAACGACGACAGGGCTGCAAATCACGGATACACCGTTGTCACGGATCTTCAGTCCCTTGAAAATGCGGTTAAATCAGGTTCAAAGAAGCTTTTCTCCAAGTTTCAGCTGAACTACGCCGAGATGATCGACGGGGGGAAGAACCTTTCAAAGACCAACTACAACATGGGCACCAACGCCTGGAACACGGACTATCAGGGCCACCACATACTCTATGACGTTGACGCAGAGGCGGGTAAAGACCTAACTTTGATGGATCTTGCCAAGGCAGCTCTCGAAGTTCTTGACAAAAACATCGCCAATCCAAACGGCTTCTGCCTGGTTATTGAGGGCGGTGCCATCGACAATGCTGCCGAGCAGAGGTATGTAAAAGAGGCTGTTGGCGACTACCTGGCTTTTGACGAGGTGTTCGGATACTGCGTCAACTACGCAATGAAGAGGGGCGACACCATAGTGGTTGCATGTCCGGACCACGACTCCGGCGGCTTCTACAACCCCGCC
The DNA here is from genome assembly GCA_902782645.1 of uncultured Ruminococcus sp. Taxonomy (GTDB): domain Bacteria; phylum Bacillota; class Clostridia; order UBA1212; family UBA1212; genus UBA1212. The sequence continues at coordinate 7,435 of CACZNV010000071.1, read as the reverse complement.
ACCCAGTCCGAGGCACCCAACAAGGGCAACAAAGCCGGCAAGGCATATACCGACATCGATACCCTTTGCGCGGCTCTCCACGACGGTCTTATAGCCGACAATACTGTCGTTGGCGGTGCTGCAACGGGCCACTCTCCTCAGGACGTTCCCGTCTGGCTCTACGCTCCGGAACCGGTGAGAGCAAAGATACTGAGTCTTCTCTCCCTCCCGGCCGACGCCTCGGCGGAGAAGGTCAGAACAGGTAATTTTTATGACGGGTCCGTATTTAACGACGAATACAAAATAAACAATTCGGACATTGCCGCCGCAGTTGTGGAGGCTGCCCGGGTGACAAAGCTTGATATCGCCACCGAAAAGCTTTTCGTTCCGGTTTACGACAACAACGACCCCGAAAAGTATTCGTACGGAACCTATGACGAAGAGACGGAGGTTTTTACCTTCAGCAACGGCGCCAAGGTGACAAGAAACTGCCGCACATTTACCGACGCCAACGGATCCGAGCAAACAATCTCCTGCGGACTGCCTATATACATAACCAATCCCGCCGCCTACCACTACGAGGACGGCTCGGACAAGACAGAAAAGAAAGGAAAAGCCTGCGCCGTGTTCTACGTGCCCGAGGAGGTTTTCCAAAAGCTGGGCCTTGATGTCGGTTAAGAAGGTCTCAGCGGAAGCGTGAAGAGGTGCTTATGAAGATCACTGAAAACAAAGACAAAGATATCGTGAAGATGATAAGGGACGGGCTTGCCGAGACCGGAGGCTACTGCCCCTGCCGCAGGGAAAGAACCCCTGACACCAAGTGCATGTGCAAAGAGTTCAGAGAGCAGATTAAAGACCCGAACTATGAGGGCTACTGCCACTGCCTGCTTTACTACAAATCACTTAAAGACTGATTAAATGTTCAGCATTTACAATTAACACGAAGGAGGGCCGGAAGATGGCTGAAGTTAAAGTAACGAAAGATAATTTTGAAACCGAGGTTTTAAAGTCCGACAAACCTGTTCTGGTGGATTTCTGGGCCACATGGTGCGGCCCCTGCAGAATGCTTGCCCCTGTGCTCGCCGAGATCGACGCGGAGTACGGCGACAAAGTCAAGGTCTGCAAAGTGAATGTGGATGAAGAGCCTGCTCTTGCCGACAGGTACGGCATTAGTGCCATCCCCATGGTCTACCTTTTCAAGGACGGAAAACCTGTCCGCTCTTCAATGGGATACAAGAAAAAAGAGGAACTTTTGAAAATCGTTTTCTGATTTTTGAATTTGCGCTTCCTTCTTGGACTAAATCTTGGACTAAAGAAGATTAAAGTGATAATGCATTGACACGGGTCCTTTACCAAAGAGGCTCTTTGCGGCAGGCTGCAGGCACATTTACCGCGGGATGATCAAGGTCCCGCGGCTTGCTTTGCCTTTTAAACTCTGTCCCGGCACACTTCAATTTATGATTCCGCGAAACAGTCTCAAATCCGTGCTGAGAAGCCCGGTAAAAACAATATTGTTCTTCATATTGCTGCTTTCGCTGACAACGGCTCTCACGCTGGGGTCGGCGCTTGTGGGTATGTGTTCTCTGCTCATAGAGGAGTGCAGACGCACATATATCACAACTGCATCCATTGAATACAAAGGGGGAAACTATCCCAACAAGTCTGTTGTGGATGAAACCGCCAATGCGATCAGAAGCAAAATCGATTTTGATGCACTTTCAAAGCTTCCTTTTGTTGAAAAAACGGACAGAAATGCCTCCGCTGTGATTGCCGTTGACAATTATCCCTGGCATGTTACTGATTCATCCGCAAACAACGTCTTTGTGGGCGTCGTAAGCATTCCCGGCAGTACCGGGGCGGGGAAAGCCGAATATGTTCTTTATGCTGATACAATAATCGACAACAACGCTGTGAGACTGAATCCGAAGCTTGGCGTGGATTTCAGATTCTATCTCATAACAGGTTTTACTGACGGCACCGTGGCAGGCATCAGAGAAATCACTGTCGGAAATATTGTCAATAAAGTGGGAAGCGGACTTGGCGCAGTTCAGGAATACAACATGATTGATGTGACCGACGATCCCCATCTTGAAAACGGGGACCCCCGCTACACGTTTTTCTTCACAGCCGCCAAGATTTACAAGACCATAAACAGCTCAGCTTATGCCGCAGTCTCAAAGGACCCTGGCTTCCTTGAGCCTTTTGTGGAAAAAGACTACACATTCAAGGAAGGGAGGATATACACAGAGGCAGATACAAAAGACACTGCCTGCTGCATACTTCCTGTTAATATTGCGGGACCTTTAAAAGTCAGCGCCGGAGACAAAATCAAACTGACTGTGACTTCAACGGGTTTCTGCCGGATAATAGACTCATACTGGGCGGATGAAAAAACCGTTGACGACGCCAAGGTCATCGAGTGCCTTGTCACAGGCATCTTTTCCACAACTGCAAAGGAAGACCCGCCGGTTTACATTTCAGACCTGCGGGGAATCGCGGAGGAAGGTGAAATAGGCGGTTTCTGCGGATACACGCTGGGAACGCTTAAAATCAAAAACGGAACCTCGGAAAGAGATCTTGAGAGGCTGAAATCCATGCTTCCCGAAGGCGCAGAGCTCTCGGTAAGAGATCAGGGCTATTCGGTCATCGTCGGTCTTCTTAACAAGCTCAAGGGCGATGCTGCGGGCATCACGGCGGCGGCTTTTGTTGCCGCATTGGCGATGATAATACTCTTTGCTTATGTGTTTGTGGGCCGCCAGTCCGACGCTCTTGTCACCATGTATATGATGGGAACGCCAAAGAAGCTGCTGAGGGTATATGTGGCTGTTTCGGCGGTTGCGGTGCTGATACCTGCGGGAGTTATTGGCGGTTTCGCTGCCTTCGGGTTCTCGGACATTCTCGTTTTGTTTATTTCGAAGACCCTTTCCTCCAGTGAATCGATTCTTCGACTTTACAGCTCATCCGGCCTCGGGACAGTGTCCGTGATAGACGTAAACATCTCGATGCCGGCATGGATCGGTGTTTTGTGCGGCGCCGCTGTGATTGCACTTGGCCTTGGGGCATGTCTTGTTTTCCTCAGGAAAGCTTTAAAAACCGTAGGCGCAAAACCGAAGACGGAAAAGAAGAAAAAGACAAAGCTTCCGGGAAACGCCAAGCCGCTTAAACTCAGCGGAGCGGGACTCAAGTATTTCATTATTTCGACTGTGAGAGGGGGCCTCCGGAGCGCCGCATTGCCGCTTGTGGGCCTGCTCATGACTGTGTTCGTGCTTGCCCCTGCGGCAGCCATCACCGTTTACGAAAATCAGAAGAAGGAACTTGACGAGACAACTCATATTAAAGGTTATCTGACGGACTATGCGGGTAAAAAGAGCTACGACCTGGTTTTCACCGACAACATGATCGAAAAGCTGGCTGAGGGAGAATACTTTTCCGATTTCCATTTCTCGCTTAACGATCCCTACAGAGTCTACTCAGTGGAGAGAAAAAAGAGTCCTTCGGATGAAACCGGCGAGGTTGAGATAATAGCAAAATCAGAGGTTCCTCAAGGCGGATTTGTTCACGAGAACTTCATCACGAACCTTTTGAACGGCCCCAAAATGTTCTACACCGACAGCGTAGGCACCACACCGGAGTTTCTTTCCGCATCAGATCCCGAAATCACCTACCTTGAGGGGTACGATGAGAGCTGGTTCCTGAAAAACACCCTTCCTTTTTCTGAGGCGAAATTCATTCAATACTCAGGCGTCTCGCCTATCTTTGATTTCAAAGAGGATGAAAGAGAGCTCTGCGTGGCCGTTCCCGAGCCGTTCCTTGAGAAATACAACCTGAAACTGGGTGATTATGTCACTTTAGACATAAGTTCCGATGTTGTACGCGAAAAGTATCTGATTATAGGCTCTTTCAGACCCGCGAGCTCCGGCGACACCCTTTACACAAGAATCGAAAATTCCCACAAAAAGGTTAAATACGACATTGACAGAATCGGCAACCCGGTGTATGGAGCCAAAATCAGAACAAGCTATTCAAGCTGCACATTCAGACTTACAAACACCGCCAATATCAAAGACGCCAAGGAATGGCTCCGCGAAGAAGGTTTTTCAAGAGTCCACTCGGCGGGCTTCTACAGGCTGTACCCTGTTCTCGTTGACGGCGACTATTGCGAATCTTTGGAAAAAATAGAGAAAAACATAGGCTATCTGAAAAACGTGGTGCCGGCTCTCTCGGCTTTGGTCGGTCTTTCCGGCATTGCGGCAGCGGTGCTGATGGCTTACAGGAGACGTGTCGAAATCGCCACTTTAAGGTCAATAGGACAGAGGGACCTTTCGGTTTTCTTCATGTTCCTTTGCGAGCAGGCGCTGCCGGCGGTGCTGGGAAGCGCCGCAGCTTTCGGAGGTTTTGCGATTTTCGCGGGGATTAACATCTATTCGGTATTTGCGGTGAGTTTTATCGGCGGTTTTGCGGCGGGGTCATTGGCGTCTCTTTTCAAAATGTCAAAGACAAACCTGCTGGACGTGCTCAGCGACAAGGAGTGATAACATGATTCTGGAACTTAAGGATGTGACATTCAGTTACAATTCAAAATGGAACAAGGTGGATGTGCTTAAAGGTGTGAACTGCTCCTTCGAGAGGGGAAAAACCTACGGCATCATCGGAAAGTCCGGCAGCGGAAAGAGCACCGTTCTCTCGCTGATGGCGGGCATTACGCTTCCCGTGTCAGGAGAGGTGCTTCTGGAGGGAGTTCCCACGTCGTCGATGAATCTGCAGATTTACAGGCGGGATAAGGTGTCTGTTATATATCAGAGCTTCAGACTCCTTCCTCTCCTCACTTCGATAGAAAACGTTATGTACCCCATGGAACTGAGAAAGGTACCCCGCAGGGAGGCTCTTGAAAGGGCTGAAAAATATCTCCGTGAGGTTGAGATTCCTGAGTCCTGCTGGTATCGTTTCCCTGTCACTCTGTCGGGCGGCGAACAGCAGAGAGTTGCCATCGCAAGGGCGCTTGCCTGCGAGACCCATCTTTTGCTTGCCGACGAACCCACCGGAAACCTTGACGCCGAAAACAGCGAAAAGATCATCGAACTGTTAAAGACTCTCGCACGTGAGCACAATTACTGCGTCATCATAGTCACCCATGACGTGGATGTAATGGACAAGCTTGACGTCATTTACAAAATGCAGGGCGGCCTGCTTGTGGAGAGAAAAGCTTAGCTTGAGGGCGGCTTGAAGTCATTAACATAAAAACCATACAGCTTGATTTATTGGAAGTATAAGTATACAATGCCGGTTTTGCCGCTAAAAAAAAATGCGGCAAATGCCATGCTGCTTTCGCATGCTGTGTGAGATACGGAATATAGAATTATGCTACTTGGAAAACATTTAAACAAATATTACGGGAAATACTGGTTCCTTTTTCTTGGCGGTATACTGGCCCTTGTGGCGGTGGATACCGTACAGCTTTATCTGCCTGAATTTCTGGGGAACCTGGTGGACATACTGAACGATTCTTCCAAAACCGGAACTCCTGTGGACGTCGCCAAGGTGGGAAATCTCTGCCTGTGGCTGCTTCTCTTTGCCGGCATTATGTTCTTCGGGAGGATGCTTTGGCGGTTTACTCTGTTCAACGCTTCCTTCAGAATCGAATCGGGTTTGAGAAGAGAGATGTTCCGGAAGAGCGAAAGGCTTTCGCAAAAGTACTACGGAGAGACGAAGGTGGGATCCATAATGTCCTGGTTTACCACCGATCTTGAGGAAATCGAAGAGTACACCGGCTTCGGAACCGTACAGATTGTAGACTCCATGTTCCTCGGGCTCATGGTTATCATACGTATGTTCAGACTGGACTGGGTTATGGCTGTATTTGCCATGATACCTATGATTCTCATTGTCGTGTGGGGTGTTCTCGTTGAGAAATTCACCGCCCAGAGGTGGTCCGAACGCCAGGAAAAATACGACAAGATGTACGATTTCACACAGGAGAATTTCACGGGCATCAGCGTTATTAAAGCCTTTGTCAAGGAAAACAAGGAAATTCACGCCTTTTCGAAAGTCGCCAAGAAAAACAAGGAGGCTAACCTTCGCTTCGTGAAAGTGCACATCGTGTTCGACACCCTCATTGAGCTCATCATTGGCCTCATACTTGCTCTCATCATGGGCTTTGGCGCCTGGTTTGTGTACGCTGCCATTTCCGGCAATCCGATTCATGTGTTCGGCCACGCAGTCAACCTGGGTGCCGGCAAGCTGGTCACTTTCATCGGCTATTTTGACGCGCTCATCTGGCCTATGATAGCTCTCGGTATGCTTGTGAGCATGCTGGGCCGCGCAAGGGCGTCTCTCAAGAGGGTCAGCGCTTTCCTCGACACACCGGAGGACGTGAAGGACTGCGAAAACGCCATCGTTCTTAAAGACGTGAAGGGCGACATTGAGTTTAAAAACTTCAGTTTCTCATACCCGTCAAAACCGGATCTTGAGGTTTTGAAGAATATAACGCTGAAAATTAATGCGGGTGAGCTCATTGGCGTTGTGGGAAGGGTCGGCTGCGGAAAGTCGTCGCTGCTCACAGCCATATCAAGGCTTTACAATCTGGATGAGGACTCGGTGTTTATTGACGGCAACGACATCATGAAGTGCCAGATCGCTTCCGTGAGGGACAATGTGGCTTTTGTTTCGCAGGAGAATTTCCTTTTCTCGTCAACCATCGAGAAAAACATCTCTTTTTCAAAGCCCGGCGCCACTATGGAGGAGATTGAAAAGGCGGCAAGGTTTGCGGACGTTGCGGAGAACATCGAAGCTTTCCCGGATGGCTACAAAACGGTCACCGGTGAGCGGGGAGTCACTCTTTCAGGCGGTCAGAAGCAGCGTGTGTCATTGGCGAGGGCCTACCTTAAAAACGCTCCTATTATGATACTTGACGACTCGGTTTCCGCAGTGGATGTGAGGACCGAAGAGCACATACTGGAAAACATAAGGATCGAGAGAAAAGGGCGCACCACGATTATTATCGCCTCAAGAATTTCCTCCGTTGCCCATGCGGACAGGATACTTGTTCTTAACAACGGCGAGGTTGAGGCGTTTGATGCGCCTGATAAGCTTGCGGAGATTTCTCCCACTTACAGCAAGATGGTTGAACTCCAGCAGCTTGAGGATGAAATCAAAGGAGGTGAGGGCTGATGGCAGTTGACGTTGACGAGAAGGATCGCCTCAAAGGCGATAAAAAGATACCTTTCGGCATTTTCATCAGGAGAGTGCTGAAATATCTGAAACCGGAGACAAAAAGGTTTGTGCTTGCCGGCATACTTATACTTCTGAACGTGGGCCTTGACGTTGTTCTCCCTCTCATTACAGCGGGAGTCACCAACAATCTTACCTCCGAGAATCCCTGGCTTCTGTACCTCATTCTCATGGCGGTGGCGTTCCTTGTGATAACAATCATAAACAACGTATTCCTCTATTTTGAGTC
>CACZNV010000070.1 GCA_902782645.1 uncultured Ruminococcus sp. | reverse complement strand
GTAAAGAGCGTAGAGGGCCTTGGCGAGTTCGCCTTCGGTCTCGCTCTCCCAGGCATCGGCAATGAAATCTGCGCCGCACACTGAAACCGTATTACCGCCTCCGTTGTCAAACAGGACCGTTCTTTCCATGTCGAGAATGCTCACAGAAACGGTTTTCACCGCACTTCTCTCATTCTCTTCAAGGACACTGTAGTAAAGCTTCTCCGGTTCTTCACCGCCGTCATCAAATCCGATTATGAGCTCCTCGCCCGGGTTTTCCACGTCGAATGTGTATTCAAAACCGCCAAGGAAATCAAACCTTGTTCCTGTAATCCTTGTGGCCTCATCGCCCTCGATTACACCGCCCCGTTTCTCAGGAGCTTCAAACTCGGGGAACAGTTCTTCGTTGGAAAGCGCCTCAACGCCCTCCGTGGGAAGTTCATCTGTCCTGTAGTCTTTGTACAGCTGCACCTTCTCGCCGAACATAAGCATCCTTCCGGCAAGCACCTTTGCTTCTTCCTTAGCGGAGCTTTCCAGCACCGCCTCCGCATATGTTTTAACCGTAAAACCGTTTCTGCTGTCCACAGCATTGCCGTCTGAAAACAGTCTGAACCCGATTCTGTCGGTCATGTGTTCGAATCCTATGCCGGTGAGTTCAAACTGCCACAATCCGTTTACAAATTCACCGAGCACCAGTCTTTCGCCCTGTCCCTCCATGTTAAAAAGCATATACGGAGCCGATGATATTTCACCCAGGACCGCCTTGACCTTTAGGGTGAGGCCGTTTCCGACGGTTACGGATGCGGATGTGATTCTCCGGTCTTCGCCGCCGACAGTAATGCCCACAAGCCGTGAATACTCAAGCTCGCCGTACTTGAAGGTGACGTAAGCCTGAACGAGGCTGGGGCCCTTGGCATTTTTCTTCGGATCGAGAGAAAAGGAATAAAAGTCTTTGTCGGTATCGGTCGGAATATAAAGAGGGTCGCCGCTCTGCCAGCCTGCAGCGACAGCGTAGGCGCTCATGCTCTCCGCCCATTTAGAGGTCTCCACCGCAGGCTTTTTGTCGAATCTGAAGCCGCCAATGAGCCTAGATTCTCTCCCCTCCGGAATTCCTTCCGCCACCGCATTAAAGATATGTGTGTCGTAAACGGGTATGACGCCAACGGCATTCACCGCAAGGTCCTCCCCGACTCCGGATATATTGAGCGTGAAAGTTATTTTTCCGCTGCCGAGAGTTTTCTTATCGGCAGTCATGGTCAATTTGAGGGACTCCGTCAAAGTGCTGAAGTTTATGTCAGCGCCGATTCTTCCGTATTTCTGGGGAAAAGCATTGGTTGCATAATTGTCCGGGCGGCCCCATTCGTCCGCAGCGGTGACGCCCGCAAGAATCACCTGCATCAAGACTGCCGCCAATAAAACAGCTATAATTTTGAACAGTTTTTTCACAGGAGCGCCCCCTTTCAAACAATCTTTTTCGTAGGTCCATTTTAGCCTATCCGCCTCTTCTTTTCAATAGTACAGAAGCCAATCCGCGCGATACCTTAAAACTCTTAAAGGATTATTGCCCTTGATTTAAAACGGCCGCTGCTATAAGATAGCAGGCGCGAAAGGTTTTGAAACTATGTACACGGCAAGGCTTGGCGATATCGAAATAACACTTAACACCGAGGAAGGCATTTTTTCGCCTTCAAGGGCAGACAGCGGCACATTGGCGATGCTGAAAGATGCAGGGGCAGCGGCTTCGGAGCTTTACGGTGTGCCCTCGAAAGTGCTTGACCTGGGCTGCGGCGCAGGCATTGCGGGAATCTATCTCGCCAAAATTCTGCCTTCTGCGGAGGTACACTTCACGGACGTTGACGAGAGGTGCGTGAAGCTTTCCCTTGAAAACGCCAAGGCAAACAACATCCCCGAAACCCGCATCAAAGCCTGCCTGTCGGACGCTTTTTCAAATGTTCCCGAAATGGATTTTGACCTGATACTGTCAAATCCGCCCTACCATACGGATTTTTCCGTGGCGAAAGCCTTTATAGAAGGAGCTTTCTTGCACCTCCGCACCGGAGGCAGGCTTTTCATGGTAACCAAAAGGCTTGACTGGTACAAAAACAAGATTATAAGCGTTTTCGGCGGCGTCAGAATCACCAGGACCGAAGACGGCTATTTTGTGTTCTCAGCTGAGAAAAGATCCGAGAAGTTTTCAAAAACAAAACCTGTCAAAAAGAGGCGTTGATAAGCAGTTAACATATGTAAAGAACCGCTTCCCTTAAAAGTTCTTGCGGCTTTTCGGGAAGCGGTTTTCATTTTATGCGGTCAGTCGGTGACCCGCTTGTTAATTCTCAGTTTCTTGCTCTTAAGAATGGAGGAACATCGTCATCGTCTTCTTTGGCGAGTGCTTCGGGAGCGGGCTGAGCCTGGGGCTGGGGAGCCGGAGCAGCAGCGGGGCCGAAAGCGCTCTGAGACGAAGCCTGTACTCTCTGGAAAGCTTCACCGGAAGCGATGCTTGCAAAGGAACTGTCGGAGAGAGCTGCCTCCTTCGGAGCAAAGTCTGCCGCGATAATGGTGATGTAGACGAAGTCTCTCAAATCTTCGCTCTCAACCTCGGGCTCTCTTGTACCGAAGATGATGTCAACATTGGGATCCGCCTTCTCGCAGATCTCATTGCCGCACTGAGCAATTGCGCCCATGTCGAGGGTGTCGCCAAAATACTGAACAAGGATGATCTTTGCGCCGTCGATGGTGGTCTCCAGGAGCTGGTTCTGGGTTGCTCTTGCGAGAGCCTGCTTGAATCTGTCTTCGCCCTTGCCGAAACCTACGCCCATGTGGATGATGCCGCGGTTGGTCATTGTCGTCTTGATGTCAGCGAAGTCGATGTTGATGTCGCCGCACTTCTTGATGATGTCGTAGATGCCGGCAACAGACTGGGTGAGGATCTCGTCGGCCTTCTTGAATGCTTCCTTGATCGGGATTCTCTGATCCTTGAATACTTTGAAGATGTTGTTGTTGGGGACGATGAGCATTGAGTCAACGTTGGCTTTGAGCTCTTCGATGCCCGCCTCGGCAACCTTCATCTTGCGTGCACCTTCAAAGGAGAAAGGCTTGGAAACAACGGCTATTGTGAGGATGCCCTTGTCTTTTGCGCACTTCGCGATGATCGGAGCTGCGCCTGTGCCCGTTCCGCCGCCCATGCCTGCTGTGATGAACACAACGTCGCAGTCGTCAAGGACTCTCGAAATGTCCTCGTAGTTCTCCTGAGCGGATTTTGCACCGATCTCGGGTTTTGCGCCTGCGCCAAGGCCTTTTGTCTCTTTTCTTCCGATCTGAACCTTAACAGGAGCTTTGCATGCGCTCAGCACGTTAACGTCTGTATTGACGGCAACAAAAGTAACATCGTCAAAGTTATTGTCTTCTATCATTCTGTCAACAGCGTTGTTTCCGCCGCCGCCGACACCGAGGATAACGATTCTTGCGTCGACAAAGTCGCTCTCAGAAAAGAAATCGTTGTACTCACCAAATTCATTAGCCATTGTAAACCTCCTCTAAATCCGGTCATGCGCCGGATTTTTTTCATTAGTAGCTGTTGCTTTAATACTCTCAGGTGTCCCTCTGCCGGGGCTCCCGTTTTTCATGTCTTTATTAGAAACCGATGGGCTTCCAGCTGAATTCCGACCTTCTGACGGGCTGCTCCTGAGCCGGCTGCTCAGGCTTCTCGCTTGCGCCTACGAAGGGAAGGCTTGTTTTCTCAACCGGAACAATGTCTGCGGCAATGATTGTAACCTGAACGAAGTCTTTCTCCGCCGTTTCTCCCTCGGGCTCCCTGTAACCCCAGATGATCTCTGCGTCGGGATGGACAGCCTTGGCGATGTATTCGGAGCTCTCGTTCATCTGGAAAATGCCGATGTTGTCGCCGTAGAAGTTCAATACAACTTCTTTTGCACCGTCGATTGTTGTGTCAAGCAGCGGGTTCTTAATAGCCATGTTGAGAGCGTCCGCGAATCTGTTGTCGCCCTTGCCGAAGCCAACACCCATGTGGATGATGCCGCGGCCTGTCATGACGGTCTTGAGGTCCGCAAAGTCAATGTTGACCTCGCCGCGCTTTGTGATAATCTCGCAGATTCCCTTCACGCTTGTGGAGAGGACCGTGTCAACGCGTCTGAATGCCTCACGCATGGTGCCCTTCTCCCTCAGCACGTTGTAAACCCTGTCGTTGGGGATAACAACGAGGGAGTCAGTATTAGCCTTAAGCTTTTCGATTCCTTCCTCGGCTGTAAGGGTCTTCTTCTTTCCCTCGAATCCGAAAGGCTTCGTGACCACGCCAATGGTAAGAATGCCCTTCTGCTGAGCAAGCTCTGCCACGTAAGGCGCTGCGCCGGTTCCTGTACCGCCGCCCATACCGCAGGTGATAAACACCATGTCAATATTCTCGAGAGCGTTTTTAATCTGCTCCGTGGACTCTTCAGCAGCCATTCTTCCGACTTCGGGTTTTGCGCCGCAGCCTACGCCTCTTGTAAGTTTCTCGCCAAGAGGAATTCTGATCTTAGCTTTTGAGTTGTTAAGCACACGGTAGTCGGTGTTCATTGCGATGAACGAAACCTTCTCCATGTCCTTGTCGCCGGCGGTCTCTTCAATGATTCTGTTGACAGCGTTGTTTCCGCCGCCGCCGATACCGATGATCGCCACTCTTGCGTCCTTTACTTGTTCAATGTCATAACTAACAGGCACGATAATACCTCCCGAAAAAGAGTTTTTCTCTTTTTATATTATATTGCCGCGCATTGTTTTTTTCAATACGCGTTAGCCACTGTTTTTAGCCAAAAATGCGGTTTTTCACAGCTTTTTCGGCTTTGCTCAGCCCTTGAATTTGCCGAAAAAGGCTTTCAGGCCCTTTTTATTCTTTCCGCCCTTCGTATCCTCCCCGGCGTTTTTCCCGGAATCTGTCTCGTTGTGGTTTATGACCGTGGACGGGCGGCGTCCGTACTTAATCTTCGAGGATATGTATATCAGCATGCCGAGAGCAGTTGTAAACGAGGTCTTGATGCCAAGATCTTTGCCCTTGTCAACCGCTTCAACATCGGCAGTTCTTATCACGGACTCCAGCACTTCCCTGATTCCGCGGTAACTCACTATACCGTCGCCAATGAAATAAAACCTGCTTATGGCGGATTTATTGACGCCTCTGCTCTCCATGAGCTCCCCTGCTGCCCGCTGTACTTTCTTTGCGATGTCCTCTATTCTCGCATTGATAATGCCGGCAATGTAAGTAGCCTCCACGGACTGTTCCTCTCTGTCCGCCCTGTCAAGCTGAATTGTCTCATTTACGGTAACCGCCGCAGGTGTGGCGTAGTTGCAGCTCATTTTCAGGCGCGCAGCCTGGTTTGACGGAACGGAAAGCACAACCTCAATATCTCTTGTTATATTGTTTCCGCCCACGTTCACTGTGTTAAAGGCGAAAGGTATGCCGTTGTAGTAAATTGAGACATCCGTCGCAGTGCCGCCAACGTCCGCAATAACTGTAAAGCATCCGCCGCCCTTCGAAGAAAAAAAGGATGATGAATCGAATACCTTCTGGCTCGCAAAGAACGAGGGCACAAATCCGTCTGTCTTTATGCCGCACTCGGAAAGGAGTTTGGAAATATTTGAGCAAACATCGGATCTTGAAATGATTGCATTGGCTTCGAGGGACAGTCTGCTGCAGACAGTGGTCTCCGGCTTATCCTTGAGAAGCTCGCCGTCGGCAAAATAGGCCAGCGGAACGATGTCCACAAGAACCTCGTCGTCGCCGTAATCGACCTCTGATGCCCTGTTGAGAACCTTTCCCACATCAAGGCCCGTAACCGGTGCCTGCGGAACCAGGAAAATCTCTCCCGAGCTATAGATTTGTCTTATAAACGCATTTCCGAGACTTATGTAGCACGATGTAATCTCTATGCCGGTCTTGTTGAGAACAGTCTCCACGGCCTTCTCAACGCAGGAGCGCAGCTGCGTACGGCCCAGATCGGGCGTAAGCACATTAATAGGCTCTGAGGCGACGCACTCGGATTTCGCAATTATTTTCGGGATACCTTTGTCAGTGATCCTTCCCACAAGGATTCTGACGCCTGTTGTTCCGATATCCATTACGGCAACTGCGAGTTTCAGATTACTCATTGCAAATCTCCAATCGTTTTCGAAGCACCAAACCTGCCGGGGCACTTTGTCAAAAATATATAATATAAAAATCAGGTGTCTTTTTCAATAGGCAACAAGCCACATTTGGCCGCATTTTGCCCGTTTAAAACCTGTTTTCGGTCCCCCGGTTTTCCCGCTGAGTGTTTTTGTCTCCGAAGCCGCAGCTTTTCCGGCAGCTTTTCCGCGGGAATGATCAGGTGGTTTCTCCCCCAGAGGGTGTGGGCGAAGGCGTGGGCGTCTCGCCGCTGTCGGGTGTGGGCGAAGGCGTGGGTGTCTCACCGTTGTCGGGCGTGGGCGAAGGCGTGGGCGTCTCGCCGCTGTCGGGCGTGGGCGATGGCGTGGGCGTCTCGCCGCTGTC
>CACZNV010000069.1 GCA_902782645.1 uncultured Ruminococcus sp. | reverse complement strand
GGTTATGAAGGGATTATTGGAAGATCTTTCAGAGAGTGACAAGCCAAGAAAAATTGTCACTTCTCCGTCGAAACTTGACACCGACCCCGAACCCTGTGATTCTTTACAAAACATATTGGCGAGATGTATAATAAAAGTGTATGGTCGTTTTTTCACGACCGTTTTCAGCAGACGGAGGCTACCATGAAGATTTCATTTTTAGGATGCGGCGCCATGGGAGGCGCATTGGCGACAGCGGCATTGACAAGAGGCGCTGCCCTTGGAAAAGATGTTTACCTATACGACAGCGATGCCAAAAAGGCTGAGGCGATTGCGGCGGAGACTGGCTGCGTTGTTTGCGGAAGCGAGCTTGAAGCAGCCGAAAAGTCGGATGTTATATTTATCTGCGTCAAGCCTCAGATCACGGGCATTGTCGCAGAAAAAATCAAACCTGAGATAGAGAAAGGCAAAGTTATTGTGTCAATCGCCGCAGGCGTCACAATCAAGTCCTATCTTGAAATTGTGGGCAGGGACGCAAAAATCGTCAGAATGATTCCCAATCTTCCTGCAAGGGCAGGGCTCGGAATCACCGGAGCGTACTTTTATAACTTTGGCGATAAAGATGAGGCTCTCCATGACAGTATAATCGAGGTGGTTTCGAAGACCGGCAAGGTTGTTACCGTCAAGTCCGAGAAACTCATTGACGAGATGATTGCGGTTACATCCAGCAGCCCTGCGTACTTCTGCCTGATGATCGAAACAATGGCTGACTTTGGCGTCAAGGCGGGATTTACAAGAAAAGACGCACTTTTAATGGCTGAGCAGGCCATGTTCGGAACTGCTGGCTATCTCATTGAATCCGGTGTCCATCCGGCTGTGCTTAAGGATGACGTGTGCTCTCCCGGCGGTACGACAATTGCGGCAGTGACTGCCCTTGACGAGGCGGGCTTCAGAAAAGCCGTTCTCGAGGGAATGGATGCCTGCAGAAAGAAATCGGTTAAAACGGAGGGGTACTCTTGAAGAGCGTGACTATCTACACGGACGGCGCCTGCTCAGGCAATCCCGGACCGGGGGGCTACGGTGCGGTTCTCATCTACGGAAATCTTTACAAAAAGATCTACGGCGGCGAACCGAACACCACCAACAACCGCATGGAGCTGCGGGGTCCCATAGAGGCGCTGAAGCTTCTTAAAGAGCCTTGCTCCGTCAAACTGTACTCGGACAGCAGCTATGTTGTGAACACATTTACGCTGGGCTGGGTGGAAAAGTGGCAGGCAAAGGGCTTTAGGGACAAAGCCAATGTGGATCTTATCACTGAGCTTCTTCAACTCACCAAGCTTCACAAAGTCGAGTGGATAAAGGTCAAAGGCCATGCCGACAATGAATTCAACAACGAGTGCGACAGGCTTGCGGTTGCCTACACGGCAATGATTGCAAACGGCACGGCACCGGATACAAACGGCAAACCAATCGTTGCCGAAACCGGCTCTCTATAACCTGAATTTAGGATTAAATTTATTCGGAGGTGATTCCCGTGAATTCCAATAATGAATACAAACGTATTTTGACAGTGCAGGACATTTCCTGTGTGGGTCAGTGCTCGCTTACAGTGGCTCTCCCGATTCTCTCGGCCTGCGGCGTTGAGACTGCGGTCATTCCTTCTGCGGTTCTCTCAACTCACACTGCCGGCTTTAAAGGTTTCACATTCAGAGACCTGACAAACGATATGCCCGCCATCCTTGAACATTGGGGACGGGAAGGCATTAAATTCGATGGTATGTACACCGGATACCTCGGAAGCGAGACTCAAATAGATATCTGCATCGATATTGCAGACAAAACGCTCAAAGAGGGCTCTCTTCTCATAGTTGACCCTGCAATGGCAGACAACGGCGTTCTCTACAAAGGCTTCGACACGGCTTTCGTTGCCGCAATGAAAAAGCTTGTCGCCAAGGCAGACCTTGCGGTCCCGAACCTCACGGAAGCCTGCTTCCTCACCGCCAATGAATACCGCGAAGAGTACGACGAGGCATATATCCGCAAAATCTGCAGCGATCTCCTCTCCATAGGAGCAAAGAAAGTCGTCCTCACAGGCGTCGGCTTCGAAAAAGGCTTTACAGGCGTATTCGTCGCGGACGGAAAGAGCGAGTTTTATTACAAGCATGAAAAGCTGGAAGGCGGCTGCCACGGAACGGGAGACGTTTACGCTTCCGCATTCTCCGGCGCTCTCATGAGAGGCAAGACCGTCGAACAGGCCGCTAAGATTGCCGCAGACTACACTGTTCTCTGCATCAAAAACACTGCAGGCGACAAAGACCACTGGTACGGCGTTAAGTTTGAGCCCGTGCTCCCCGAACTCATAAAAATGCTTAAATAAGGTTTTTGGCGCTCTGCGCAGGGCATCAATAAATTGATAAAAGACTGCCGGCCCCCTTCAAAATCGGAGGACGGCAGTCTTTTAGTTTAAATAGCAAAAGTCAGTTGAGGAAATCCAGCTTGCCGGTTTTTATGTCGTATACAGCGAGGGCTTCTTTTGAACCGCAGCTCATAATCCCTCCTGAATGGTTTAAGGTTTATTTTTTCCTCTTTTTAACTATCACAACCGCAAGAACAGCTGCAGCGGCGATGAGCAATACCGTTGCCGCCACAGCTGCAGCAATGAGGGCTCCTGAGGGTTTTTCTTCCGGAGAACCTGAGGGCTCAGACGTGCCTTGTTCAGGCGTATTTTCTGAGGGTTCGGGAGTCAAGGAAGGCTCTGATGTTTCAGGAGGTTCTGCGGTGTTAGAGGGCGTTGGCGACGGTTCGGCGGTGCCGAAAGGATCATCCGTCTCAGGTGGCTGGGTCGGATTATCGCCGCCAAGAGCCTCCTCAATCACAAACCCGCAGTCAAGACAGACTTGGGGATCAGTGGCCGTAGCGGGTGCTCCGGGCCTGTGGGGGAGAGGCTCGCTCTCTGCGTTGCAGCCTTCTGCAGTACAGACATGTACGTGGAAATTCTCGTCATAGCACGTAAAGACATCGCTCCAGGTGTGAGGCGCAAAGTAGCCGTAGGGTTCGCCACAGACGTCGCAATGGGCCTGCTCTGTGCAGGTGGCGCTGCCGCCGGCATGTTCTTCAAAGGTTCCCGAAATTGTCTGACCGCATTCGCTCCTGAGGCAAACCTTGTAGTGATAGTTGTCATCAAATTGCCAGTCAGAATCGATGTGTCCCAGCGGCGGAATTATGCCCCAGTCGCTGCTTGTAATCGGTATCAGACCGCTGCTGTCCTCAAAGCATGAGCCGCAGGAGCAGCGGAAGTAGGCCGCCTTTCCGGGAAGGGTACATGTGGGATTTACAATTTCGACAAGCTCAAGCACATGGGTGTGGCTGACCGGAGCCGCCAATACGTATCCGCAGTCAAGACAAACCTGGGGTGTGTCCGCAGTGGCTGCGGGCCCCGGTCGGTGGGAAACAATGGCACTGTGCTCGCCGCAAAGATTTGTGCAATAATGGGCATGACCGTCATCGTCAATATAGTTCCACTCGGATGCGTAATTGTGGGGCCCCGGGGCTCCGTACTCAAGACTGCAAACTTCGCAGATTGCGCCGTGCATGCACGCGGCTGTGCCTCCGGAATGAGTTTCCGAAGAGCCCGGTATGATACTGCCGCAGCCGCTCCGCAGGCAGACTTTATAGTGGTTGGTACCGTCCGATTTCCATTCGGACTCCCGGTGCCCGAGAGCGGGAATGACACCCCAGTTTATATCTTCGATTCTGGTTTTTGCCTTGGCGTCTTCAAAGGACCAGCCGCAGGAACACTTGTAGCGGCCAAGCTTTCCCTCCTGGGTACACGTGGGTTCCACCTTGGCGATGTAGTGAAAACTGTGGACGTGATCGTACGTCAGCGTGAGCTCCACAACCTCCTGGGGGTCCTGCTCATACGCCTTCTTGGCAGTGACTCTGACTCCGTTGATGTAGGCAATGACTGCCGGGGAACCGTCGCTGATCTCAAAACGCTTGCCGTTTTTTGCCTTAAGCCACACGCTCAGCTCGTAAGTGTGACCTGAAATGAACTTGTCGTTTGCATTGAGAAAGCGGGACGCGGTTTTGTCGTACCACGTGACGGGCTCCTGGTCGAAGAGACCGTAGAGAGAACTGTCGCCAAGGTCAACCTCCGCCGTCATCGCCGTGTTTGCCACAGGCTCCGGAATGCTGACCGAGACATCGCCAATGTTCTCCAGCACATTCAGCGCCGTTGCCGGCACGTATCCGGCCCGGCCGCCGCCGACCACTTTCCAGTATCCGCCTTTTTGCTCAAGGAGAGTGATGTATTCTCCCTTGTCAAGGTGGGCAAGCACCTTGGACTGGCTGTACTGTTCCTCAAGAACCGAGCATGCCTGCTTTGTGTATGCTTTTCCCACTCCGTCCGGCGTGATGACATTCACCACAGCTGAGCGGGAGTCGACGGTCTCCATGCGCTCCCCGTTCTGGTAGAGCACAAGGTCAAGGCGCATGGTGATGATGCCCTTGCCGGTTTTCCTTGGCGTGTAGTCGTCGTATTCGTCAAGAACGGTATCCTTCCCGTCCTCTATAATATGCATCTCTGTTTTGAAGCTGACCTCGGATTGGAAGAAGATATTGGCGTCACCTTTGTACCACGAGTAAATGGGGCAGAAGGGCTGACCTGCGAAACAGTCGAAATACGTGATGTCGTTCACAGTCTTTTTTGAAGCATATTCGCCGCTCGAAATCCCAAGATCAGTGATTGCGATGCCTTTCTTTTCAATATCCCGGAGAAGCATTCCGTGGGTGGCAATTCCCATCTTTTGCCCCACAAGGTACCTTGTTACGCCGTGGGAGGTGACTTTGCACCAGAAAACAATCTCGTCCCAGTCGCTGTCGGCCGAGGCCAGCGAGTCATTGGTGATGAGAGACATGTGAGAAGTTTTGGTTCCGGAGTACTTGTCGTTGTCAATGAGCTCCATGAAGCTGCCGTGGTAACCGATGGAGGCGCCCCATTGAAACGTTGCGTCCGGATCGTCGCACTCCACACTCAGGTCGTAAACTCCCGGTGCGTATACGTATGTGTCGCATTTGCCGTCCCTTGCGTCAAACGCGTTGGCGGTGATGAAAAAAACAGTCGCCGGGACGAGCATAATAAGTGAGAGAATTAACACGCCAATAATCTTTTTCATAGTTTTCCTCCGAAAAGCAGCTTGCGTAAAGAGCCCAAAATCTCGATTTTTGAGCTATTTTTGCGTGCGCGACCCCGACTTGCTTAAGCCGGCGATTTTGGAGCTATTTTTTTGTGAACAAACCCGACTTGCTTAAGCCAGCGATTTAGAAGCTATTTTTTCGCGAACAAACCCGATGATGTACGAAGGTACTTCGAGCGGT
>CACZNV010000068.1 GCA_902782645.1 uncultured Ruminococcus sp. | reverse complement strand
CGCGCACGCAAAAATAGCTCCAAAATCGCCGGTTTATCCTAAAACCGGACGAGTTTTGGGAAACCATATAAACATCTTAAAAGAAAGGAAAGCACTCATGAAATTAATTCTCGCCATAGTGAACAACGATGACAGCAACGTAGTTATTTCCGCACTCACAAACCGCGGTTTTGAAGTTACACGCCTCTCCACAACAGGCGGCTTCCTGAACGTGGGCAATACAACGCTCCTCATCGGGACAGAAGAAAACCGTATCGAAGACGCCAAGGAGATTCTCAAAGTCTTCTCCAGCACCCGTAAAGCAGTCAAATCAAGCCACGAGTCCTTCGGCAGAGGCCTCAGAAACGACAGTGTCGCAGAGGAAGTTGCCGTGGGCGGAGCAACATATTTCGTTCTCGGCGTTGACGAGTTCGGAAGAATCTGAACACCGCGGCACCGCCAATTAACCCTTGACTGACGAAAGAACACCGGCCGCTCCCATTTCTGCGAAGCGGCCGGTGTCTTCTTTACTTATTCAATACCAGGACCAGGGCAACAACAATCACTGCAACAACTGCAGCTGTTCCCAGCGTTATCGCCAGGACCTTTTTGCGCCTGCTGTTTTTCTTCTTCCTGCGCTCCAGCTTTTCCTCCTCGATCATCTCGCTTATCTCGTCAATGTTTCTCCTGCAAAGACTTATCTGATGGTCCACATCCCTCCACCCGGGAATCGTCTGAAACGTCCTGATTGCTTCCTCAAAGCCGTGAACACCGTTCTGCTGCATCTGCATGATTGCCTTGGCATATATCGCATGTTTGCGGCAACCCTCGGCTTTTTCAATACACTGGCTGCAAAGCTCGTCCGCATCCCTAAAACCGGGCACCTTTTTGAATATCTCGGCAGCGGCCAGATAGGTGTTCTCCGTCATTGCAACGTTCATGGCGCTGAGCGCTTTGTTGTAAATCTCCGTGAGTTTCTCATTGGTGTTGCGCTCTTTTATGGAGTCAACATAGCCCTTCAGCTCTGCCGCCAATTCCTCTCCGCCAATTTTTTCAATAATTCGGTAGTTTTCATTGTCGTCAAAAGGCTCGGAGCAGTCGAGAAGATCCTCCCGCCTGCGGGCGTGAGCGTAGGCCATGAGCTTGCCCAGATAGGCCTCCACGTTTTCCGTGTCCTGGGTCAGCACAAGTTCAAAAGACTGATCCGCCTTGTACCAGTTTCTCTCCTCAAGAAATGCTTTTCCGCGTTTGAGAAGAGTCTCTGCATTGGCGGCAGAACCCGCAGCTGAGTTTTCACGGGCCAAGGGATTGGCCTCGTAATAGCCAATGAGTTTGTTGACGCTGCGGATGAGGTCCTGCATAGAGCCCGGTTTTGAGATGTCCTGAGTCCGGAGAACCTTAAGCTCCTCGGGAAGACTGTCCGAATCCATTCCTTTGAATGCGGGTATCAAAGCTTTACTGCCGCCGCTGTTCTTGACAAAAACCAGGTAGCGGGACCATCCGTTCTTCACTTCCGGCGCCAGGACATACTCCTTTTCGGTGGCGAAGACAATCATGACCTTGGCGGTGGAAAGAGCCGCAAACATATACGCCTCGTGCTCGTCCGGACGTTTGTTTTCCAGAGTGACCCGGGGGTAGAATACCCTGATGCCTTCATGGTCGAGCTGCTTATAAAGATCTGTTGCCAGCACCGAATCCTGGGTCCTTTTCCAGTTTATATCGGTCTCTTTGCAGCAAATATACACATCGAAAGCCACGGCGTTCTGCGGCAGAGCAAGTATCTTTCTCTGCGCATCGCCAATGGCTTTTGCCTCGCTCTCATACAGTTCCCGCTGATACTCGTCGGCGTACTTAAGAGCAGCCTTGTAGTCCCCGTTTTCCGAAACCGGTCCGTACTCCGCCCGGTTGACCGTGGGAACAAGACTGTGCATTTTGGGATCTTCAACATACTTAACGCCATAGCAGCAAAGGACAAGAGCCCAGTAGGCCTCCGCATCCGTTCCGTCCTCGGCAAGTATTTTCCGGTAAACACCCTCTGCTTTATCAAACTCACCGTTTGCTCTCAAGCTGTCGGCATTTTCAAATAAGGCTGCGGTACTTGGGTTGTCAAGGCTTGGCGTTGTCTGAAGTGTTCCGCAATGGGGGCAAACACTCACCGACGCCCCTGCCGCATGATCCATTTTACCGCCGCACATTTTGCAATTAATAATAGCCATATCGCGTATCTCCAATTACATTCCAGTCATTAATTACTGATACAAACAACTTTTGATTATAACACATCCCACAAGTCCGTGTCGAGCCCTTTTTCAAACCGCTTTTTCAAACCGTCCTGCGGTCTAAAACCAAAAAGGCACAAGCCTTTTTTTCGACTTGTGCCCTTTGATAAATAGAGGATATTATGTTTTAAAAACTTTTACCCCTCAATGCAGATGGTCTTCTTCTCGGGAATCTTGGCCTGTGCCTTCGGAATCGAAAGTTTAAGAACGCCGTCTTCGAACTTGCCCTTAATTTCGTCCTCGGTCACGCCCTCGCCAACGAAAAATGTTCTGGACATTGTGCCTGAGTAACGTTCCTGGCGGATAATCTTGCCCCGCTTCTTTTCGTCTTTTTCAAGAGCTTTTGCGGCTTTGACCGTGAGGTAACCCTGCTCCAGCTGAACGTCGATTTCGTCTTTCTTGAATCCAGGGAGATCTATTTCAACCTCATATCCGTCCTCGTTCTCGCGAACATCTGTCTTCATGACTCTGTTTGCGTTTTTTCCGTAGAGCTGCTTGTCAACGTCAACTCTCGGGAAGCTGTAGTCCATCCAGTCGTCAAAAAAGTTTTCAGAAAAAATACTCGGTAAATACATAATCTATTCCTCCGTTTTGTATAGTGTATTTGTTCAAGGCCCCGCGCTTCCAGGGATCCTTTCGGATTCTTTCTCCGGCGCTTCTTTCCTTGAACGCCTACATTATACCACGATTGTTAGCACTGTCAAGCGGTGAGTGCTAATTTTAAGGTTATTTTATTGTTTCTCCGACTGTTTTTCCCTCCGGAATCTTAAATATTCTCCTATTTTTAGGCTGTTATCTGCTTAATCACTTTTTCTTTTCGACTTTGCTTTCACAACGGTTATTGAAACGATAATCACTATAAAACCCGCCAAGAGCAGTATTTGAGCGTCGTCACCGGTGTTTGCATTGGCGGTTTTGGTCCCAAAAAGCGCATCAAGCTTCTCCGCAAAGTCACCGCCGCTGACCACCCATTGGCCGCTTACAGGCGAAAACTCAAAGCTAAGATCTACAGTCTCGTGTTCCCTTGTCGTCAAGGTCACTTTCACAGCCGCACCGTTTTCATTTTGTGAAACCGTGCTATATGCTGCACCTGCAAGAGCTTCGGGACTGAAATTCAAAACCGCAAAGGCATTGTTGCTTGAATTTCTTTCGGAGTAGTACATCCTGCCATCCACGTCAATGCAATAGCTTCCGTTTTTCACAAGTCTTTCTGCAATTTCCGAAGTTGCAAAGCGCAGAGCATAATTCATCCATGTTTCGGTTTTTCCCTTGGCGCCCCTGATGCGGTAATAATCTACGCCCTCGCGTTTCACAGATCCCGGTTCCCCGCTGTTTAAATCATTTATATCCATATGGTAGGCAAAACTGCCCCCGTCAACATAAGTCAGGCTGTAGATGTCGCCAAGGAGTGCCGCGATCTCTGTCTTGGCGAGCTCCTCAGAAAAGGCAGTCCGGTCAATCTCTTTGGCGTATAGGCTAAACACGCCTCCTGACGTATCAATACCCGAGACCTTCCATTCCCCGTTCTCCTTAACAAACGAGAACAATACAACTGCTTCCCTGTCGAAATCCCCGTAATAAGGCCTTCTGTAAGTTGTTTTAACTGACGCATCCCCCGTATCAAGTATTTCAAGGGCATCAATTTCCCCGTCTGTCAGGTCAAAGCTCGAGAAATCGCCAAGCTGACTGCCGTAGGATATATAATAGTACAACCTGTTGTCCTTCGTATAATAAAGGTCGTAAAAACTCTCTTTCGCAAGATAGTATTCCGCCACCTGCGAAGCGAAGGTATCCGATATAAGCTGCTTAACACCGTCCGCATCAAACCCATCTTTGACCGGTCTGAAATATGAAGCATAATCATGGCCGCCGTATCCCAAAACGGCAACATCCTGACTTCTGTCATCACTCCCGCTTGTATCTTTCACGTCGATAAACCATCTGAACCCAACCTCATAACTAAGCATGATATCGCGTGCATTCTTTATAAGTGTTTTCGCGCTGTCAGGGTCAATTCTGTCCTCCGCAAACACGGCAGTTTGAGGAATCACTGCAGAAGCTATGAGCAGCAATGCGGCGAAAAAGGATATGATTTTTTTCATAAAAACCTCCTTAACAGTAATTGTTGAGTTGTTGTCATGACATGTTGTAATCGCTGCAAAGCAATACCACAATCATAATTATCAAGTAAATTCATTGTAGCACTCAAGAAAAAGAAACGCAACCGATATTTTTACAAACCACCAAAATCCGTAAAATAACACGTGTTATTTATCTTTTTTAGACTACCTCCGCAAAACTACCCTTCTTTTATCCTGCTTGCGTAAGGAACCCGTTTTGCGGTTTATTTAGCTGTTTTTCCGTGAACGAACCCGCACTTTCTTGTTTGAAGTATTGTATGCGCTATTGTCTTATATTAAGGCAAAATGCGCAAAGAGCTTCTTAATTCCTTGTGAATT
>CACZNV010000067.1 GCA_902782645.1 uncultured Ruminococcus sp. | reverse complement strand
TAAAAACTCCTGACTATACTTCTGAAAGCACACAAGGTGTCTGACGACGATTACTCGCGACTTGCTTTGCGCACACAAACCGCTCGAAGTACCTTCGTACAGCTCTTAAGCCGCGATTTTGGGCTCTTTGCGCAAGTCGCGGAGAAGAACAATAACTGAACAAGGAGTCTTGCGACGACTGCGCGCGACTTGCTTTTCTTGAACAAACCTCTTGCAGTACATTCGTACAGCTTCGGGTTTGCTCAAGAAAAAATAGCTCCAAAATCGCAGGCTTAAGCAAGTCGGGTCCACGCACGCAAAAATAGCTCCAAAATCAGCATTTCAATCTGGCGGAAAAAAGATGCTGAGTTTTGGGCTCTTTGCGCAAGTCGCGGGGGAAACACATAACAAAAGAAAAGGATTGCGGCGGTCGCTTGCGGTTTGGCTTTGCAGTGTGCGGGCCGGGCGGGGCAGGCTTTTTTGTGGATTTTTAATAGGGTGAAAAGGGAAAACGGATGGATTCAAAACTGCTGAATACGCTTGAATTCAATATTATAAGGGAGAGACTTGCCGGGTTGACTTCGTCGGAACTGTCGGTCAGGCTTTGTGAGGAGCTTGAGCCTTTTACGGAGGTTGAGACGGTTAAGGAGAAGCTGAGAGAGACGGATGATGCATTGGCGGTGATTATGAGGAAGGGAAGGCCTCCGCTGGGAGGGCTTTCGGATGTGGTGCCGTCTGTCAAACGGGCCTGCGGCGGGAGCATGCTTTCGTTTACGGAGCTGCTTTCCATTGCCGGGGTGCTGAAGGCTGCCAGGCGCACAATCAACCACTGCCATGAGAGCGGGGCTGACAGCGGCGAAGACGCCAATGTTGTTGTGGCGAAAATAGGCCTTCTTGAGGAGGACTACCGCCTGGAGTCTGACATTTACAGGTGCATTATTTCGGAGGATGAGATGTCGGATGACGCCAGTCCGACCCTTTCCGATATCAGGAAAAAGATTACGAAAGAGCAGGCCTCGATAAGGGACAAGCTGAACGATTTTATCCGGTCTTCAAAATACGCCAAGACAATACGCGACGAGGTCATAACCGTCAGGGGCGACAGATACTGCATCCCGGTGAAGGCGGAGTACAGAAATGAGTTTCCGGGCATCGTTCACGATATGTCGGGCAGCGGACAGACGCTTTTTATCGAGCCGGCGTCGGTGGTGGATTCGAACAATAAAATCAGAGAGCTCAGGGTCAAGGAAAAGCAGGAGATCGAGCGCATTACGCTGCTGCTGGGGAGCCTTTGCGCAGAGAAGGCGGACGTTATTATCAAGGACGTGAAGCTCCTTGGCGAGATCGATTTTGCTTTTGCAAAGGCATCATTGGCGCTTTCAATGAAGGCCCAGCGGCCCCAGATCAACGCCAATGGAATCATCAACATCGTCAAGGGAAGGCACCCGCTGATAGATCCCCGGAAGGTTGTGCCGATTTCCGTATATATAGGCAAAAAGTTCAAGACGTTGGTCATCACGGGACCCAACACCGGAGGCAAAACGGTGACGCTTAAGACTGTGGGACTGTTTACGCTGATGGCCCAGGCGGGACTGCTGGTGCCCTGCGAGTCCACATCAGAATTGGCGGTGTTTAAGAATGTGTTTGCTGACATTGGCGATGAGCAGAGCATTGCCCAGAGCCTCAGTACCTTCTCGGCCCACATGAGCAACATTGTCAGAATAATGAAGGGCGCGGACGACGGTGCGCTGGTGCTTCTTGACGAGTTGGGGGCGGGAACGGATCCCACGGAGGGTGCGGCCCTTGCAATGGCCATACTGGAGAGCCTTTACCAGATGGGGGCTACGACCCTTGCCACCACCCACTACAGCGAGCTTAAAGCTTTTACTGCAACCACGGAGGGCTTTGAGAACGCCTGCTGCGAATTTGACGTGGAGACACTCAGTCCAACATACAGACTTATGATCGGCGTGCCGGGCAAGAGCAACGCCTTTGCGATTTCAAAGAAGCTGGGGCTTGACGGTGAGATTGTAGCGAGGGCGGGCGAGTTCCTGACCGGCGAGGATGTGCGGTTTGAGGACATGCTGAGCGATATTGAGAAGAGGCGCGGCGAGATCGAGGAGGGCCACAGAAAGGTCAAGGAGCTCACGGAGGAGGCGGACAGGCTGAAACGGGAGCTTGACGCCGAGAAGGCGCAGATGGCCGAAAAGAAGACCGAAATGGTCAAGAAGGCCCGGGAGGAGGCGGCAGGTGTCATTGCCGATGCGAAAAAAGAGTCCGACAGGATGCTTCAGGAGCTGAGAAAGCTGCTGCGGGACGCCGAAGAGGGCCGGGACAAGCTGCGGAGCGCGGAAGCTATAGGCAGGGAATTCGGCAAGATGAGCGACGAGGCGGAAAACGCCAAGATCAAAACCGCCAGGAAGCCGGTCATGGGCGAGCAGGTGGAAATCGACACCCCTCTGCTGCCGGGGCAGACGCTCTACAGCGCCAGCATTGACGGCAAGGTTACGGTTTTGAAGCCCCAGGACAAAGACGGCAATGTCTCCGTCCAGGCGGGCATAATGAAGATGCTGCTCCACGTGTCGGATCTCAAGATTGCGGGAGAGGCGCCGGAGCCGCAGGACGACAAAAAACGCAATAAAAACGTGTCCAACAGGGGCCTTGTGGAAAAGGCCCTCAACATAAAGCCTGAGCTTGACGTGCGGGGATTCACCGCCTCGGAGGCTCTTTCAGTCACCGACAGGTACCTGGACGACGCCGTGGGGGCAAGGCTTGAAAACGTGACCATCATACACGGCAAGGGCACGGGCGTCCTCAGAAAAGAGATACACAACATGCTGAAGCGGGACCGGAGAGTGAAAGAATTTCGCGTTGGCGAGTTCGGAGAGGGTGACTTTGGCGTCACGGTGGTTAAACTTAAAATCTGACAGGTTTTGCAAGACAGAAGGAAATACGTATTATGGACAATTCAATGGACAGACTTATTGCGAAAGCACAGGAGAAAAAGAGCCGGGTGATTCTGAAAATGGCGCCGGGCATCTACATGTTCCCGGAGGTGAAGGAGGACTCGCAGAAGAGCCGCATTTCGCAGCTCACAGAGTACTGCACAAAGACTTTGCTGGGGCTTGCCGCCAAGGCGCCTGCGGTCATGTTTGACTATTCCGCTTTCGCTTTCTACGGTACGGAGGGCCTTCTTTCCCTGTCGATGTTTCTCACCATGGCAAGGAACCTTGGCTATTTCGTGATCCTGGACGGCTGCTTTGCAGGCGAGGGAGCTCTCAAAATGTGTCAGGCGTCCTTCTACGCCGAGCAGGGCCTTAAAAGGCTGGAGTTCCCTGCGGATGCGGTGACTCTTTCGCCGTATATTCCTGCAGAGGACCTGAAGGAAATTGCGGTCCTGTGCCGGGAGGAGGACAGAGCGGCTTTTATATGCGCCAAGAGCAAAAAGAATGCCGCCAAGGAGAGTTTTGAAAACATCAAAACCGACGGAGGTATTAAGCTTTATGAGGCGGCCGTGGACGACGCGGGTGCCTTTGGCGAGTCTTATGTTGGCGAGAAGGGCTACAGCGTGCTGGGCTTTATGACTGCGCCGGTTGAAAAAAGTTCGGATATGAGAGACCTTGACAGGTGGGGAATAGCTCTTGTCAATGCGCTGCCGGACGACCTTGAAAACCCCGGAACCTACGACTTTTTCTATCCGAAGGAGTGCGAGGGCGAGTTTGTGGTTGTCACGGATGCGGACATAGCGGAGAAGCTTGGCGAGGCGGACGGAAAATTCAGCGCCGAAAGCGCCATGGATTTTTACGAGGAAGCCGTGGAAAAGGTCGAGAAATTCAGACTTGAAAAGAAATAAAGGATAAAAAGCATCGCAGATTGTTCGAAAAAACTTGTTTCCCCATACAATGAGGAGGTTTTAATGGCAAAAACATCAAAAGGCATTTTCTTCTGCAAGGAATGCGGCTACGAATCGGAGAACGGCTGGCTGGGACAGTGCCCCGCGTGCAAAGCGTGGAACACATTTGTCAAAGCGCCTGCGGACCCGCAGAACGGCGGGAAAAAAGGCGGCCGGGGGAGCGCAGCCCTCGCAGGGCTGGGCGACGGAACGGGAGCCGAGGCAATATTGCTGAAAAACGCCGAGGCGACCTGTAAGGAGCGGTTCAAGACGGGAGTAAAAGAGCTTGACCGGGTGCTTGGCGGCGGGCTTGTGAAGGGTTCAATCGTGCTGGTTTCGGGGGACCCCGGCATCGGCAAGTCAACCCTCATGCTTATGCTTTCAGGCAGTCTGGGCCAAAAATACAAGGTTCTTTACGTCTCCGGCGAGGAATCCGGCGAGCAGATTAAACTGCGGGCTGACAGGCTTTCCGTGAACGCCGAAAAGCTATATGTGCTTGCCGAGACCAACATGGCAAAGGTCTACGAGCAGATGAAGGCGGTGGAGCCGGATATACTCATTGTCGATTCCATCCAGACCATGTGCGACGACAATGTGCAGGGAACTGCGGGGTCCGTCTCTCAGGTGCGGGAAGTGACTTCCTCCCTCATGAAGATTTCAAAGCAGAAGGGCATCACCACGCTTGTGGTGGGCCATGTGACAAAAGACGGTTCGATTGCCGGCCCGAGGATACTGGAACATATGGTTGACACGGTCCTTTATTTTGAAGGCGAGCGCCAGCTTTTCTACAGGATAATGAGATGCGTGAAGAACAGGTTCGGATCCACCAATGAGATTGGCGTGTTCGAGATGACGGGCACAGGCCTGAAAGAGGTTCCCAATCCCTCCGGCGCGTTCCTCGAGGGAAGACCCCAGAATGCGGCGGGTTCGGCCGTGGCCTGCGTGCTTGAGGGCACAAGACCCATGCTTGTGGAGGTGCAGGCGCTGATCAGCGGCGCAAACCCCGGCAATGCCCGCAGAATGAGCACCGGCGTGGACTACAACAGGCTTTCGATGCTCATAGCGATACTGGAGAAGAGACTGGGCCTTTCCATCGTCAACTGCGACGCGTATGTGAATGTCATTGGCGGCATGAAAATCGATGAGCCGGCGGCGGACCTTGCCGTCATCAGCGCCATCATTTCCTCGGTGACCAACATTCCGCTGCCCTCCGATTGCGTGTTTTTCGGCGAGGTGGGTCTTACAGGCGAGGTCAGGGCGGTGACCCATGCGGACAAAAGGCTTGGCGAGATTTTGAGGCTGGGCTTCAAAAAGTGCTACATGCCTCTTGCGAACAAGCAGGCGGTGGCGGCCATCGAAAAGAGCGAGCTTGCGAAGGAGTTTCCTGCGGAAATCAGATATATCGGGAACATAAGAGAATTAAAGCGGTAGGTTTAAACTGCGATTTTGGGCTCTTTACGCAAGTCGCAAAATAAGGATTTACAATATCCCGCTATGGATCTTAAAGCACACAGTGTGTCTTACGACGATTTATCGCGACTTGCTTTGCGCGAGCTCCCCGCTCGCAGTACCTCCGTACAGCGTCGGGGTCGCGCACGCAAAAATAGCTCCAAAATCGCGATTTTGGGCTTTTTACGCAGGTCGCAACAATAGCTCCAAAATCTCAGTTTAAAACGGCGGGAACAGAAATCCCCGCCGCTTTCTTAAACGCAAAATTTATTTGATAATCAAAGGAGTGTTTATATACGATTGTTCATAAACGAATTTGTCCTCATCGTATGCACTCAGAAAATCTTCCTTGCTGTACTCGCAAAAGGATATACCGTCAAGTTTTGCATCCAGGTCGATGCCTATTTCAAAATAGAACAGGTCGCCGATGTAGTCTGCGGTTTCGCCGTAAACGTAATAATTCATCAAATCGCCAATATCGATCTCGGCTTCCGCAATCCATCCCGAACCGTCATCCTTTTCACTATAGTAGAAATAGCCTGCCCCGGAGTAAGACGACGGCTTAAAATCTTCGTTGTAGTCTAAGTAATAAACGACGGGATTGGAAGATCTTTTCAGAAAATATATGCGGTATAGTTTGTCTTTGTCTTTTCCAAGCATGAAACAGATTCCGTCGGTCCAGCCGTAACCGCTGCCTGCTTCTTCGTCGACTATAAAACGTGCAAAGCTGTCGACAGGGTCGTTAACGTCGGCATGGATGAAGATAACGTGGTCCCCTGTTAACGTGAGTGATATTTCCCCGCAGAAACCGTTGCCGTCAGGGCTCGGAATTTGGAACGTCAAGCCGTTGCCGTAGGTATCCTCCCTGACCCCGTCGAGGGAAATTCCAACCTCCTGAAAATCATAGGGTCCGGGAATCAATGCGGGAACCGGGTTGTTGTCTTCGTCATAGTATTTGAACTCTATAGATTCGCCCATGCCGTTGAAGGTTTCCACGGTTTTAAGCTTCGGACCGGGATAATAGGTTGATTCGGTATTGGTGCCGTCGTCGTTGCGGGTGTATTCGATTATTCTACCGTCCGGATAAACGGATGTTTCAATCATCGGATCATACACGTCCCTGTAGACCGTTGTTACGACCGCACCGTCATCCCTGTTGCTTACACTTGTTTTTGAGGCAAAGTTTCCGCTTTCATCATAATATGTTTCTGCGGTGTAGCCTTCATATGTTTCTTTCTCATACCGCATCACAAGGGATCCTTCATTGCGTTCATACTTGTTAAGGGTTGTTTTTTCTCCTGAACGGTACTCATACGAATAACCGGTGAGGCTGCCGCTCGCGTCATATTCGTATAAGTGCGTACGGGTCAAACCGGATTCGCTGTCCAAGTTGGGGCTGACGAAAACCGTTTTATCAACCAGTCCGTCCTCGCGGTAGAAATAGGTAGTGCAGGATGAGTTGTCTCCTTTGTTTTCCGATTTGATGACATAGGCTTTTGCATTGGCGTCATCCAGCCGGACATCATACTCGGTCATGCATAATAATTTGCTTTCTTCGGATCCCGGTTTGGGGTTGTATCCTTTGTCAGAGAACGCCTCGGCTACCATGGCAGGGATCGCGTAAGAATTGAAACTCGAGTACCGGGCTAAATATGCTTCACGGCCCTGTTCGGTGGAGGAAAGAAGCTTGAGATTGACTGTGTTAAACGCCAAATGGACCGTATTCTCGCCAATGACAGTGGAGCTGCCGGCGGTGGTAATCCTTTGTGTGAATTCTACTGTTTCCTCCAATCCCGGGAACTGTTCCGGGGTGCCCTCGGCGGTTTCTTCGGCAATCATTTCTGCGGTTCCGTCGGAACGGAGAATAATTGTAGACTTCATAACAACATCGCTTCTGTAAACGGCATCTAACGGATTGAAAACAGCACACGTATAAATCTTCTCGACGGAAGATTCGTCGGGATTTGCGGTGGGGCTTGAGGTGGTCTCGGGGGTTGCATTGGCGGGTGCCTTGTTCTCAGAGCCGCATGCGGCGATAACAAAGATAAAAAGCACTGCCAGCAACATAATTGCAAGTGTTTTCAAATAAGAGTGCATCTTTTTCATAACATGTCCTTTCTTGCGGTAAAATAGGGATAAAGGCATTGTATCACAATAATTGAAAAATAGGAAAGGTTTCTTTCCCGGCAGGCTGATGAGCCTCCGGAAACCGCCAAAAAAAAGCCGGGCGCCTCTTCCGAAGCCGCCCGGCTGAAAGAACTGTTGAGTTGATGGGTTATGCGTTCTTTTTCCTTCCTAAAGATAGAGGCATGATGTGCTTACCTGCATAGTGCTTGATTGCCATCAGCGCCGGGGTGAGAATGATCGCCACCGAGAACTCAATCAGGAAGTTGACGCCCACAAGGCCCGTGATTGTATAGACCAGCACATTGGAGCCGCCCGCCCAGGCAGAAAGGGTCGGACGGAAGAACAGCAGCATGAACAGAATGAACACACCTGTGTTGCACACAGGCGCCAGAATCGACGAGATGTAGAAGGGGGAACGGTCAGTCTTAAGCAGATAGTGGAGCCCCACAAGAAGACCGCCGGCCACAAGGGCGAAGAGGGCCGTGAGACCTATGCGCACACCCATTCTCGCACCGGAAAAACTGTTTGCCACGCCAACGCCACTAAGGAAAATGAATATTCCCGCCGTCATGTAAGAGAGAGCCGCAGAGGCGTTCTTGTGCTTGCTGAAAAAGCTGTATGAGACCGCCGGTACAAAGCCCGCAAGGCCGCCCTTGAGCAGACACACCGCCCATGCAAGCACGGGGTTTGCCGCAAATACCATCTGACCGCCCGGATCCTTGCCGGTGATTGAAAGAATGGATACGATCAGGCCGAAAACAAGACCCAGGAAGAGACCGGGCACGGGACCCAGCACCACCGCTCCGACAACTATCGGGAAAAGAGTCAGTGTGATTGAAAACGGACCTACCGGAATGCCGCCTACAATCTGAAGGACCACTACAAGAGCCGCGAGAATTGCAGTCGTCACATAAACAAGTAAAGTATTGTGTTTCATTTTTCACTCCTTACTTATGCTCCTCGAAAGGATGCAATGTCTGAGATGTTGCGGAAGAATGAAAACGCCAATGCGTCCTGCAGCGCCCAAAGACAGGCTGCCGCGGACAGGCGCCTTAAACGCCCGCAGGGTGTTTAAAACCCGGGGGAGAGTATAACGCGGAAGGACCTAAAAATCAAATAAGAAACCTTGAAAACCGCAAAAAAAGGCCGCAAACCGTCAAAACCGGGGAAAAAACCGTAAAAAGACGTCGGAATGCGGCCGTTTTGGTTATTTTACATTCTTTTTGTAAAGGATCAGCAGGCCCTGGAGCTGCAGGTGAGGGTTGTGCAAGACCTTTTTGCTGACGTGGCGGGAGATTACATCGGAGACGCCTCCGGTGATGACCACAAAGGCCTCCTCGCCAAGCTCTTTTTCGAAGCGGGCAATCATTCCGTCGAGCATTGCCGCGTTGCCGTAGACGATACCGGACTGCATGGATTCGACCGTGTTGGTGCCGATGGGCTTGGCGGGTGCCTCGATGGAAATCTGGGTGAGCTGTGCGGCGCCCTGGGTGAGAGCGTTGAGAGCCGTGCGAACGCCGGGCATGATTGCCACGCCAAGAATGTTCTTGTCCCTGTCGACGGCGGTCATTGTGGTGGCCGTACCCATGTCTATGACTATGAGAGGTCTTTGGTAGAGGGACACGGCGGCAACGCAGTCCGTGAGCACGTCTGCGCCAAGGGTTGAAGGGTTGTCGATGCGGATGTTGAGACCCGTTTTGATGCCGGGGGCCACAATGAAGGGCGCCTTGCCGGAAAGAAGCTCCACCGCGAGGCTCATGGGTCTTGTGAGGGCCGGAACAACCGACGACATGGCAGAGCCGTCAATGTCATTCCTGTCAATGCCCCGGATTGCGAATATCTCGCTGAGCATGACCGCAAGCTCGTCGGAAGTCATACCGATATCGGTTTTGATGCGGGACGTGAACAGGAGCTTATCTCCGTCAAACACGCCAATCACAATATTGCTGTTGCCGATGTCAATTGTCAAAACCATAATCTCACCTTTTTCCAAATTCTAAACCGGGTCAAACCAGCGCGGCCTCTCTGAATTCCCGAATCATTTCCTCGTCTATGCCTAGAGCGCCGCGCACGTAGCCATCAACCGAGCCGTACTGCTCCGAGATGCCGTCAATGAAGGAGTCCATGTAGCGGCGCCTTGCGACGAAGCAGTCCATAAGCCTTGCGGCAACCTGCTTTGAACGGGTTTTGCGGAGAAGCATTTTTGTGTACTGTTTCGCCTCATCCGCTGCAACCTTGTTTGTGAACAGGTAGTCGCGCATTATCCTGTTGTATTTTACACCGAGCTCGCTGAGAATGAGCATCGAAACGATTCCGGTGCGGTCTTTGCCTGCGGAGCAGTGGTAGACGGTGGCTCTGCCCTCCGTCGCATTGGCGATAACCGTGTGCAGGACCTTTGAAAGCCCCGCAGCCGCCTCCCCCGAATGCCCCAGTGTCCTGTAGATGCCGGCAAGGTCCGGAATGGCCCTCATGCACTCCTCAACGCTTGTGCAGTTTTCTGCAATCTCCTCGAGGGTGGAACCCTTCTCTCTCGTCAGACCCGCGGTTTTTGCGCTGAAAAGGGGAATTACCAGGTGTTCGCTGCCGGGGATGGGCCTGTCGGGAAAGTCAATCTGCTCCACATCCGAACGCATGTCTATAACGCTTTTCGGGCGGAACTTTTGGAGCACGCCAATGTCACCGTCCGTAATATTCGAGAGGTGTCCTCCGCGGATGAAAAGACCTTCCTTGACGCGCCTTCCGTCCGAAGTTTTTATGCCTCCCAGGTCGCGGAAATTCTTTCCGCCGCTAAGTTCGATAACCATGACAGTGCTCCCGCAGGTGTCATTGGCGTCTTCATAAACACGCCAATGAAATTATTTCAATGTGCTTAAGAAGCCGATGATCCTGTCCGCGATTCGCTCGTGGCCTCTGTCGTTGGGGTGGAGGGTGTCGGGTGCAAAGCGCTCTCTCAGAATCTCGTCGCAGGGCTGGATGCCGCTGACGCTCCAGAGGTCAAGCACGGGCACTCCGTAATGCTCGCAGTACTTTTTCTCCATTTCCACGTAGTCCCGGAGAGGGTGGCAGGGAATGCCGATTTCATTGGTGGTGACATTTTCAGAGGCTCTGTGGAGGGGGGTCAGAACGACAATCTCGGAGTCCGGAAAAGCTGCGAAAAGCTTCTTCATCAGCATGTTGAAGGCGCCGCAGAATGTCCACTCGTCCTCGCTCATGTACTCGCCAAAGGGAGCGTCCCCGTGTCCGAAATCATTGGTGCCGCCAAACACAATCACCACGTCCGCGTCCTTGTCCATCTCGGGAATTCTGTCGCAGTAGGGGGTGTTGAAATGGGGCGCCGGGATGTCCAGCTTCTGGCGGGCTATTCTCGTTCCGCTGATACCGTAATTGTTCACTGTCGCACCTGTTTTTGCAGCAAGAACATTCACAAAACATTTCTCAATGCACGATGCTCCGACGCCCTGCGTGATGCTGTCGCCAAGCACGTCAATCTTAATGCCTTTTAGATTCATAATGCCTCCGGATAAGTTGTTTAAAAGTCAATTTAAAAGTCAAAGAGCAATACTTTGTCTCTTCCTATATTTCCGTTAAAATCAATGTCGCGCACACCCGCCTCGAGACCCTTTGAGAAGATCTCTCTGACCCGCCGGGGCTCCTTCCCGGAAGGGAGGGAAATCCGGACGTTTCTAAGCTGTTTTCCCGAGCAGTTTGCGACCATAAGGGCGCCGTTTTTTCCGTCGGAAGCGGCCTTGGCGTATACCCCCGGAAGCCCTGAAACCTCCGCGGAAATCAGCGTTCCCAGATCCCTCAAAACCTTGAAAAAGGCGAAGGAATAGTACGCCGGGAAAGGCTTTTTCGTGAGGGGGTTGAAGAGTCCTCCGTAGTCCGATACGCTCAGCTGGGCGTCGTAAAACATTGCCCCGTCAAGGGGAAGCTCCGAAAAGGCCAGCAGCATGCCGGCAACGGAAGCCGAGTGTCTGAGGGTCCCTTTCAGTCCTATGTCAAGGTTCCACTCGTTGCAGAAAATCTCTGTTCCGGTAAACCCTGCGCCGTCAAGACGTTCCCTGGCGTAATTTGCGAAGACAATGTTGTTTTCAATGGAGCCGTAGCTGTGCCAGCTGAAAAAATCGAGGGGTGCCCCGGATGTTTTCAAACGGTCCAGGAAACCGTCAAAAAACTCCATGAAGTAGTCGTACCGTTCACCCACGTTTGCCGCCGGCGGCGCGGACTCGTTGAAGAGGGCGTAAAAACCGCAGCTGCCGTAGCCGCCGATTTTAAGGCCCGGAAAACGTTTTTTCAGATATTTGGCGGCTGTTTCGTAGAGGTCGTAGAACTGTTCCTTCGTGCCGCGCCACATTGGATTGGCGAGAGGGTCCTTCTCATTGTCGGGTTCGTTCCAAATCTCCCAGTACCTTATACTGCAGCGGAAGCCGCCGGCCCAGCCTTCGGTGTAGTGTTTGATGATGCCTTCGCAGATTCTCGCCCATTTGAGGCTGTCCGCAGGGGGATAGATCGTGTAGGCTCTTACGGTGCAGTAGTTTTCGATGGTGACGCCAAGCCTGAAAAAGGGTTCGACACCTGCCGACACAAGTCCCGTGATGAGTATATCGGTGAAGCCGAAATCGTAGCTTGCGGGGTCGTCGGGGTCTGCGCTGAAATCGCGGAAAATATTCGGGATGTCCACAAAAAGGCCGCCTCCGAAGTAACCGCCAACGTCATGAAGCCTTGAAAACGGTATGCCCGCCTCCGTGAGATAGTGAAACCTTGAGGTGTCAATGCCTCTCATTGGCGGCTGACCTACGCCGTTCACGGGTTTTACAGGGCCCAGGGGCCTTCCGGTAACCGCAATACATTTTTCAGCCATTCTGATCCTCCGAAAACCCGGCGCCGCAGAAAAACCTCCGTGACTTTTCTGAAGAGGAAATTCTCCTGCTTTTTTTACTTGCCGGCAAGCGTGATTATACAATATGGCGCAGGGTTTTACAACTTGCCGGATTCGGGTAAATTGTTGACGGTCCACCCGAAACAATATATAATAAAAAGAACGCCCGCGGGAGCATTTTATTTTGCGTGCGGGAGCATGAGCGCGCGCGAGCCTGAAAAGCCGGAGTGCGTTTAAGCTTTAATTAAACACGCGGTAGTAGAATCCCGCTTGGATTGTTTCCGCCTTAGCCGTAAGAGCGATTTTGATATTGACACGGAACAATTAAAGCACTGCCGCAAAAATATATTTCAGCGGCTTTAAATTATTTCCGCGGCCGGCTGCAGATAAGCTTGCGGCTGCCGCACAGGGTTTGAAAATGAAGGAAAACAACGCTTCAATAACACAGGTGAATCCGCGAAAGAAAACGAATTCTGAAATAAAGATTCCGATTATCGTCGCCGTCAGCATTGCCTGCGCGGTACTTATCCTGTCAGTGACCTATCTCAAGGTCGTACTGCCCATGCTCAATCCCGTCTTGGCCTTTCTGCACAATCCGGCGCCGGACGGAAAATCCAACTCCTCCGTGGAACTGGGGGAGGACGATCTGTTCGATCCGGACGATCCCTACTACAGCAGAAAGCCGGAGGTCACACCCGCTCCCACGCCTTCTTCAGGCTCCGACCCGTCTGCAACTCCTTCCGAGACGGAGGATCCCACCGAGACTGAACAGCCCTCGGAGACACCTACTCCGGAGCCGGGTGAGTTCAGAATCGAGCAGGCCCAGTTCGTCCATGCCTCAGAGATGGTCTTTGAGGAGGGCACGAAGAACATCCTTCTCCTTGGCTTTGACGAGAAGAAAATCAACTGCGACTCCATTTTCATTCTGAATATAAACGAAGCAAAGAAAGAGATGAAAATCATCTCCGTTCCGAGAGATACTTACGTTCCCCACTCCATAGCGACGAAGGACGAGCTCAAGAGACGCAAAATCTACGACTCCCCCGGAATTCACAAGCTGAACGCGGTCATCTACATCGGAACATACGTCATAAAGTATCCCCCGGCGAGATTTAACCATTCGGGCATCGACTACATGTGCGCAATCCTTTCGAAGCTGCTTCCGGGATGCGAAATCGACGACTACTTCTACGTGTACTTTGACGGCTTTATGGATATAGTCGACGTCATCGGAGGCGTCTACGTCACGTCGCCTGAGAACATGTATACGGACACCGGCGAGCTTGCCATCAAAGAGGGTCTTAACAAGCTCAACGCCAGGGAGGCTCTCTTCTACGTCAGGTACAGGAAGAGACTTGACTCCTCAGGACACGACACCTACACGGGTTCGGACAACTGGAGAAAGCTCAACCAGGCAAATTTCATCGCCGAGATCATGACCCAGGTCATCACAAAAGAGAACATGACCTACAACAAGATAATAGACACGCTCAACGTGCTCTCGAAGTCGCTGTTCCACAGCCTTAATGCATCGAAACTTTCGTATTACATTGGCGTCGGCAATGACTTTGCGGACAAGAAGTACACGGTCTACTCTTACGTAATAAAAGGCTACACGATAGATCCCTTTGGCGACAACGCGGGATATTCGCAGCTTGACTGACAGACAAAAAACGGGCCCGGACGAGCCGGGATCCTGTAAGACTAACGGGACAAGGAGTATTTTAATGATAGAAATTCGCAATCTTGTTAAGAACTACGGCAAGGTCACAGCGCTGGACGATGTGTCGTTTGACGTTAAAAAGGGCGATATTCTCGGATTTCTCGGTCCGAACGGAGCGGGAAAAAGCACCGCGATGAACATAATCACGGGTTACCTCGCACCCACGTCGGGAAACGTGACCATTGACGGTATCGACGCCGTGGAGAACTCGCTTGAAGCAAGAAAACTGATCGGGTACCTGCCGGAACAGCCCCCTCTTTTCGGAGAAATGACCGTAAAAGAGTACCTGGGCTTCATCTGCGACCTGAAGCGGGTGCCGAAAAAGAAGCGTCCCGCAATGCTTGACGACATCTGCTACATCGTTAAGATTGGCGATGTGAGAAACAGAGTCATCAGAAACCTCTCCAAAGGTTACCGCCAAAGAGTGGGATTCGCCCAGGCTCTTGTGGGGGATCCGCCGATACTCATTCTCGACGAGCCCACGGTGGGCCTTGATCCGAAGCAGGTTGTGGAGTTCAGAAGAATCATCAGCACCCTCGGAAGGAATCACACAATCATCCTCAGCACCCACATTCTTCAGGAAGTGACTGCTGTCTGCAGCGACGTTGTGATCATCAACAACGGAAAAGTCGCAAAGGCCGGCTCCCTCTCCGATTTCGTCTCCGCAGACGCCAATGTAAAACGCTTCGCCGTCACATTCGACACGGGAGACAAGGAAGTTGCCGAAAAGCTGCTCTCCGGCGTTTTCAAAAACTACTCGTTCAGCAGAACGGACCACGGACTTCTGGTCTACAGGTTTTCCACAGACTCAAAGTCTTCAGGCGTCAAGGAACTGTTCTTCAACGCCGCAAGCGCCGGAATTGCGCTCACAGAGCTCAAACCCATGGAGAAAAGCTTTGAGGAAGAATTTGTAAGAATAATTACCAGCGATATGCACGATCATAGGGAAGGGGTGTGACGGATAATGAGCGCAGTTTTTAAGAGAGAACTACAAAGTTATTTCAAATCCCCGGTTGCCTTCTGCATCATAGGATTTTTCGGCATTCTTACGGGCCTCTACTTCTGGAACGTAAACCTTTCAAACATGCAGATTGAGTTTTCCTATACATTGGGGAGCCTCATCAGCTTCGTAGTATTCTTCATTCCGGTCATCACCATGAAGCTGTTCTCGGAAGACAGGAAGAACGGCACCGAGGTCCTCTTCAGGACCGCTCCGGTCTCCACATGGAAGATCGTTATCGGAAAATATCTGGCTTCCGCAGTCGTGTTTGCATGCATGCTCGTGGAATCCATGATCTGCCCTGTGATTATGTACTTCAACATGAACAAGGGCGGCACATTCCCTCTGGCAATGACGGTAAGCGGCTACATCGCATTCACGCTTCTCGGACTGGCATTCCTCTCCGTCGGAGCTTTTGCGTCGTCGGTCACGGACAGCCAGCCTCTGGCGGCGGTCCTTGGCGTCATTATCCTCATCGTGATCAACTTCATCGAGACAGTCGGCGAACACATCAAGGGCACCTTCGGAAGCGTCCTTGTCTGGCTCTCCCTTTCGTCAAGGTACAACAACTTCGTGCTGGGCATGTTTGACTTCTCCGCATTGATATTCTACCTTTCCTTCACGGCAATGATGCTCTTCATCACCATTATTAACATCGGCAGAAAGAGGTGGAACTGATGGGAAACAAAACAACCAATACGAAAAAGCAGGGAAGCGGCAGCGCTCCGGTGAATACAAACAGCCGGGAAAAGAAAAAAATCGGCGTGGTAAGGCTTATGACTAGAAGGGCCAACTTCTACATTTTCATTGCCATTGCCGTCATCGGATTTGTGCTTCTTAACCTTGTGGCACAGTTCATACCTAAAATCGACACAACTGTCGGCGGCATATTCACTCTCACAGAAACCACCAAGAAAGTGCTGAACGACCTTGACGACACGGTCACAATCTATGCGCTCTTCGACGAGGTGGAGGCGAGGGCAGACGTCAACTCCCAGGGTAAAGCCGAACAGGCGGGAATCCTCGACAGGTATGCGGCTTTCTCCAAGGTCAACGTCAATTATGTTGACCTGGACAAAAAGCCGGGCTTCCTGAAAAGCATGGTTGGCGAGGCGGCTGCGGCAAACTACGCCAAGGGCGACTTCATGGTAAAATGCGGCGACAAGATAAGAC
>CACZNV010000066.1 GCA_902782645.1 uncultured Ruminococcus sp. | reverse complement strand
CGCCGACGATTCCGTCTTCCAAGGAATTCTTATCTTTTTCCCTTGAAAGACTCCATTCCCGTCGCTGCGGCTCCTCTCCCCGCAAGTGCAAGCACTTGCGGGGCCCCTTTCCGGTCTCACGCATCACCACGAAAAAAGACCCCTCGAAGGAGTCTTTTTTCGTGGTGGACCTAGTGGGATTCGAACCCATGACCTCTGCGTTGCGAACGCAGCGCTCTCCCAACTGAGCTATAGGCCCAAAATAATTGGCGGCAAGAAAGGTGATTGCGAGGGGCGGGCAAGGACTTTCCGTGCGGATGTGATACTAACATATTTTGGGGGCAGTGTCAACAGAAATCGGAGAGACGGGCTTGGCGGGTTGAGGGTGAGATTCAGTGGAAAAATGGTGGCGGGGGTGGTAGAATTGGCGTGTGACAGGAAGGAGATACGGCTTTCGGCATGAATGTTGCGGTAATTTGCGAATTGAATCCCATGCATAACGGACACGAGGCCGTGTTTAAGTTTGCGCGGAACCTCGGGAGCGGCGGGAATACCGTTGTGGCCGTGATGAGCGGGAATTATTGCCAGCGGGGAGAGCCGGCTTTGATTGACAAATGGAGCCGGGCAAAGATGGCGGTGCTTGGCGGTGCCGACATTGTTCTTGAGATTCCTTCGGTTTTCGCGCAGCAGAGCGCCCAGTTCTTTGCGGACGCGGCTGTCGACGTGGTATGCAAGTCGGGGATTTGCGATGCTCTTGTTTTCGGAAGCGAGTGCGGTGATATTGAGCTGCTGAAGGGGCTTGCCGGTAAGAGGGCTGCGGGCGATTTCGGCGATGCGGTGAAAAAGCTTATGGATTCGGGGCTCTCGTATCCCAGGGCGCTTTCGGCGTTTTACGGGGTTGAGCTTGGCGCCAATGACACTCTCGGCGTTGAGTACATCGTTGCCCTTGAGAAAAGGCTGGCGGCCGTTGAGGTGAGTTGCATGAAACGCATTGGCGGCAATGTGCACGGGAGCTGCGACATGGACGAGGGCTCGGAGATTGCCGGGGCGGCGGCCATCAGGAAATATATTTGCGAAAAGGAAGCCGGGCAGGACGGCGGTTTGGAAAGGATCCGGAAATTCATGCCGGAGAGCAGTCTTGAGATTTTAGATGAACTTGTTAAAGAGGGGCGTTTTGTAAGGTCTCTTAATAAATATAATGCCCTAATTATAGGGAAACTTCGGGAGCTTGGGCCGGAGGGGATCGGCGAGCTTCCCTTTGCGGGCGGAGGACTTGCGGAATGCGTTTACAGCGAGGCCTGCAGGACTTCCGATACCGCCAATCTGATTGCCTCGGCCACAAGCAAAACTTTTACGTCCGGGAGGATCAGGCGGATTCTGCTCGCAACACTCACAGGCGCGCGGCAGACCATGATAAGGAACAGGATCGATGTGCCCTATGTTAGAGTGCTTGGCGTGTCGGCGGAGCGAAAGGATCTGCTTTCGGAGCTTTCGGACGCGAAGGTGCCGGTCATATTCGGCAATATTCCCAAAGACTACAGGACGGTTTTTTCCTGCAATGGGGCAGATTTGCTGGCGCTGGAGATTCTTGCCACCGACTATTACGTGCTTGGCTTTGAAACCGCCAATGCTCCGGCTCACCTTGAGCTGACAATGCCTCTTATTAAAGTCTGACGGTGAGCGGAGCGGCCGCCCTGCGGACAAAAAAAGCCTGCGCCGGTGGGGTTTGACCCCGTTTTACCGGCGCAGGCTTTTTCATTGGCGGTTTCGTTAAACCCCCTGTTTTACGTTAAAACTACCGTTCCTCTCTGAAGTACGACAGGCCCAGGCTTGCCGGAGGCAGGTTTTCTTTCTTTTTCCTGGCGCTCACGGTGCAGAGAACCACGATGGTAACCACGTAAGGAAGCGTGTTGATGAGTTCCTTCTGCCAGCTGGTGAGGCCGGGAATGTAGATGCTCAGGATGTAGAGGCCGCCGAACAGTGTCGCGCTGGGGATTGCCAGCAGCGGTTTCCAGATGGCAAAAATGACGATTGCGATGGCAAGCCAGCCTCTGTCGCCGAAGCCGTTGTTAGTCCAGGCGCCGTCAGTGTAGTCCATGACCCAGTAGAGGCCACCGAGGCCTGCAATCATGCCGCCGATGCATGTGGCAAAATACTTGTACTTCGTTACGTTGATTCCTGCGGCGTCGGCCGTTGCAGGGTTCTCGCCAACGGCTTTGAGGTTCAGCCCCATTCTGGTCTTGTTGAGGAAAAAGGCTGCCAGCACAGCTATGACAATGGCCAGATAAGCCAGAAATCCGTAGGAGAAGAACAGCTTGCCCACTGAGCCGAGAGATTTTGCAAAGGGAAGCTGCGCTCTAAATGCCTTGCCGGTTTGCTGGAGTGCGATTGAACCGCCCGTACCGCCCATCATCTTGACGAGGGAGCCACCGAAGAAATTGCCTATTCCTACGCCAAAAGTGGTGAGGGCAAGGCCTGTTACGTTCTGGTTGGATTTGAGGGTAACCGTAAGGAAGCTGTAGAGGAGCGCCATGAGGAGCGATCCCAGCAGCGACGAAAGCAACGGTATCAGTATAAGCAGCACGGTGACGGGATTCGGCGTCATTTTCTCATAAATGTAGCCGCCAATGATTCCCGAGATGCCTCCCACATACATGATTCCGGGGATTCCCAGGTTCAGGTTGCCGCTCTTCTCGGTTATAATTTCACCTGTGGCTCCGTAAAGAAGCGGGATGCCTTGAATGATTGCTGCTACGATTATATCAATAATCTTTGTCATCTTATCGCCCCCTTTACGCTATGCCCGCAGGCGCTTTTTCGCCTTCAGTAATTTCAGTCTGTTCAGGCTTTTCAGGTTCGTCAGGCGCCTTTTCCTTTGGCGTGCGGGCGCGGAAATTGATTTTGTACCTGATAAAGAACTCACAGCCGATGATAAAGAATATGATGATGGCCGTGATGATCTCGCCTACGCTGTCGTTCAGCTTGCACATCGTGGCAACGTTGCTGGCGCCCCTGTCAAGAAAGACCAGCATGAACGAAGCCCCGACCATGATGAAGGGGTTGAACTTGGCGAGCCATGAAACCATGATTGCGGTAAAGCCCATACCGCCGGCAAGATCCTTGTTGATGGTGTGGTCCGCGCCGGCAACCAGGAGGAATCCCGCAAGTCCGCAAAGGGCTCCGGAGATGGCCATTGTCCTGATGACCACCTTTTTCACATTGATGCCTATGTAGCGGGCAGTGTTCTCGCTTTCGCCAACGACCGATATCTCATATCCGTGTTTGCTGAACTTGAGATACACAAACATGAACACCGTGAGACCGGCGACGACAATTATATTCAGCAAATATTTAACGCCGAACAGATCCGGGAGCCAACCCCTGTGACTCTGCTCGTTAATGTATCCGACAACGCCGGAGCCGCTCTTTATCCAGATGGCAATGAAAATCTGGATTATCTGCATTGCCACGTAGTTCATCATTAGGGTGAACAGCGTTTCGTTGGTATTCCAGAGGGCTTTAAATATTGCGGGAATCACCGCCCAGATGAGGCCGGAAACAAGAGCCGCAGCAAGCATCACAAGTATTACCACCCAGCTCGGTATGACATACCTGCCCATGGTGCGCATCACCGCAGCAGCAGCGAGGGCGCCCATAAGAACCTGTCCCTCGGCACCGATATTCCAGAATTTCATCTTAAATGCGGGTGTAATCGCCAATGAAATACAAAGGAGCGTCGCCACCGACTTCATAAGGTTCTGCATCTTACGCACTGAACCAAAGCTTCCCTTGAACATGGCGTCGAAAACACTCATCGGGTTTGTTTTCGTAAGCACTATGACAAGCACCGCCGAAACCGCCAATGCAATCAAAACCGCACCGACACGAATCAAAATGCTCTGCCAAGGGGGCATCGTATCCCTTTTGGTGATATGTATGAGAGGTTCTTTTACGATTTTTTCACTTTTCATTTTGAGCCTCCCGCACCTTTAGTCATCAAATAACCGATTTCTTCCTTGCTTGTTTTTCTTGCATCCACCTTGCCGGTGATTTGACCGCCGCAGAGGACGTAAATCTTGTCGCAAAGCCCGATCAAAACGTCCAGATCTTCGCCCACAAAAATTACGGCCGCCCCGCTCTCCTTCTGCTTGTTGAGCAGGTTGTAGATCAGGTAGGAGGAGTTGATGTCAAGACCTCTCACCGGGTAGGCCACCATGAGCACGGTGGGACCGGAAGCGATTTCGCGGCCTACGAGCACCTTCTGAACGTTGCCGCCCGAGAGCCTCCTTACCGGTGTGGTGATGTTCGGCGTCACAACCTCCAGGTCTTCAACAATTTTTGTGGCAAGGGCGGTCGGTCCGCTCTTTTCAAGGAACACGGATTTGCCCTTCCGGTAGGTTCTGAGCATCATGTTGTCGATGATGTCCATGTTGCCCACAAGACCCATTCCGAGTCTGTCCTCGGGCACGAAAGAAAGTCTGACGCCAAGGGCCCTTATCTGCGTTGGCGACATATCCTTAAGGTTTTTCTTTGTCCCGGTTTCGGGATCGATATATGTGATAGAGCCGCTGTTGTCTCTCTGGAGACCGGCAATGGATTCAAGGAGCTCCCGCTGACCGCTTCCCGCGATGCCGGCAATGCCTGTGATTTCACCTGCGTTTGCGGTAAAAGTGACATTCTTAAGCATCGGCAGAC
Organism: uncultured Ruminococcus sp.; assembly: GCA_902782645.1. Taxonomy (GTDB): domain Bacteria; phylum Bacillota; class Clostridia; order UBA1212; family UBA1212; genus UBA1212. The sequence goes on along the minus strand of CACZNV010000066.1, from coordinate 4,296 downwards.
CCTCTCTGTTGGTGCAGCTGAGGTTTTCCACAAGCAGCCTCTCCACCGGATTGACGGGATCCGTGCGCTCGATGTTAAGCTCGATTTTCTTGCCCACCATCATTTCGGTAAGGCTCTCCACGGTGGCTTCATCGGTGTTTACGGAACCCACCGTTTCACCCTTGCGGAGAACAGTGACCCTGTCGGAAACCTCAAGCACCTCGTTGAGCTTGTGGGTAATAATTATGATGGCCTTGCCGTCCTCTTTCATCTTCTTCAGGACCGCAAACAGTTTTTCGGTCTCCTGAGGAGTCAAGACCGCCGTGGGCTCATCGAGAATGAGTATGTTGGCGCCTTTGTAGAGAACTTTTATGATTTCAACAGTCTGCTTTTCGGAGACAGACATCTCGTATATCTTCTTGTTGGGGTCAAGCACAAAGCCGTATCTGTCGCAGAGTTCCTTGACGTTGTTTGCGGCCGCCTTGAGGTCAAGCTTGCCCTCCATTCCGAGAACTATGTTCTGAGTTGCCGTGAAAACGTCAATGAGCTTGAAATGCTGGTGAATCATTCCGATTCCGTTGTCGAAGGCATCCTTTGGCGATTTAATCACGACCTCTTCGCCGTTGATGAATATCTGACCCTCGTCGGGAAAATAAATTCCGGAGATCATGTTCATGAGCGTGGTCTTACCGGAACCGTTCTCGCCGAGCAGGGACAGAATCTCCCCGTGATACAGCTTGAGATTTACATCTTTGTTGGCCTGGATGCGGCCGAAACGTTTGTAAATTCCCCTCAGTTCTATAGCTACATTTTCCTCCAAAGCAATTCTCCTTCGCTTTTTGCTATTAAAACCAGTCTCCGGCATTAAGCAACAATATTGAGCCGCCAAAACAAACAGCCACGACGCCGATATGCCCGTGGTGGTTTCTTTTCAAGGCTCAACTGCCGTAATTTGTCTCTTCTGCGGCATCGTTTTCGGACCGAGCCGCAGCAGCCACAAATATAATCGTTTAATCCGGAAGGGGCCCGGAGGGGCCGCTTCCGTGGTTTTCCTTGGCGTCAAAAGACACCTCAGATCTTATTTTTCTGTTATACCGTCGATAATTAAATCGAAGTAAGGAGCCGATCTGAAGGTCTTGGCGTTCGACTCATCGAAGTAACCGTCGTGGATAACGTTTGTCTCAGGAACGAAGTCGCCTGCGTCGATAACGTCGGCAATGTACTCAGTGAGGGTCTCGCCCTTGTATGTCCACGTGCTGGTGTCAAATACTTTGAGCTCGCCTGCGATCATCTTAGCTTTAGCGGCATCGATAGCTTCCTGTGTGCCTGCTGCAGCAACTGCAGAGTTGAGGGTTGTAAGAGCAACGGATCCTGTTGAGAAGTCGCCGCAGTAGTCAGCGGGGATTGTGCCGCCGGTTACAACTGCTTTGATGATGAGCTCGAAGTAAGGCTCCCAGTTGATTTTTGAAGAAATGAGAGCTGTGGTGGGTCCGAGAGGAGTTGTGTCGATGTTGTAAGCAACGTTCGGAACGCCTTTAGCTTCGCAAGCCTTAGGAGCACCTTCGGAGTCAGCGTGCTGGCTGATGAGGACGCATCCGCTGGCGATGAGGTTCTCAGCTGCGCTCTTCTCTTTGGCGATGTCAAACCAGGAGTTGGTGTAGACAACATCCATTGTAGCTGTGGGGCAAACTGATCTTGCGCCAAGGAAGAAGGATGTGAATCCGGATTTAACCTCTGCATACGGCCAAGCGCCGACGTAACCGATCTTAGCCTGGTCAGCTGTGATCTTGCCGGAACTGATCATCTCGTTGAGCTTCATACCTGCAGCGATACCTGCGAGGTAACGGCCTTCGTAGATGGAAGCGAATGCGTTGTGGTAGTTGGCGATGTTAGCCGTAGGAGCGTTTGTACCTGTAGCGTGGCAGAACTGAACGTTCGGGAATTCCTGAGCAGCCTGCTTCATGTAAGGCTCGTGGCCGAAGCTGTCAGCGAAAACGATTTTGCAGCCTTCGTCAGCCATTTCAGCGGCTGTGTCGTAGCAAGCTGCGCTCTCGTCGATACCGGTTTTGATGATGACCTGGCTGTCCTTGAGACCAAGCTTTGCAGCTGTAGCCTTTATAGCGTTGATGAAGTTTGCATCGTAGGTCGAGTTCTCGTCATGCAGGCAGATAAGGCCTATTTTGATTTTGCTGTAGTCGACGGTTGCATCGCCGGGATCAGCCGTTGCATCGCCGGGAGCAGCCGTTGTATCTTCTGTAGGAGCTTTTGTGTTAGCAGGTGTTTTTCCGGCTTCGTCAACGGTGCAGGCCGCAAGTGCGAACACTGCAACAATTGCAATTAAAATCGCAAGAAATTTTTTCATGGTTCCCTCCAAATAATTTTGATAAGAATATTCATATTCTCCGCAAACAAAAAGCAGACCCGAAATTGCGGTCTGTTTTTGCCAACACGCCCCGGATCGACATTACATATCAAAGCGGGGATCACCAATAGTCGTGACATTCGGCGTCATGGTAGATACTTTCCGGGCCGGTCCCAGGCGTCCGAAATCCGTCTGAGTTTCCCCGGAAATATATTGGCAAAATATTTGGTTTGCTGCCCCCGCAAAACCTTGCGAAGAATTTTGCGAAAGCAATTCCTGAAATTAACTCGCCCGCATTTTTGCGGGTTTTATGCAATCATCAAAAACAAAAGGCGCAGCAGTACCCGAAGGTATGCTACGACCTGAATTTGATGTCTTTGCCATTCATTTCGTCTATAATCGCCAAGGATTCTACACGAATGCCCCGTGAACGGAATGAGTCTCCGCCACCCTGATAGCCTTTTTCTATGGCTGCACAGATGCCTATAAGTTCTGCGCCTGCCTGTCCCACAATATTTGCAAGACCTTCCATAGCCTCTCCTGTTGCAAGAAAATCGTCAATCAAAAGTACTTTGTCGTTCTTGTTGATATATTCTCTGTTCACTGCAATCTCGAAATCTTTGTTGTGGGTGTAGGAATGCACTGCTGCTTTGTACACGTCATCGCCAAGATTTTTTGCGCTGCTTTTCTTCGCGAACACCATTGGAACGCGGAAGTAATATGCGGCTGCAAGTGCGAGAGCTATCCCGGAAGCCTCTACCGTCAAAATTTTGGTCACCCCGGTACCTTCAAAGAGGTCGTAAACCTCTTTTCCCAGGAGAAACATAAAGTTTGAATCGACCCTTTGGTTAAGGAATCCGCCAACCTTCAGGATGTCGCCGGAACAAACTTTTCCTTCCGCCAAAATTTTTTCTTCAAGCGCCTTCACGACTACCTCCGGAGAGAAAAAATAGCACCCTCATTCTATCATCAAACCGTTTTTGCGTCAAGCATTATTTGCCCGGAAAAGGGCGTCCCGGGCACCCGATTTTTGCGGAAATATTGGCGATTTCCGCAAATGCAAAAATCAAAGACGGAAACCCCGAGAGGCTCCCGTCTTTTCCGAGCTTTTACCGTTTAACGGCAAGAGTTTTAATTATTCAATGATGGTGGAAACTGTGCCTGCACCAACTGTTCTGCCGCCTTCACGGATAGCGAAGCGGAGACCCTGCTCCATAGCGATAGGAGTGATGAGCTGAACTTCCATCTCGATGTTATCGCCGGGCATAACCATCTCAACACCCTGAGGGAGAGTGATAACGCCGGTAACGTCGGTTGTTCTGAAGTAGAACTGAGGTCTGTAGTTGGAGAAGAAAGGCTTATGACGTCCACCCTCATCTTTGGTCAGAACGTAAACCTGGCCTTTGAAGTGTGTATGAGGATGAATCGTGCCGGGCTTTACGATAACCTGGCCGCGCTCTACGTCTGTTCTCTGAACGCCACGGAGGAGAACGCCGATGTTGTCGCCGGCTTCAGCCTGGTCGAGAAGCTTTCTGAACATCTCAACGCCTGTAACAACTGTGCTCATCTTCTCATCTTTGAGTCCGACAATCTCAGCTGCGTCGCCAACTTTGATTGTACCTCTCTCAAGACGGCCTGTAGCAACTGTTCCACGGCCTGTGATTGTGAAGACGTCTTCTACAGGGAGGAGGAACGGTTTGTCGGTAGGTCTCTCAGGAGTAGGAATGTAATTGTCAACAGCGTCCATAAGCTCGTGGATGCACTTGTACTCAGGAGCGTTAGGATCTGTGCTTGTGCTTTCGAGAGCCAAAAGAGCGGAACCTCTGATGATCGGGATCTCATCGCCCGGGAAGTCATACTGGTTGAGAAGCTCTCTGATTTCCATCTCGGAAAGATCGAGGAGTTCCTGATCTTCGGGAGCGAGCTGGTCGCACTTGTTCATGAAAACAACGATG
>CACZNV010000065.1 GCA_902782645.1 uncultured Ruminococcus sp. | reverse complement strand
GGGACAGATGGAAAGACCGGACATCGACAGCATCGACGGCCTCTCTCCCGCCATCGCAATAGATCAGAAGACAACCTCCAAGAACCCCAGGTCTACTGTAGGCACCGTCACCGAGATTTACGACTATCTGAGGCTTCTCTACGCCAGATGCGGCGACGCCCACTGCCCGAACTGCGGGAAAAAGATCACCGCCCAGACCGTAGACCAGATGGTGGACACGGTTATGAAGTACGATGAGGGCACAAAACTCATGATCGCCGCCCCGGTGGTGCGGGGGAGAAAGGGCGAATACAGGGCCCAGCTGGAAGGTTACAGAAAGAGCGGCTTTGCCAGAGTCACGGTGGATGGGATACTGTATGACCTTGGCGAGGAGATAGCTCTCGACAAAAACAAAAAGCACGACATCGACGTTATCGTGGACAGAATTGTTGTAAAAAAAGGGGCGGAGAGGCGCATTGCCGACTCAATAGAGGTGGCGACGGGTCTCGCGAAAGGATTGCTCAAGCTGGTGCCTCAGGAGGGCGAGGCGGTGCTTCTCAACACCGATTATGCCTGCCCGGACTGCGGCATAAGCATTCCGGAGGCGACGCCAAGGCTTTTCTCCTTCAACAACCCCTTCGGCGCCTGTCCGGCATGCACGGGCCTTGGCGTCATCACAGAGTTCTCTGAGGACCTTGTTGTGCCCGACTGGAACCTTTCCCTTGCCGAGGGATGCATTAAGCCTATGGGCTTCAGCTGCTCGGACTCGTATTTTGCTGCGAAGATGAGAGGCCTTGGCGATGAGTACGGCTTTACGCTCCACACACCCTGGAAGGATATTCCGGAGGAGGGCAGACGGCTCATTATGGAGGGCACCGACGGATACAAGGTGACATTCAGCTACGAAGGGAACACATACAGGCACGCTTTCTGGGGCGTCATGCCTTCGCTTAAGAACAGATATGACGAGACAAAGAGCGAGATGATGAGGGCTCACTACGAGTCGTTCATGAAGTCGAGACCCTGCGAGATGTGCGGAGGCAAAAGACTGAAAAAAGAAAGCCTTGCCTTCAAGATCGGAGGCACGGATATCGCCTCCCTTTGCGACAAATCCGTGGAGAAAGCGCTGTCGTTTTTTGAGGGCGTGAACTTTGACGGAATGAAGGGGCCCATAGCAGCCCCCATAATGAAAGAAATCAGGGCGAGACTGGGCTTCCTAAAGGCGGTGGGCCTTGATTACATTACGCTGTCAAGAACCAGCGGCACTCTCTCAGGGGGCGAGTCCCAGAGAATAAGGCTGGCCACTCAGATAGGTTCAGGTCTCACGGGGGTCATTTACATACTTGATGAGCCCTCCATAGGACTCCACCAGAGGGACAACGGAAAACTGATTGAGACATTGAAGAGACTCCGGGACCTGGGGAACACCCTGATAGTTGTGGAACACGACGAGGAGACCATGAGAGAGTCGGACTATATCATCGATATCGGTCCGGGGGCGGGTTCCCTTGGCGGCAGGATAGTTTTTGCGGGCACACCTGAAGAGATTCTTTCCTGCGAAAGCTCACTCACGGGCAAATACCTTTCCGGAAAGCTGTCGGTCCCCGTGCCGGCGGTCAGAAGAAAAGGCACCGGAGCTTATCTCAAAATTAAGGGCGCCAGACAGAACAACCTGAAGAACATTGACGTGGACATCCCCCTTGGCGTGTTCACCTGCGTCACGGGCGTCAGCGGCAGCGGCAAGAGTTCCCTCGTGAACATGATTATAGCAGACTCGCTTCAGAGCGAGCTGAACGGTGCAAGACCTAAAACCAGGGAGTATGATTCCATGGAGGGCCTTGAAAACCTGAACAAGGCGGTGGTGATCGACCAGTCCCCCATAGGAAAGACGCCAAGGTCAAACCCTGCCACATACACCGGTGCCTTCGACCTCATCAGGGAGCTGTTTGCCATGACCCCCGAGAGCAGGGCAAAAGGCTACAAAAACGGCAGGTTCAGTTTTAACGTAAAAGGCGGCAGATGCGAGGCCTGCTCCGGCGACGGAATACTCAAAATACCGATGCATTTTCTCCCCGACATATCAGTCCCCTGCGAGGTTTGCGGCGGCGCCAGATACAACCGGGAGACCCTCAGCGTCCACTACAAAGGCAAAAACATTGCCGAGGTGCTGGACATGACCATCGAGGAGGCGGCTGTATTCTTCGCAGACATTCCGAGGATTGCCGCCAAGATAAACACCATGAACGACGTGGGCCTGGGCTATCTGAAGCTGGGTCAGCCCTCCACACTCCTTTCCGGAGGCGAGGCTCAGAGAGTCAAAATCGCCACGGAGCTGTCGAAGAGGGCAACGGGACAGACTTTCTACATTCTCGACGAGCCCACCACGGGTCTTCACACTGATGACGTGAAGAGACTTATTGAGATTCTCCAGCGTCTCACGGACGGCGGAAATACGGTGCTTGTCATCGAACACAATCTTGACGTTATAAAGTCGGCGGACTACATAATAGACCTGGGCCCTGAAGGGGGCGACAGGGGCGGCACCGTGATTGCGCAGGGAACACCGGAGGAAGTGGCGAAAGACGAACAGTCCTACACCGGCGAGTATCTGAGGAAGGTTTTGCCTTAGTTTTCCGCCAAAACATGTTTTTAAAAGAAGCTTAAAGAACCTCTGCCGTATTGACTTTGAAACAGTTTTATGATAAGAATAATTCCTGATTTTCGGGAAACGCAGGTGATGCGGTCGTTATCGGAATTATCCTATTTTAAGATGTTTTGCGTAAGAAATACAGCGTTGTTTCTTATCAGACCGGAGAGTGACATATATGGGAAAAGAACAGGAACTTTGTGCAATATGCAGGAAAAGAAGACCTACTGTGTTCGTATCGCAGATGGATCCGTCAGGAAAACCGGGCGAAACAAAGAAGGTCTGCCTTGCCTGCGCCTATAAGCTCGGACTTCCTCAAATAAAGGATTTCATGGACAGATTCGGAATCACCGAGGATAACATTGACAATGTGTCCGACGACCTTGATTCTATGATTGGCGAGATTGAAGAGAACGGTCTCCCGGAGGGCCTTGGCTCCATGCTGGGACAGCAGGGGGACGGCTCCGGTGAGTCTGAAAATGAAGGCGAAGGCGATGACAATGTTGACGACAAGGACGCCGAAAGCAGAAAGTCCGCCACAAACACGCCCAACCTGAACAGGCTCTTCAGAGACGCCAGAAATATGATGCTCGGCAATCAGAACGGGGGCGAAGCGGTGCCCGCCAACGGACAGGACAACCGCAGCAGAACCCGCGAAGAGAAGAAAACCGGCGAAAACGCCAATGCTTTTGACATCAAAAAGTATAAATTCCTTTCAAACTACGGCATCGACCTGAACGAGAAGGCGAGAAACAATCTTCTCGACAGGGTGGTGGGAAGAGACCGGGAGACCGACAGGGTCATACAGATACTCAACAGAAGGACCAAAAACAACCCGGCACTCATTGGCGAGCCCGGCGTCGGAAAGACCGCCATTGCCGAGGGCCTTGCCCAGAGAATAGTCAAAAAGGAGGTTCCTTTCGGACTTCAGAACAAGGTGGTGGTCATGCTTGACCTCACTGCTCTTGTGGCCGGCACCCAGTTCAGAGGACAGTTCGAGAGCCGCATGAAGGGAACCATTGACGAGGTTAAAAAAGCCGGCAACATCATTCTTGTCATCGACGAGCTCCACAACATCATCGGTGCGGGAGAGGCCGAAGGCTCCCTCAACGCCGCCAATATTTTAAAGCCTGCGCTCTCAAGAGGCGAAATCCAGGTCATCGGCACCACAACCCTTAAGGAGTACAGAAAGTACATCGAAAAGGACGGAGCCCTGGAGAGACGTTTCCAGCCCGTTATGGTGGAGGAACCTTCTGTTCAGGACACCATAGAAATACTGAAGGGCCTGAGAAATACATACGAAGAGTACCACCTTGTAAAGGTGTCGGACGAACTGCTTGAGGACTGCGTGCGCCTGTCCGCAAGATACATCAACGACAGATTCCTGCCCGACAAGGCAATCGACGTTTTTGACGAGGCCTGCTCAAGGGCAAACCTCAGAAACAAGGTGCCTGAGATCATATTCGGCAAGAAAAACGAGATTGCAGCCGTGGAGGAGGACATCAAGAAAATCGACACGGAAATCGCGGAATCCCAGTCAAAGCCCGCTGTGGTGAAACAGCAGGACGGCGGAGATGCCACGGTGGTTGACGACGCGGAGACCCAGCTCTACAAGAGAAGGGCCGACAAGTCCATGGAGAAAGCGAAACTCGAGGCCGACATTGAAGAACTTGACAAAAACAGCCGCGTGGAGGTCACATATGAGGATGTGGCCAAGGTCATCGAGACCTGGACCGGCATTCCCGTCCAGATGATAAGCGCCGAGGAGGCGGAAAGACTTCTTAAGCTTGAGGATGAACTCAAGCAGCACGTTATCGGACAGGACAGGGCGGTATCCTGTGTGGCAAGAGCTATCAGAAGAAACCGCTCCGGATTCAGGAAGCGCTTCAAACCCTCATCATTCATTTTTGCGGGACCTACCGGCGTGGGAAAGACGGAGCTTGTAAAACAGCTCTCGATACTTCTTTTCGGCACCACCGAATCCATGATCAGACTCGACATGTCCGAGTACATGGAGAAGCACACCGTCGCCAAGCTCATCGGAGCGCCTCCCGGATATGTTGGCTACGATGAGGCCGGCCAGCTTACTGAGAAAGTACGCAGGCACCCCTACTCGGTAATACTTTTCGACGAGATCGAAAAAGCCCATCCGGATGTTTTCAACATGCTCCTCCAGATTCTGGACGACGGAAGACTCACGGACAGCCAGGGCAGAGTGGTGAACTTTGAGAATACGGTGATTATCCTCACCACAAACGCTTACGGAAAGCAAAACGGCGTGTCGCTGGGATTTGGCGCCAATGATTCCATTGGCGATGCACAGACCGCGGCGGAGAATGCCCTGAAGAAGGTCTTCAGACCTGAGTTCCTGAACAGAATTGACGAG
>CACZNV010000064.1 GCA_902782645.1 uncultured Ruminococcus sp. | reverse complement strand
GTTTGCGTCGCTGTGGCTCCTCTTCCCCGCAAAATCTAACGATTTTACGGGGACCCCATATTTAATATATCTGACGATTTTGCGGGGCCCCGGATCACCTCGTAGCGGAAGAAGGATTCGCCGACCACTGCGCTTCGCTGGCGGTCGCGCTGCTCGTCGTCGCCGTAAGCTTCACTATCTCGTCTTCCAACGGTTTCGATTTTTCTCCTTTGTTGGAAGACTTCAATCGCTCCGCTGCGGCTCCTCTTCCCCAAAAGTGCAAGCACTTTCGGGGGCCCCTTTTTCTCAAACGATCTCGGCTACAAATCATCCACCGGATGATTTGTTTAACGCCTCGACCCTCTCGGGTTCGAATCCTTCTTCCTCGCCCATAATAACCGCAACAAGGGACATCCATTTGGGATGTCCCTCGTTGCGGTGGCAGCGGAAGAAGGATTCGAACCCTCACATACGGAGTCAGAGTCCGCTGTGCTACCTTTACACAATTCCGCTAAAATGTTTGTTTTGTCGTGGGGAAGACGGGAGTCTTCCGAACGGCAAAGGCAAGTATATCACAAATAAAAAAATGCGCAAGTGTTTTTTTGAGGCTCCAATATGCATTTTGCATATGCATTTTGCATAATGTGTAAACGATACGATACGAGTTTAATGAATTGACAGCTTCTTTCAAAAAACATACAATGTATTTACCACAGACAAAGGAAAATAAAAATGAAAGGAGAACAAAAAATGAAAAGAAAAGTATCTATTGTCGTATGCCTCATGCTTGTTTCTTTACTCTGCCTCGGGCTAATATCTTGCGGTCCTAAAGGCGGCTTGCCTAAAGATGCAGCAGCTGGATTTGAGAAGATGAAAAAAGCCGGATATGAGGTTGACTATCTTTCAAGCTACACCAAGTTTGTAGCCGATAAAGGAGATGAATACCTCTATGCTGAATACTGCAACGATCCGTCTGTTGCAAAGCTTCATTATACTGGAGAAAAACCATATCTCGAAGATAGGCTTTCAGAACGCGGTTGGGAAATGTATTATTCAGGTAATTGGTTCTACTACGGAACAAAAAAAGCTATCGGTGTATTTAAAGGGTAGCTTGTAGCTTTATATGAATTAAAGCAGAACCTCAACTCCTTGTTTGAGGTTCTTTTTTATGTGTCTAAAAATACCACTATTCCTGAAGTCTAATAATACGGCCTTGCATAACAATAAAACAATCTTAAACGGGGAAAAGGCGGTGAAAAAAGGCGGGAAATAGTGTATAATGTCTCGACGAAGAAAGACGGCTTTGGCATTGGCGGCAGGGAGGCTTGCCGGGACCGGAGCCATCGATTAACATTAGGAAAAGAGGGATTTTATGAACGAAAATAACGGCTCTGTGTCAATAAACACCGAGAATATTTTCCCGATTATTAAAAAATGGCTTTACTCCGAAAAGGACATCTTCATTCGAGAGATCATTTCAAACGCAGGGGATGCCATAAGCAAGCTGAGGAAGCTTGATAACATTGGCGAGGCGGAGATTGAGGATTCGCCTGAGTGGAAGATCACGGTCGTGGTCGACAAGGAGCACGGCACGATCACGGTTTCCGACAACGGTATCGGTATGACCGAGGAGGAAGTCGGGAAGTACATCAACCAGATTGCTTTTTCGGGCGCCAAGGATTTTATAGAGAAGTACAAAGGCAAGGCGGACGAGGAGCAGATCATCGGGCACTTCGGACTTGGCTTTTACTCCTCGTTTATGGTTTCCACAAAGGTTGAGATTGACACCAAGTCATTCATTGCCGGCGAGAAGGCCGTGCACTGGGAGTCCGAGGACGGAATGAACTACAGTATCACCGAGTCCGAACTTGACGAGCGGGGAACTTACATCACCATGCACATCGCAGAGGATTCTGCGGAGTTTCTTGAGATTTCAAAGCTCAGGGAGGTCATTGAGAAGTACTTCTCATTCTTCCCCTACGAGATTTACGTAGAGAGCGCGGAGGACCTGAAGAAGGCAGAAGCGGCTGACCAAAAGGTGGTGGATGAGGTTTCCGGCGAGGATGAGGACGGCGAGCAGGAAAAAGACGCCAATGAAATCAAGCCCATCAATGACACCCACCCGCTCTGGCTCAAGGCCGCAAGAGATATCACGGACGAGGAGTACAAGGAGTTCTACAAAAAGACCTTTAAAGACTTTCAGGACCCGCTTTTCTGGATACACCTTAACGTGGATTATCCTTTCAACCTTAAGGGCATCCTTTATTTTCCTAAGCTCAAGGACCGCTACGAGCGTTTTGACGGACAGATCAAGGTTTACTACAACCAGGTTTTCGTTGCCGATAACATCAAAGAGGTGCTTCCGGAGTTTCTGATGCTCTTAAAAGGCGTCATTGACTGCCCCGACCTGCCCCTCAACGTGTCAAGGAGTTTCCTGCAGAACGACGGCTATGTCGCCAAGATTTCCTCCCACATCACAAAGAAGGTCACCGACAAGCTCACAGGGCTCTTCAACGAAGAGCGGGACAACTACTGCAAGTACTGGGACGACATCCACGCATTCGTTAAATACGGCTGTCTGACGGACGAAAAGCTCTACGAGAAGATCAAAGACATCATCGTCTACAAGACCACGGACGGCGAGTATCTCACATCTTCTGAATACATTGAAAAAACCAAGGAGAAGACCGACGGCAAGACGATTTTCTACACCGAGGACGCCGATGTCCAGAACTTCTACATCAAACTTCTCAACGCAAAAGAAGTGCCTGTCGTGATAATGAACACGCTCATTGACGACAGCTTCATGCAGTACATCGAGTTCACATCCCGGGGCGACCTCAAGTTCGCAAGAGTTGACTCCGAAGTGGCATCCTCAGTGTGCAATTCAAAAGACGGTGCCGACGAGGAAACCGCCAAGGCGACCGCCGCCAAGCTCACAGACTGCTTCAAAAAGGCATCCGCCAATGACCAACTCACAGTCGAAGCAAAAGCTGTCGACTCCGCCCTCCCCGGAATACTCATTCTCACCGAGCAGGCAAGGCGTATGCAGAGCATGATGAAGAGACTGGGCACGGAGACAAAACCCTCCGACAATCTCACCCTCGTCTTAAACATCAACAACCCTGTTGTCTCAAAACTTCTCACGCTGGTTGACGGGGCTGAGGCTGCGCCCGCAGCTTCAGAAGCCTCCGAAACATCCTCCGGAGAAACAGCTGCAGCTTCTGAAGCTGCCTTCAGCGATGAAGCTGTCCTGCTGGCAAGGCAGATCTATGACCTTGCTCTCCTTGCCCACAGGCCCCTTGATGCGGAAAGAATGAACACATTCCTCTCCGACTGCGCAGACATACTGAATAAGGCTTTCTGAAGCTTTAAACCCGTTTATTAATAATAGGGTAGAGAGGGATTTCGGTCCCTCCCTCCCATTGCACCGTACGTACCGGTCAGGTATACGGCGCTACATCAAAACAGAAAT
>CACZNV010000063.1 GCA_902782645.1 uncultured Ruminococcus sp. | reverse complement strand
TTGGCGAGGTTTTTACCGAAGACGACTTTCTTGATAAGCCAGTAGAGAAGGGCGGCGGCAAGAAGCCATTTCCACACCGGAATTGTGAAAACCGCGAGTCCGGGGTTGAAAGCGTAGAACAGAAGTCCTACAGCGGCTAAAAGTATAAGTATTCCGAAGATTATCGCATTGTTCTTTTTCATTTCAGAATCATCCTCATTTCTTCTAATTTTTCGCGGAAGGGTTTGTAGTACATTCTTGATATGAACACCTGTTTCGGAGAGGTCGAAAAACCCACCCGGCAAGGCCCGGTGATTTCCCGCTTCATAAAGCTCACTGCTTCAAGGTTCAGAATGCACATCTTCGATACCCGCATAAAGTTGTGGGGCAGGATGCTCTCGAGCTCATAGAGCTTCATGTCCGTGTAGTAGATGCGCTTGTCAGTGTGGGCGGCGACGTGTCCTTCGGAACTCTCGAAAAACAGTATTTTTCGGATGTCCACCAGGTATTCCTCCTCGCCAATGACCAGTGAAAGCTTCCGAACACTCGGATCCGCACTGCCCGTTTCCAGCAGCTCCTGAATCCTCAGAATCTCGGGGGTAAGTTTCTTGCAGCGGATGATAACTTCCTCGGGCCCTTCGGGGTCAACTTCGATTCTTATTCTGTTTGTTGTCCCTTTTCCGGTTGCGTCTTCCACCGCGTTTAACCTCCTCCGTTCTTCGTTGCTTCAACAGGTCACTTCCCGTTTGCAAGATGATTGTAAAGTACTTTTCAACGCTTGTCAATTACCCGGAGGTAAGTGGTAGAAATCGGAAGGTAAGTTGCAGAAATAGGGGCAGAAAATGCATTGGCGGCAGGCAAAGGACCTGTCAGCCCTGCAAAAACTGACGGAGAACAAAGCTTAAAAGTATTTAATAAATGACATTTTTTACCGTGACATTGCACCCGGAAAGTAGTATTATATGAAAGGAGGTTGTATGATCATCCGCTTTGAAATGATATCAGTTTGTTAAGAACGTTTTTTGCGAGTATTCGGAAAAAGTCAGAAATGCGTTCTGCGCAAATAATCCGATATTACGTTATTGGTGAAAATACAAAGGAGAAGAACTATGAAAACAAAAAGGTTATTGACGGCATTGCTTGTGGTTTTAATAATCATTATTCCTGCGGCATGCGATAAGATCGAAAAATCCGAATCACCGTACACTATAATGTTCGGCGACCTTTTGGGACCTTGCTGGACGCTTTCGGATATAAGAATACAATGTAAATCGAATGTGCTGAACAAAAAACTGCCGGATAAGAAGTGGTTTATTTATGTTTCATCCAAGGTGGAGAATTATGAACAAATCGCCGAAAAATTCGGGTTTGATGAATCGCAGATTTTTATGCGAGATGATAGTGGGTTATGCTACCATGATGAAACAGAAGACGTTAGAAGAATACTGTCAATAGATTCGGATGGGAAAATATCGTATTCAACCGGCATTAAAGAAACTTACTTTGAAACCAAGGTGAGTGAGGCAGACTGTGTTGAGTTGATAAAAGAGGTATTAAAACAATACGGGTTGACGGAAAAAACATTTTCTAAGGAATGCTCTGTTGGCGAATCATCTGTTATCAATCCCGCAGAAAACGAGACAAAGACAATCGGATACACTGTTACCGTATGTTTTATGCTTGACGGTGTCGAATTGCACGGAGAACCCCGTGCTTATGTTAAGTTTAACGGCAACGGAGAAGCCGTTTACATGATGTATAATATGCCTTATTTCATAGAATCGGAACCGGCAAAGCTCATAAGTGTAAGACAGGTCCTGAACTCAATCAGAAAGGGCGAAATATCAGTGATGTACGGGCTGGATACAGACGATGCACCTGACCGAATAACAATTGAAGATGTGGATATTTGTTATTATTCACAGAGCTTCGGTGATATTCAGGTTGCGCAACCCATGTATGTTTTCAGCGCTATCGCACACTTCAAGAACGAAAAGATACCGTTTACAATATGTGCACAGGCAAATTGATAAAGAAAGGGATGTTAAAAATGAAAAAAATATCAGTCTTATTGCTTACCTTCGTTATTTGTGTTCTTGCTGCTTCCTGCTGCAAGGGACATATTAAACCGGACGAACATAAAACTCAGGTTCTGCCCGAATCACGGTACACCAGTTATTCAATTGACACAGAAACCGGCAGTTCAGGCAGCAACGGAGCGATTTTCTGGGAAAAGCCTGCTGAACAAAATATTGCAGAGACAAAACACATCTGCTATGAAGGAAGAGAATATGATCTGTCATATTCGAAGTCTCAGTTCGAAGGTATTTGTTCACCAAGCTATGTCGACGAATACTACGATGAAGAACTAAATCGTTTTTGCTTTAAGACCGGCACGGATGAACTGTGTGGGTATAACAAATGTTTTGTTTTCTTGGATATGTCTGACTACAATTATGAACCGATCACAATTGAAGCAGCTCAAGAAATTGCAAACGGCTTTTTTTCAAGGCATGCAAATGTCGAAGACTATGTTGTATCAGTTTCCGAAGATACAAAATCGGAAGGATACATCAGGTACAGATTTAAGTACGTAAAACATTTAGGCGGTCTGCCGACTATGGACTATGCAGTAGTTGCAGTTGGAAATGACGGAACTGTGGTAGGGTTCAACATTGCGGATTTGGGATTGTCAAAAGACAAAAAGTATATTGAGTTTGACACAAAAGAGGTGGAAAACTCTGTCGCTATTAAAGTCGACGATTTATACGGAAGCAAATACAAATACTCTTATACCGAGGGTGAGAAGTATATAACCTGGTCCACAAAGGGAGATTTATTGCTGGTAACAGAGGTCCAGCCCGAATATGAAATGCCTGGATCCGGGATAACAATGTATCCTTTTACGATGCTTGTGGCAACTGTAATCGAATAATGAATCAGGTCTCGTTAGACGGCAGCCGGCCGGCAGAAAACTGCCGGCCGGCTTTGCACTAAAAAAACTTAAATGATGCCTTGGCTTATTTCACGACCGCGCATTCGATACCGAGGGCGTCGGCAATCTTTTTGACGGTTGAGGCCCTGTGGCCGATGCCCAGAGCGTAGTGGTGGGTGGGGCCTTCCATGACCCAGCGCTTCACAAAATCCTTTGTGTTTGGCGGGAAGAAGCCTCTTGTGTTGGTGTTTCCCGTTGGCGGTATGGGGCCGTGCTTTGACTCCCCTTCGCCCACAACTAATTTGAAGCCCGTCCTTGTCTGGGTGATGCCGAGGATGGTGATGGGGCCTTCCTTAAGCTTGAACTCGACGGAGGCTCCCGAACCGGGCTTGCCGTGGAACTTTTTGAGGCTTCTTAATACGGGTTTGCCTTCAGCCACGGCAATGTGGTGAGGCCCGTCGTGACCCACAAAAATGAAGTCCTCGTCAAAGTCGAAGGGGTGGAACTCCGCAAAGCTGCCGCCCATGCCCAGCCTGTCCATTATGAACATGGCAATGAGGGTCTTGATGTCAAACTCGCCGCACATGGGAATGCCCTTGGCGTTAAGTATCGAATTGCCGGCAATGAAGGAGCTCACCAGGTCTCTCTGAGGGGAGCCGTCAAGGCCGTTGTAGTAGTACGCAAGGCCGGAAAGATCGTATTTTGCCACAAATTTTTCCAGGGCCACTGCGGCTCTTGCGGCTTTTTTGAGATCCTTTGCGGTGAGCTTTTCGGTGAGGGGGTCGGAAACCGGATCAGGCGTGTCGAAAATCGCCAATATTTTCCGCTCCATCCCGGCGGTCTCGTCCTCCGTGACGGTGCTCCAAACATCCATTATGTCGTCAATCTCAATCAGCGGCACGTGGACACCGAAGGCTGCGGCTACGGCTGTGGGGTCGGCGTGCATGTCGTACATGGATTCGAGAACGTGACCCATGAGACCGAAGCGGGCGCCCCGGAGACTGTGGAGGACATTGGCGATGTCGCACCACTCCCGTATCTCCTCCTGAGCCTTAAAATCGCCCCTGAGCTTTCCGATGATAACGTCCGAAATCTTTTTGCCCATCCTGACGGCAACCCCTGTAAACTCGGGCACCGAGCAGATGCAGTCGTTCTCGAGCTGCTCCCTTGTATTGGCGGTGCTGTAGTCAAGGCGGCTCTTGGGCTGCAGAGCGATCAGAACCACGGGTACATCCGCTTCCTGAATCACGGGGGCGAACACCGAGGAGGTGGCATAGGTCAGCATGTTGCAGAAGATGACGTCAACTCCGTCACGCTTTGCCTCCCGGGACACCTCAAAGGCTCGTTTGTTTGAATCCACCATCCCGTAGTCAAAAACTTTCACACCGAAACCGCCAATGATCTCCTTCAGCTCCCCGTGATAGGAAAGAAGCTTGTCAAGGAGTCCTTCAAACTGGCCCCAATAGACTGCGTGGCCCACGCCGAAAAGGCCGATCCTTGCCGGCTCCGTCTTTATTCTCTCAATCATTATTTACCTTCCTTTACGTAAAATATCGTAAAACTCATTTCTCAGCCCCGCTATGAACGCATCGTGCATTGCAGGCGAGTGCTGGTGCATGTAAACAAAATATATACCATCCTTCGGCGACACGAAGAACCAGGTCCCCAGGGCTCCGGACCAGCCCCATTCGCCCGCAGAGCCGGTTGCCGCTTCCCTGTCCTGGACCCTGACGCCAAGGCCGAAAGTGTGTTCCGGACCGGATATGGAAGGGTCGCCGCAGGGGTCGTTGTAGCAGGCTCTCTGCGCTCCGTCAAGTGCGGGCTCTGTCATCATCGCCAATGTTTCAGGCTTAAGGATACCTTTTTCGGGCTTAAGCATCTCGGAAAGGAGCAGAGCGTAATCCATCGCGGTGCCCACAAGACCGGAGCCTCCGGAGAAGACGCCGGGATCTTCTGTGCCCTCAAAAAGAGGGATTGGCACGGGCCGGGGCGGAAGAGGTATGTTTTCATACCGGCCGTTTGAAAAAGCCGTGTTTGATGCAAGGCGGCGTTTAAGCTCATCAGGCATTTTTTGGAAGAAACATGTGTCCTTCATGCCCAGAGGTTTTGTGATATGTTCTTCAAAATATTTGTCGAGAGTCATACCCGAGATGATCTCGATTACCGCGCCAAGCACGTCGTGGGACAGACCGTACAGGTATCCGGTGCCCGGCTCGAAGGAGAGGGGGACCTTGGCGATTTCTCCTGCGAATTTCACGGTGTTCCAGGGGCGGCCGTTTGCAATGTCGAGGCGCCACCTGCCGGCAAGCTTTTCTGCCTCGCCGCTTCCGTCGGAAAGAAAATAGGAGAGCCCGGAGGTCATGGAAAGAAGCATGCGCAAGGTTATGTCACGCTTTGCCGGGCGGACCTTGGCGTCTTCGTAAACGGCTGCGTTTTTAAATTCGGGAATGAACTTGTATAAGGGTGCATCGAAATCAAAAAGGCCTTTTTCGAAAAGCTGAATTGCAGATACTACGGTAAGCAGCTTCGTCATGGAATAGAGGTGAAACACGGTGTCCCGGGTCACAGGGTCCTTGGGGTCGGCGCTTTTTGTGCCTTCGTAGTTTTCAAAAAATATGCCTTCGGAACTGCCGCATATGAGCGCGTTTCCGGAGGAGAAACCTTTTGCAACTATTTCTTTCTGCTTTTCGGCAAGCCTTTCCCAGTTAAAATCCGCAGCGACCACAAAAATGCCCGTCCTTTATTTTTTTAGGATTTTACCACCCGTGGGATTTTGTGTCAAACACATAAGGGGGCGGAAAAAGCCTGCTTCCGGCGGGTTCGGAAGGATATAAAAACGGGTGATTGACAGTATGTTGAAAACAAGTTGAAAAACGACTGAAAGGGCGCATTCATTCGTTGACACCCTTGAGGCGTTTTGGTAAAATACACGGGTAAGGATACCCTTGTGACTGACGGAAAGGTGGATTTAACCACATGGAAGCAAGGAACACAAAAATGTCGACCGTCTGGGCAGACCTCACCGATTAAAACGGCGGGGGTACTGCCCTGTATTTTTTCCTGAAAGGACGCAATATGAAAAAGATTGGCATTATAATCGGAAGCGACAGCGATCTTCCGATCATTGAAAAAGCAACGGCGCTGCTTGACGAATTCGATGCACCCTACGAAGTACATGTTTTTTCAGCCCACAGAACCCCTGAAGAGGCAAAGGCTTTTGCGGTAAACGCTTCGGACAATGGCTTCGGAGTGATAATTGCAGCCGCAGGAATGGCTGCACACCTTGCCGGCGCAATTGCCGCCAATACGATACTCCCCGTCATAGGCATCCCCTGTAAATCGGGAGCACTGGAGGGTATCGATGCACTTCTCTCCACCGTGATGATGCCCACCGGAATACCGGTAGCTACTGTAGCTATAAACGGGAGCGCAAATGCTGCGCTCCTTTCTCTTGAAATTCTGGCCCTTGAAGACCGGGAACTGGCGAAGAAGCTTGCCGACAAAAGACGGGCTGATTCCGAAAAAGTACTGGAGAAGGACAGACTTATTAGCGAGCGATTCAACAAAGCCGGACAGGCTTGACAACGACAAGAAAGGTAAATAGATATGGGTGGTTTTTTTGGCGCAGTCGGAAAAAATGACGTGATATCAGATGTGTTCTTCGGAACAGACTACCATTCTCACCTCGGAACAAAGCAGGGCGGAATGGCTGCCCTCAATTCCGAACTGGGTTTCCAACGTGTTATTCACAGTATTAAAAACACGCCTTTCCGCACCAAATTTGAGAATATTTTTAACGAGATGGCGGGAAAAGCCGCAATCGGTATTATAAGCGACTCGGATCCCCAGCCGCTTCTTTTCCGTTCGTCCATCGGCACTTTCGCAATCTGCATCATCGGTATAATAAACAACAAAGATGAGCTGATCAAAAAGTATTTCAACTACACCAAGGGTCAGCTTGGCGCCATGACCGGCGGAGCCATAAACTCCACGGAGCTGGTGGCAGCGCTTATCAACCAAAGGGACAATTTCCTCGACGGCATAAGCTTTGCCCAGGATGAAGTCAAGGGAACTCTTTCAATCCTGATTGTCACCGAGGACGGAAAGCTCATCGCCGCAAGAGACAAATACGGAAGAATCCCGATTCTTGTGGGCAGGAAAGACGACGGCTATTGCGTCTCCTTCGAGTCCTTCGCGTACCTGAAGCTGGGCTACGACGATTACAAGGAACTTGGCCCCGGCGAGATTGTAAGAATCAGCGCCGACGGCGTCACCGTTCTTTCACCCGCCAAGAAAAAGAAAAGGATATGCGCTTTCCTCTGGTCCTACTACGGCTACCCCACCTCCTGCTACGAGGGCAGAAACGTGGAAATCATGCGCAACGAGAACGGCAGAATAATGGCTGAGAACGACATGAAGAGTGGCACCTTGCCGGAGAACGTGGACTACATAAGCGGTGTTCCGGATTCAGGCACTCCTCACGCCATCGGATACGCCAACGGAAGCGGCAAGCCCTTCGCCAGACCTTTTATCAAATACACCCAGACCTGGCTGAGAAGCTTCATGCCCTCCGACCAGGGCGACAGAAACACCATCGCCAAGATGAAACAGATCCCCGTCAGGGAACTGATACACGGCAAGAACCTTCTGTTTGTGGACGACTCCATCGTAAGAGGTACACAGCTTAAAGAAACGGTTGACTTTCTCTACAGCAACGGCGCCAATGAGGTTCACATGCGATCCGCCTGCCCGCCGATCATGTTCGGCTGTAAATTCCTCAACTTCTCACGTTCCACCAGCGACATGGAGCTCATCACCAGGACCACCATCGTTGCACTTGAGGGCGAGGAGGGACTTAAACATATCGATGAATATGCCGACGGCTCCACCGAGCGCGGCAAGAAGATGCGTGAAGCAATCTGCGAAAAACTGCACTTCAAATCGCTTGAGTTTCAGACTTTAAGCGGCGTCGTCGAGGCGATAGGCATTGACGAGGACGAGCTCTGCACATACTGCTGGAACGGAAAGGAATAAATATGAATTCTGAATCAAGATCTGACATTTACGCTGCGGCGGGAGTTGATATCACTGCGGGATACAAAGCGGTGGAACTTATGAAGCAGCACATCGCAAGGACAATCACATCCGGCGTGGTTGGCGATGTGGGAGGCTTTGGCGGTCTCTTTGAACTGGATACGGAAGGCATGAAGAGGCCTGTTTTGGTCAGCGGCACCGACGGTGTGGGAACCAAGCTGAAAATCGCTTTTCTCATGGACAAGCACGACACGGTGGGCATCGACTGCGTGGCAATGTGCGTAAACGACATAATCTGCTGCGGCGCAAAACCCCTTTTCTTCCTTGACTATATCGCCTGCGGAAAGAATTATCCGGAAAAGATTGCCGATATCGTGAAGGGCGTTTGCGAGGGCTGCGTTCAGTCAGGAGCCGCTCTCATCGGCGGCGAGACCGCTGAGATGCCGGGCTTTTATCCGGTGGACGAGTATGACCTTGCCGGATTTGCCGTAGGTGTTGTGGACAAGGAAAAGATTATCGACAATAAAAAGATGGCGCCCGGAGATGTGATTATCGCGCTTCCATCCAGCGGCGTTCACTCAAACGGTTTCTCCCTGGTGAGAAAGGTGCTTGATGTGGAAAATATTGATATCAAGGCGCCTGTTGCAGAGCTTTCGGGCAAATCCCTTGGCGAGGTCCTTCTCGCACCCACAAAAATCTATGTTAAGCCCGTTCTTGCCCTCAAGGAAGAGGTCAACATCAAGGGCATTTCCCACATAACCGGCGGCGGATTCTACGAGAACATTCCGAGAAGCATTCCCGACGGACTGGGAGCCCTCATCGAAAAAAGCGCGGTAAAAGTGCTGCCGATATTCGATCTCCTCGCCAAAAAAGGCAATATCAGCGAGCGCGACATGTTCAACACCTTCAACATGGGCGTGGGAATGAGCATAGTTGTTCCTAAGGACGAGGCCGAGAATGCTCTTAAGATACTCAAGAAAAACGGCGAGGACGCTTACGTCATCGGAACGATAATCGAGTCGAAGGACAAGATTACGATTCGCTGAACGGCATATTGGCGAGTATAAGGGACCTGCAGGCTTTTTAAAAGGGTAAAAAGGTATGAAAAGAGTTGCAAACATTGCGGTGCTTGTGTCCGGCGGCGGAACAAATCTTCAGGCTCTGATAGACGCCGAGACCTCCGGAATATTGAAGAACGGAAAGATAGTTCTTGTCATCTCCAACAACCCGGAGGCATACGCTCTTACGAGGGCTGAAAAGGCAGGCATACCATGCCGGGTGGTCACCAAAAAAGAATACGGCAGGGAAGGCGCAGAGCAGAAGATGATTTCGATTCTTGAGGAGAACAAAATCGATCTCATTATCCTTGCAGGATTCATGAGCATCCTCAGTGAGAACTTCACAAAGAGGTATGAACGCAGAATCATAAACGTGCACCCCTCGCTCATCCCTTCCTTCTGCGGAGAGGGCTTCTACGGATTGAAAGTCCACGAGGCGGCCCTGAAGAAAGGCGTCAAGGTTACCGGCGCCACGGTGCATTTCGTAAACGAGATACCCGACGGCGGCGAAATAATAATGCAAAAAGCTGTGGAGATCGAGGAGGGCGATACCCCCGAGGTCCTGCAGGAGAGAGTAATGCGGAAGGCGGAATGGATTATTTTACCTATGTCCGCGGAAAAAGTTTCAGCACAGATAATCGAAAAGGAGCAGAGATGAACATTTACGAGACAAAAACCATTGGCAATACGATTTCCGGCAACCCTTATGTCGGAAGAGGAATAGTCACGGGTATGACCGCGGACGGGAAAAATGCGGTATCCGCTTACTTCATCATGGGCAGAAGCGCCAACAGCAGGAACAGGGTATTCGCAAAGAAGGGCGATGTGCTTTTCACCGAGCCTTTTGACGAGTCCAAGGTTGAGGACCCGAGCCTCATCATCTACGCCGCCGTGCGGGAGCAGAACAACGCTCTCATTGTCACAAACGGCAACCAGACGGATACAATTGCCGACGGACTGAAGGAGGGCAAAAACTTCTCTGAGGCCCTTGAAAGCCGCTGCTTCGAGCCCGACAGCCCCAACTTCACACCCCGCATCAGCAGCATCACTCTTTTCGAAAAGAACTCTTTCCGCTACGAAATGAGCATTTTGAAGAGCATTGACGCAGAGGGCTCCGACTGTGCAAGATACACTTTCTCATACCCCGCCAAGGCAGGTCTCGGCCACTTCATCCACACATACGTCACCGACGGCAACCCCATCCCCACATTCCAAGGGGAGCCGGAGCGTGTCAGCATACCGGACGACATAGACGAATTCGCCAAGGACATCTGGGACAATCTCGATGCCGCCAATAAGATTTCCCTCTACGTCCGCTACACCGACTTGAAAACAAAGAAGATCACCGAAAAGATCATCAACAAAAATATTTGAAAGAGGAGCTGCTGAAAATGAAAGAATTTGAACTGAAATACGGTTGCAACCCGAACCAGAAACCTTCAAGAATTTTTATGACCAACGGAGCCGATCTCCCGGTTGAGATACTTTCCGGACGCCCCGGATATATCAATTTTCTTGACGCTTTCAACAGCTGGCAGCTCGTCAAAGAAGTAAAAGAGGCCCTGGGAATGCCCGCGGCAACCTCTTTCAAGCACGTCAGCCCCACCAGCGCCGCTGTGGGAAACAAACTCAGCGACAAGCTCAAAAAGGCCTGCTTCGTTGACGATATCGAGGGCCTTGACGATTCACCCCTCGCCTGCGCATATGCAAGGGCAAGAGGCACCGACAGAATGTCCTCCTTTGGCGACTGGATTGCTCTTTCGGACGTCTGCGACGTGACCACCGCCACAATCATTAAAAGAGAAGTTTCGGACGGTATAATCGCCCCCGGATTCACCGATGAGGCCCTGGAAATCCTCAAAACCAAGCGAAAGGGCAACTACAACATCGTCAAAATCGATCCCAACTACGTTCCGGAGGTAACGGAGCGCAAGCAGGTTTTCGGCATCACCTTCGAGCAGGGCAGAAACAACTTTGAAATCAACAGGGAACTGCTCGCAAACGTTGTCACAAACAACAAGAACCTCCCCGAGAGCGCCGTCAGGGATCTTATCATTTCACTCATCACTCTGAAATACACCCAGTCAAACTCAGTTTGCTACGCTGTTGACGGACAGGCCATTGGCGTCGGCGCAGGCCAGCAGTCGAGAATCCACTGCACAAGACTCGCAGGAACCAAGGCTGACACCTGGCAGCTCAGGCAGAGCGACAAGGTGCTGAACCTTCCTTTCAAAGAGGAACTGGGAAGGGCTGAGCGCGACAATGTCATTGACGGCTACATCAACAAGAACGAAGAGGACGTTTGCGCAGAGGGCATCTGGCAGCAGTATTTCACCGAGAGACCGGAGCCTTTCACCAGGGAGGAGCAGGCAGCATACCTTGCAACCCTTGGCGGTGTCTCCCTGGGATCGGACGCTTTCTTCCCCTTCCCGGACAACATCGAACGGGCCAAGAGAAGCGGTGTGAGCTACATTGCCGAGCCCGGCGGATCCATCCGGGACGACCTTGTGATTGAGTGCTGCAACAAGTACGACATCGCAATGGCATTCACAGGCATGAGACTTTTCCATCATTGATCGGAGGACATGATGAAACTATTGGTTGTAGGAAGCGGCGGACGTGAGCACGCTATAATCAAGAAGCTTAAGGAAAACAAAAACGTCGAAAAGATCTATGCGCTCCCGGGCAACGGCGGTATAGCTGCTGACGCGGAGTGCGTGGACATCGGCGCAAAGGATATCAAAAAGATTGCGGAATTCGCCAAGGAAAACAAAATCGATTACGCTGTGGTGACTCCGGACGATCCGCTGGTGCTGGGCTGCGTTGACGAGCTGGAGGCCCGGGGCATATCCTGCTTCGGACCCAAAAAGAACGCCGCCATAATCGAAGGGAGCAAGGCTTTTTCGAAAGACTTGATGAAAAAGTACGGCATCCCCACGGCAGCCTATGAGATATTCAACGACGCCAAGGACGCCCTGGAATACGTAAAAACCTGCGACATACCCATTGTCATCAAGGCGGACGGACTTGCCCTGGGAAAAGGCGTTATAATCGCCGAAACCCGGGAGGAGGCCGAAAACGCCGTCAGGGAGATAATGCTTGACAGGAAATTCGGAAACAGCGGCAACGTGATAGTCATCGAAGAATTCCTTACAGGTCCGGAGGTCTCCGTGCTTTCGT
>CACZNV010000062.1 GCA_902782645.1 uncultured Ruminococcus sp. | reverse complement strand
GGTGTCAAACACAATGAGTCCGGTCACGCAGGAGGCGGATGTGGAGGTGAAAAGCGCGTCGAAGAAACTCACAGGCCTGCCGTCCGCAGAGGCGAAAGGCAGCGAAAGCAGAAGCGCTCCGGTGATAATCAGCATGAAAAACCCGAGAGCGATTATCTGCGTATGCGAAAGTCTCAACGCAAAACGACGGGGCATAGGCACCTTTTCCCTGCCGCCAATGTCATTGGCGGTTTCCTTTTTATCCAAAACAGCTTTCTTCAAAGCATTGTCCTTCTGAGTTCTTCACCGGAAAGAGGCGAGAGGTAAGCGGGGGCAATGTCAAACACGGTCTTGCAGCCCGTTGCGCCTTCTTTCGACAGCCTGTCCACCGCGCGGCAGAAAGCCATTATTGCCGAAGCCGTGAACTCGGGGTTCGAGTCAAGCTGCAGCCTGTATTCGATGACGTGCACGTTCTCTTTATTCTTGCCGGTAGTGCCTGTCCTGATGACAAATCCGCCGTGGGGAATGCCCGCGTGGTCCCGCTTCAGCTCCTCCATGGAGATAAAATGAACCGTGGTGTCGTAGTCCGCGAAGTAGTTGGGCATTGTCTTGATCTCGTTTTCGATTCTCGCGAGATCCGCGCCCTCTTCAGCCACCACGAAGCACTCTCTGGTGTGCATCTCTCTTGCGGAAAGCTCCGGCTGCTGACCCGAGCGCACCTTCTCAAGGGCCTCCGGCACAGGAATTGTGTACTGTCTGGCGTCTTTCACGCCTTTGATTCTTCTTATTGCGTCCGAGTGACCCTGGCTGACGCCCTTTCCCCAGAAGGTGTAGTTCTTTCCGTCGGGGAGGATGCAGCTTGAGTACAGTCTGCTGACGGAGAACATTCCGGGATCCCAGCCCGCGGAAATGAGGGCAACGTGTCCCGTCTCTTTCGCAGCCTTATCAACGTTCTCAAAGTGCTGAGGTATCTTTTTGTGGGTGTCAAAGCTGTCGACAACGTTAAAAAGCCTCGCGCACGCAGGCGTCTGCTCGGGCATGTCCGTCGCGCTTCCGCCGCAGATGACCAGCACGTCGATCTTTCCCTGCCACTTTTCAAGGTCGTTTGTGCTCACAACCGGCACACCGGCGGTGAGAATTTTGACCGTCTCCGGAGGTCTTCTCGTGAAAACCGCCGCCAGCTCCATATCGCTGTTATCGCCAATGGCGCACTCAACGCCCCTGCCGAGATTTCCGTACCCCAGTATACCAATTTTAATCATAAGATTATTCCTCTCTGAATTGAGCATTTTAATGCCGCCGGCCTCATGTGTCTATTCACGCCAAGGCAGACTACAGGTAATTATACCACTTCCAAAGGTCCTTTTTCTACTTTTTTAAAGAATTGGCGTTTCAGGGCGTTTTCTGCCTCAAGTATATCATCTTCTGTCTTCTTTTCTACGGACATGCACGCTTACCGCCAATGCGTCGCAACGGTTGCTTATTGAGGATTAAAAGCACGTTATTTGCCTAACAAATTGCGATTTTGTAGGTTTTGGCCGAAAAACAAATTGCGATAATGTGTTATCATTCCGAAAGATACCTCCTTTGAGGACATAAAAAACGGTTTGCAGGAACTGTAACCCTTTGGAAAAGACATGGCTCTAAGCCTCACACAATAGTCTTTTCCCGAAAAAACACCTGCCCCGTGCGCCTTGCCGTAAACCGGAAGAACGCGCGGGGCAGATTTCAGTTATGGCTTAAACCGATCGGGTTCAGCCTGTTGTTTTTTGGTTATCAGTGCTTCTTCTTGAGAACAAGAATGCATGCAGCTGCTGCGCAAAGAGCGATTCCGCCGCCGATAACGCCGCCGCAGCCCTTCTTCTTGGAAGTGGTTTCAGATGCGGGTTTCTCTGTAGCAGCGGGCTCTGCTGTAGTCTCAGGCTCTGCTGTAGTCTCAGGCTCTGCTGTGGCAGCTTCGGGAGTTGCGGTTGCGGGAGCCTCGGTAGGAGCAGCGGGAGCGTTGTAAACAACGTAGATCTCTCTGTCCTTCTCGCCCTCTTCTCCGCGGTTGTCGAATCTGTCGAGTTTAACCTCGTCGCCGTTTGCGAGCTTAGCCCAGATCCAGATGGTGTGGCCGTCGCCCTGGAGACCGGACACGTCAACAGTGACCTTGAATCTGCGGTTGTTTGCATTGAGTCCTGTTACTGCATCTTCTGTTTCGATGAAGTAGTCGCCGTAAACAGTGGCTGCGCCGTCGATGCTGTAGCCGATAGCTTCAGTCTCGGAATTGGCGTTTCCGTACCAGCCGTAGAAGCCAATGGTGTTGACGTCGCCATTTGTTCCGTCGATGCCCTTCTTCTTCTCGATAACAGCTGCGTTGCCATCAGCGGCACTTGTGTCGTTAACGAAGATCTGGTCAAAGGAGAGAGCGTCGCCAAGGTCTGCATCAAAGCTGCGGAGCTCAACGCCGTTCGGGTTGTGGAAAGTGATCGAGTGGATGGTAAGCGTGCCGCCCGGAGCTGCGCCGGGGAAGCGGATACCTGTGAGTGTAGCTTCTTCAAAGAGCGGGAAGGATGTTGAGATTTCGTATGTCTTCTCCTCAAAACCGTCCATGAAAGGCTGTGTCCATGTTCCTACGTTAGGAGAATATCCGGTGCAGACTTCATCGTCTCTGAGGTAGATGTTGTTTCCGTGCATAACACCGTCAATCGTGTACTTAACCGTAAACGATGAGTAGATGGATGCGTCGATTAAATCGAGCGGGATGGATATCCATGGGTCAGTGTCCTCATCCGTGACGCAGGCGAGGGATCCGTCATCCAGTTCCTCAACCTCAACGCCGTCGGTTGTCAGCTCTGCGTAGAGCTCAACATTCAAAGTCTTCGGGTAGTTGTTCTTTCCGACTACTACCGGTGTGCCGTCGCCAACGGAAAGGGTGAATTCCTTCACGGTCTCTTCGGTTCCGTCTGTGAAGATAGCAGCGATTTCGATTTCATATTCGCCCGTTGTGAGATTTTCAACGCCGAGCATCTCCATCATCTGGTCGTTGTAGCCGTAACCTGCGTGGATTCCCACTTCCTCGTCAAGGCCGAAAACGCCTGCAACGTCGGGTCTGTCGCGGTAAACGTCAGCACACGCCTGCTCGTCGCCGCCGTCAACGTACCAGACGATTCTCTCAAGCTGTGCGTCAAGTGAGTAGCACCAGCCGAGAATGTAGAGCTTGTCGCCGGGATTAATTCTGACCTTGAGCTTGCCTGCCTCTGCGGAGTTGCTCGGCCACTGATCTGTGTTGATTGTCATACTGTCAAGGTTTGTTTTTGCAAATGCGCTGAGACAGAAGGTTGCCATGAGCGCAATCACTGTCAAAATTGCGAGTATTTTTTTCATAAATCTTACCTCCGTGAAGATTTCTGTAATCACCGGATTCGGGGCAAAAACGCCTCATCACGTCCGGGTAATGACAAAAATGATATATAACATGATAAACGAGTTGCGCCGGGATTTCAAGCGAATTCTCGTTCGGGACGCCTTTTACCACTATTAAAGACTCGTCTTCGCCGGGCCTGCGGAGGGGAAAAAACGGGGGAGGCATTGGCGATTTTCTTGACAAACTGCCTGTTTTTAGGGCATAATACCGCTGAGGTGACGATAATGAGACGACTTTTTACCGTTTTGATAATAATTGTTCTGTGCGCGATGACCGCGCTGCCTTCCTGCGTCAAAAACGGTCAGGATAATCCGAACAAGCCCAAAGGAGAAACACCTATGCCCACCGAAACTCCGGACATATATGATGAGAATTACGAAATTTCGGTCTATCCGAAGCCCCTTGAGATTACCCTCTCGGAGGACGAATCCGAATACGCCAATGCGTCAACCCTCACCCTTTCCGACAGCAGTTTTGGCGATATTTTCCGTCATTTCGGCTACAATGTCGGGGACGGCGGGCTCCCGGTTACGATTACGATAGACACGTCTCTTGGCGAGGAGGAGTACAGGCTTGTGACCTCGAAGGAATCCGTTGGCGTCACCGCATCCGGTGCAAGAGGCGTCTACACTGCGGTTTCGACCCTTGCCCAGATTACCAAGGGCGGCAGAATTGCGAAGGCCAACATTTCCGACAAGCCCTCGGTGCCTCTCAGGGGTGTCATTGAAGGCTTCTACGGCACCGCCTGGACCCACGAGTTCCGGCTTGACCTGTTCAGATTCATGGGCAAGTACAAGATGAACGCCTACATTTACGCGCCTAAGGACGACCCGAAGCACAGGGCCGAATGGCGCTCCCTTTACACCGGTGAAGAGCTTGAGAAGATGAAAGAGCTCATCGAGTGCGCGACCGAAAACAATGTGCGCTTTATCTACGCAATCTCGCCGGGCATCGACATCGACCTCGGCAATAGGTACGATGCGGACCTTGCACAGCTTATGGAAAAGTGCAGCTCGATGTATGACCTTGGCGTCAGGGACTTCTCGATTCTCCTTGACGATATCACCACTCTCGACGCCGCGGGACACGCAAAGCTTTTGAACGATTTCCAGAATAAATTCGTGAAAACTCACGACGGCTGCTCCGACCTTGTGGCCATCACCACGGAGTACTGCGACGCCATGATCACGAAATACACCAAGGACATTGCCCCCCTCGTTCAGGACGACATCAAAGTCATGTGGACAGGTCCCGGCGTCATCACCGCCAATATCACCGAAAGCAACCTCAAAAAGGCAACCAATCTTTACGGGCGGCCCATGTTCATATGGTGGAACTACCCGGTGAACGACGTTCTGGCCAACAACCTGTTTATGGGACCCTGCGAAGGTCTCGGCAAGACCGTTTCCAACGCCATCAACGGCCTCGTCTCCAACCCCATGAACCAGGGCTACGCTTCCATGCTCCCTCTGCTCACGATTTCGGACTTCCTATGGAATCCGGAGGGCTACGGGAAGGAGGAGTCCCTCGCAGCAGCCGCCAAGAAGCTCCTGCCGGACTGCGCGGACGGCCTCATTATTCTTGCGGACCTCTGCCGCGCCTCCACCATGAACGGCCAGAAATCCACCCTGCTCTTAAAGGATGAGATTGCGGCGTTTGAGGAGGGGGATGAAGCGGCGGCACCCCTCAAACTGAAACTGGAAAAGGCCAAGGCCGACCTTGCTGCCCTTGGCGAGAAGGCAGGCTCAAAACTGGGTCCGGAAATAAAGCCCTGGCTCACAAAGGCGCAAAACCTTGTGGATGCGGCGCTTGAATACATCGAATACCGCACCGCGGAAGACAGGGAGGCAAAAATAACCCACGCTCTCGCCTCCGCCGCAGCGTACAAGAAGGCAGCCGCCTCCAAGGCCATCGTCAGCGACGACGTACTCCTGCCCTTCCTGGAAAACGCCAAGGCAGAAATTAACGCAATTTTCGGTGAAAACTCCGGCGCGGCAACTGGGGAGGCAGGGGTCTCCACAGACCTTCAAACCTACAGCGAATACGTGCCCGAGAACGCCATTGACGGCAACGCCTCAACCTTCTTCTGGTCCGCAGGCGCCCCCTCCTCCGGCAGCTATTTCACCTACGACCTGGGCCGCACCGCCTCCGTTTCAGGCGTCAAGCTCACCATGGGAGCCACCGGCCACACCGACGACTACATCCGAAAGGGCGTCCTGGAATACTCCACCGACGGCAAGACCTACGCCAAGCTCTGCGACCTCTCCGGCCGTACCGTCGAAACCGACGCCTCCTTCACGGCAAGGTACATCCGCGCCCGCTGCACCGCCGCCCAAACCAACTGGGTCATCATCTCCGAGCTGGAGGTCACCTACGCCTCCGCCCTCCCGGCAGGCTTCACCTTCGAAGGCAGCAAGAGCATAGATTTCGGCATCCTTTTCGACCGAAATCTCTTCACCGCCCTGGACTCCCGCAGCGCCGCCCTCATGGGCAGGTTCCTCACCGTGGACCTCACCTCCGCCTCTACCGTCGAGCTGTTCTTCATCGACCCCGGCAGCGTCAAACTGACCCTCACCAAGAGCGACGGCACCTCTGAAACCGTGAGTCCTGCGGCCCACACAGCCCTTGACGTCACCGGCGCCACCGCCCTTTCAATCAAGTTCTCAGGCTCCTTCAGCCTCGCAGAGGTTATCCTTGACTGACACGCCAAGGCCATGACGACACAACAGCAAAGCCGGCAGACCCGCTTTTCCGCAGCTCTGCCGGCTTTGTTTTATGGCTATCTCAGAAGGAATAATGTCAAACAGTCTCTGCAGATTCTGTCTTTGCTCTAACGCTGCGTGTATACTTGCAGCCTGTTGTCCTGTAATTCTCACAACCATAAAACTCGCCGTAAGCACCCTTTTTCCGTATGAGACGTCCACCGCAGAGGGGACATTCAAACCGCTCCCTCTTCAGCTGTTGTTCATACTTAGAATGCAATTCCTGCGCAAAAACAGATTCTTTATCCTTTTCTGTGAGGAAAAAGGCTTTTGTTTTTGCTCTTGTAAGTGCAACATAATACAGACGGCGTTCTTCTGCAAAAGGATAGTCCTCACTGTTCTCAAGCAGAAGATCGAGAATAGGATCGTCCTGAATTCTGCTTGGAAATCCCAGCCTTGTCTTCTTGTTGTTGATAATAAATACATAATCTGCCTGCAGCCCTTTGGACATGTGGGCGGTCATGAAACACATCTTCAAGTCCGGGCGTTTTTTGTATTTTACGTCAGTAAAGCCGCTGACATTGTTGTACTGACAGTCAAAATACCCGCTGTCTTTCAAAAGTTCTACGTCAAACGAATAACGCCCGATAAAGAATACGGTTTTGTTTTTTGGCAGGTCTTCTAACTTGTACGTCATGAATTCAACGGCATATTTGTCGTTATACCCGGATATTTCTCCAAGGGAAAAACGCTTGTCGTTTGACATCCCGCGTATTTCCTTTCGGATTTGATGAGGATTCCGGGTGATAAAAGAACCGCTTATCTCAATCAATGAAGGTGTAAAACGATATGTGGTCTCTATTTTGCTTACAGCTGTCGGTCCCCAATACTTTTCAAACTCCAGTATATAGTTGATATCGCTGCCTGCAAACCTGTAAATGCTTTGCCAGTCATCGCCAACGCAGAACAAGTCATAATCCCGCGAAGCGCGCAATGCCGCCAAGAGGGAGAACCTGGCTTTAGAAATATCCTGGTATTCATCAACTATCACCTGTGTAAACGGATTTACTACCTTACCGCTTTTAATCAGGTCTGTTGCCTCGTTAATCATATCATTGAAGTCTATCTCACCTGTTTTTTTGAGTTCTTGTTCATATGAATCGAACAAAGGTTCCAACAGTTCTATAAACTGCAGATGACGGCTTGCGCCGGGTGCCGCCAATGCAATGTCTCTGAACTTTTGAATAGTCAAATTGTTGCTTTTGACAAGATTAATAACTGTTTCAAATAGTTCAATGATACCGTCGAGAACACTTTTGCCGTCCTCAGAAACCGCCGACCACAATTCCTGCGGAGACATTGGCGTCATCTTCACTCCGCTTCCGGCCAGCTTTTTCTCTAAATTAGCGAGAAGATTTCCCTCTAATTTTTCGTATGCATAACACTCTAAAAGAACGGTTCCGTTTTGCTTATGCAACGCACGTTTCCATTCCATCGATTGGCGGTAAGCCAGAGATGCAGGAACCCCGTTCTTATTAGCGAACCACTTTGGAACATTGCCGTTTTTGTCAATGCCGAAGTATTCAATGTATATTCCGTAGTCAGGCAGGTAAAAGTCAGGGTAATACTGTCCGTACTCAGTTGTTCTCGTGTCGACCTTATAAGCTGCCTCATACATGTACTCCACGCTGTTTTGAAGAAGAAAATTCGCAATGTCCATTTCGCCGTAACTCTTCACGGACTCATTTCTTATGGTCACGGGAGGGTTAAGTTGCAAATACTCTCTGTACTCTGCTTCAGTTTTAAACTCAAATTCAGACTTTGATTGGACCCGGTTATAGAGGAGATATGTGCTGAGCTTTCGAACGTATTCCGGGTCGTTCATCAGTTCTTCCAGCTTTTTGCGAATGAAGCCGCCAAGAGATATGTGCGTTATTTTAGGTTTAACGCCATTTGCCTTGGTTATAATGTTTAAGCCAAGTTTATGGAATGTTGAAGCGGCAATTTTGCACCCTGTTTCCTTGGCAATTCTTTCACTCATTTCAGAAGCAGAAGCGTTTGTAAATGAAAGAACCAGTATGTCCTCGGGTTTGCATTTTCCCGATTTGAGAAGATATTTAATCTTGCCAACAACAGTTGTCGTTTTCCCGGTTCCTGCGCCTGCAATAATCAAATGATTGCGGGTTTCCTTTAGAATTGCAAGCATCTGCTGTCTGTCAAGTTTTCTGCCCTCAACATCGCCAATCAATGCATATCCCTCGTTAAGTTTTGCGGCGGCAACTATCTCATTATGGCGAATCAATATTTTAGCTAAATTGTTGTAAAAATTCTCGAAAGAATCAACAGCAAGAATGAGAGATAGATAATTAGCCGCTTTTTTTAAGGATCTGATTGAATATGGCTCAATCTCCTGTTTTAATACGGTATACTCTTTACGCCACTTATCAGCAAGTCCGGTATCAACAAAAGTCTTTCGATCTTCCGTATAACTGTTTGCCACAGAACAAGCACCGGTAAGACGCGTTAGCAAATCATCACATTTCCGGTTGCGTTCTTCAACTTTT
This sequence comes from uncultured Ruminococcus sp., assembly GCA_902782645.1. GTDB lineage: Bacteria > Bacillota > Clostridia > UBA1212 > UBA1212 > UBA1212. Next base: position 21,416 of record CACZNV010000062.1, on the reverse strand, counting down.
CGTTTGTGTTTCTCTTTCAGTTTCGCAAGTAATCCCATTTGTCTCCTCAAATGAAAACAGCACTTGTACTATACTAATAATTCAAATCGGATTATACCAAACACCGTATGGCACAGCTTGAAAGCGTATAGTTTAACAAGTGAAAAATCCATTATTGACCTCTAATTGTTATACCTCTGGTATCTCATCTCAACCAATCCGCAGCGTCTATAATCCTGACGCCCTCGTATTGATATTCGTCATGGCGGGTTCTGGCAATGATCATCTTCGGATATGCGTCCTTGATTTCTAAAAGAGGCGAGACCTCCCTTTCAAATGTCGCCGGATTACTGATATCATCCGCAACCTGGATATATAGTTTTTCGTTCCTCTTAATCGCAACAAAGTCAATTTCCTTCTCGTAAAGGACTCCGACGTAGACCTCATAACCCCGCCGCAGAAGCTCAATGGCAACTATATTCTCCAGCATTCTGCCGTGATCCATATTCTTTGTTCCGAGTTTTGCATAGCGGAAAGAGTGGTCGCTCAAGTAATACTTGTCGTTGCTCGAAAGATATTTTTTCCCTCTGACGTCGTATCTGCGAATCCTGTAAAACGCAAAGGCATTGCAGAGGTACTGTATGTACATATTGACAGTGACATGATTGACTTTATCCTCTTGACCCGTTATCGCTTTCGCAATGCTTCTTGCAGATGAAAGATTGGCGATGTTGTCCATCAAGTAATCGACGATACGGCTCATAAGAGGCATATTCCGGATACTGTACTTTTGGCGGATATCCCGCACAATCAGCGTATCGAACACATCGGCAATATAAACGTATTTTGCCTCCGGGTCTCTATACAAGTAAGAGCCCGCCATGCCTCCTTCAAGCATGTAACGGTCAAAAGCCTCATATTTATCCGGGTACTCATAATACTCGGAATATTCCGCGAAAGAAAACGGAAAAATATTAATTTCAAACGCTCTTCCTGTAAACAGTGTCGCCAAATCAGAGCTCAGTAAGAAAGCATTTGATCCGGTGATATATATGTCATATTTTTCTGAAGCGTGCAGCCCGTTGATTGCCTTTTCAAAGTCTTTGCACATCTGTACTTCGTCAATTAAAACGAAATTGTCCTTGCCGGCAATAAACAGCGAGTTTACATAGTCATAAAGCGCCTTATAAGTCAAAAGATGATCGTATTCCGGAAGATTGAAGTTTATGTGGATAATGTTGCAACCGGTCCCGGATTGTTCTAAGTATGCCTTGAACGCCTCCAATAATTTGGATTTTCCGCTGCGCCTCACGCCCGTTATAACTTTTATGTCCGGTGTGCCGACAACACCAATGAGCTTCTCAAGATATAGTTTTCTTTCTATAAGCTTCATGATTATTCACCTCGCAGTGTATATTGTAGCGCTTCTGTTTACCAAAATCAATATTTTTTGAAAAATGGTAAATAGAAACTTCGGTTTCAGTGGAAGTAATTCGGTTTCTTTGGTATAATCATGCTCACAAAACTGATTATCGGAGGAGTTATGAAAATCATAGATTTGAACGATGAACAGCTTGAGGATATTGAAAGCAGGCTGGAGGAATATGATGAAAGTTACATTACCTACAAGGTTGACGGAAGGATCCGGATCGGAATGGAAGATGCCGGAAAGCTGATTGGCGGGTTGGACGCCTGCATTACAACATTCAAAATCCTTTATGTTTCCACTGTCTTTGTCGATGAAAAGTACAGAATGCAAGGTATCGGAGCGCAGTTGATCCGCGAGATGGAAAAGCGGGCTCTTGAGCTTGGCGTCAACACTATAAGGCTGGACACATTTAACTGGCAGGGAAAAGATTTCTACGAAGCCATGGGCTACAAATGTGTCGGCCAATACGCCAATGCAGAGGACGGCTATTCGGAGTACTTCTTTATGAAGAGGATTGCCTGACAGATTGCGGTCTGAAGAAAGACAATCCGCGCAGACCCGTTTTAGGAGGAGAAAACGTGATGATTTACGATATTTCGCAGGAGGTTTTCAGCTGCAAGGTTTACAGCGGCGACCCCGCGCCGGAAAAAACGACCCTTTCCAACATCGACAAAGGCGACCTGTGTAACCTGACGGCTTTCAGCATGTGCGCTCACAACGGCACCCACGTGGATGCGCCTTTTCATTTTTTTAAGGACGGTAAAACGATAGACGCCATAGCCTTGGAATCCTTTGTGGGGATGGCCTACGTGGCGGAGCATCATGGGCCCGTCTCTGCAGGCGATGCATCGGCAATCCTCGAAAAAGCCCAAAATGCGGACCCTGAAGCCGCCAAAAGAATCCTGATCAAGGGCGCCGCCGTGGTCTCCCCGGAAGCCGCCAAGGTCTTTGCCGCAAACAGCATACTGCTTTTGGGCAACGAATCCCAGACCGTCGGACCCGAGGACTCGCCGATGGAAGTTCACCTCATACTTCTCGGAGCCGGTGTCGTGCTGCTCGAAGGAATCCGCCTGGAAAAAGTCCCGGAAGGTGTTTATTATTTGAACGCGGCGCCGCTGAACCTGGCAGGCGCAGACGGTTCCCCCTGCAGGGCCATACTGGTCGCAAAAGACAGATAATAACTGCCTGACGGAAAAGAATCTCCGTTCAATCCGGAGTTTGTGGAGGTGAAAAATGAAACTGGTTTTTATTATTGGCGATGCCGCCGTCGGAAAAATGACTGTGGGTCAGGAACTGATGAAGATTACGGGGCTGAGGCTCTTTCACAACCATATGACCATTGAACCCGTAATAGAAATATTTGGAAAATATGACGGAAAGACTGTGTTTGAGCTGCGGGATGTAGTCTTTACTAATTTTGCGGCTTCCGATGCCTACGGAATGATTTTCACTTTGATGATGGATTTCGATATGCCATCGGAATGGGAATACCTTGAGCATGTCAAAAGCATATTTGCGCCTTACGGCACTGAATTCTACTACGTAGAGCTGATTGCGCCTCAGGAAATCAGGCTGCAGAGAAACGTCAGCGAAAACCGCCTGAAGTACAAAGCCTCCAAGAGAGACATAGAAATATCAAATCAACGCTTAATCAACGATGATAAAAAACACCGGTGCGTCAGCCGTGAAGGAGAATTCACTTTTGAGAATTACCTCCGAATCGACAACTCAGACAAAGAACCTTCAGAAGTTGCCAAGTTTATAAAAGAATCTTTCAATCTGTAAACTCCGGTGCGGGAATCAAAACAACGGCTAAGCAAAATGATCTACGGCAACATAACAAAAGCAATCTTCATCGACCGTCCGAACCGTTTTATCGCTCACGTTGACGTAAACGGAGCCCTTCACACCGTGCACGTAAAAAACACCGGGCGCTGCAAAGAACTGCTTGTCCCCGGGGCAGAGGTATGGCTGACTGCACCCGGCAATCCCCTCCGCAAAACCGTATACGACCTTGTGGCGGTGCGCAAATCAAGCGGCACACTGTTCAACATCGACAGCCAGGCGCCAAACAAGGTGGCTTATGAATGGCTGGCGGCTCAGGGCTTTGACAGAATTGTTCCGGAGCACACCTACGGGAACTCCCGCGTGGACTTTTACATGGAGCGGGGGGCCGAGCGGTTTTTGATGGAAGTCAAGGGCTGCACGCTGGAGGAGGATGGCATTGGCTATTTTCCTGACGCGCCAACGGAGCGGGGCGTGAAGCATCTGAGGGAACTAATCAAGGCAAAATCAGAGGGTTACCGCGCCGTTCTCGCCTTCGTGATTCAGATGGACGGCATAACGGAGGTTAGAGCAAACGTCGGAACCCATCCGGAGTTCGGAGAGGCGCTGGAAGACGCCAAGGCCGCCGGCGTGCAGATACTGTTTCTGCCCTGCCACGTTGAGCCTGACAGCGTCGCTGTTTTACCGGGGAAAACGCTGTAAGAGGAGCAAACAAAACCGCCAGGGCGGTTGGCAACCACTTGGCAACCGCTTGCCAAACTGTCGTTTTTGGTTGTCAACCGTGGAAATTACTTGACAAGCGCAAATCAAAACGAGCGCCTCGCGGCGCTCGCTTTTTTGTGTTGCATAAAGCTTGCTCAGTCCTTTTTTGCCTTGCGCTTTCTGGCCAGCACAACCGCCGCAATTACGGCTGCAGCGATGAGGACTGCGGCGCAGCCAAGGACAATAAAAAGCACCGGCGAAGGGCCTGAAGAGGCGGTTTGGGCGGGGTCCACTTTGAAGTCGCCAACCTCTACAACGCAGCGCTCCACGAAGCGGCCGCTGGAGCTGGAGACGGTGATGAGAGCTGTGCCCTCGCTCAGGGCGGTCACCTTGCCGCTTTGGTCGACTGTGGCAACGGTCTCGTCGGAACTCTCCCAGGTGAGGGCCATGTTGCTGTCCACATTCTCGAAGAGCACCTTGATGTTGAAGCCTGTTTCGGGTTTGGTGCGGTAGAGGGCCTTCTCGAACTTGATCTCGCCAAGGTAGGTGCCCTCGTAGATCGATTTAACCACGGCCTCTGCATTGGCGGTGCGCACCAGCATGACGTCGTCAAACTCGCCGTCCACCATGAACTCGCCGCCGGGAAGGGAGCCCAGCACCAGGTCCATGTTTCTTGCGGAAATGTCGTTCTTGATCTTGACGCCGCCCGCCTTCTCGCCGTTGATCCGGCAGACAAGCTCGGTTCCGTTGTAGGAGAAGGCAAAGTGGGTCCACTTGCCGGCATACTTGTTTAGGTTGACGCCGAAGGAGCTGTCGCAGAGCTCGGGGCAGTAGAGCTTAAGTTCCCCTCCGTTGGCGTATATTTCGAAGTGGCCCGTGACCTTGGAGCCTTTTGCGATAAGGACCTTGAAGCCGTCGAAACTGCCGGGGGTGCCCTTGAACCAGAAGGAAATCACAGTCTTTTTGAAGGTGATGTCGGTCTCGGACAGGATAATGTTGGTCTTTGTGGGCTTGATGGCGCTGCCTGAGACGCCGTCAACGTATTTCGCGTCCGTCGCCTTGCCGTCAAGGGTGTGGTAGTTCGATTCGTCCTTCAAAACCTTGGACTTGCTGTCGAAGGACCAGTAGCCCACCAGGGTGTTGTCCAGCTTGAAGCTGCTTCTCTCCGCCCGGTTGCCCTTGGCGGAGGTGTCCTTGACGCCAATGACAGTAATCGTCCTGCCGGACAGGTTGCCGTCAACGCCCTCAAATGTCAGATCCACCGAGTAGCCGTCGGCTCCCGGAACAGCGCTTATGACCTTGGCGCCAAAGTTCAGAACGTAATAGTCCGTGATCGAAGCGGACTCCGGATCCACCTTGCGGTTGAAAACCACGGTGGCGGTGTTGTCGCCGGTCATTGTAAATTTAGTCACAAAGGGCGGATTGTTGTCTGCCGCTGTGGTGCATTTGATAGCCTTGCTCCTGTCGGAAGAGTTCATGCCGCCGTCCACCGCAACAAGTTCCAGGGTGTACTCAGTGATCTCGCTGAGGTCCTCTACGGTGTAGGAGGTGGCGCTGCTCTTTATGAGGGCCGAAAGCTTGCCGCCAATGTAAAGCTCGTAGTACCTGAGGTTTGCCGCATTCTTCGGCTTGTCCCAGGTCAGGGTGATCGTGTCGTAGCTGTTTGAGACCGCCTTGATGTTCCGGGGCGCTGAAGGAGCGCTGCCGCCGGCGTTTTTGTCAAGCAGGTTGAAGCCCTTGAGGCCTTTGATTGCATTGGCGTCATTCACGGTGAAAGTGTAGGTTTCGCCGGGTTCGAGCCAGAAGAAGTTGTCGGCAGGCCTGAATGTGTCGGAGTTTGAACCCACGTCGAAGTTCACCGCCACCGCAGGGATGTCGCTGTTGTTCTTAACTGTTACTGTGTTTCCGTTTGCGGTGTAAGTCACATCCGCCGCGGGAATCGCATAGAGGCATCCGGAATCCTTGCCGGAGTTCATGAACATGTAGTTGCGGGCCACCTGCCTGCCGTCCTTGAAGAGTGTGGTGACAAGGAAAAGAGGCGCCGAATCGGTCTGCTCCGCCGTCAGGGCGAAGGACCCCAGGTTTTTATTCATGCTCACGGAGCCCTCCCCTTTGTAGGACTCCTCCTTAACAGGCTTCAGGTAGTTGTTGTAAGCCTTTACAGTCACTTCCCAGCTTGAGCCGGAGAGCTCGTCTGCATCGTCAAGCACATAAACCGGGAAATTAATGGTTTTATCCGACTTGTTGTACGTGTCGTACCTGTCTGCCTTCAGTCCCGCGGTCAGAGGCGCATAGGCGTCCTGCATAAACCAGTAGGCCATCTTGGGTGCCCCGTAGTAGTCCACAACGCTCCAGGACGCTCCGGGGTACACGTCGTTAAACTTGTAGAACATGACCATCGACTGGTTGGGGAAATTGATTCTTGAGTTGAAGGCGGCAAAATAGTCAGCCATCATCTGGGCTATCTGGCTGCCGGTGACAAGGCTCTCAAGGTCGTTCACTTCCACAAACTGGGAGGCATAGTGGATGAAGGTGTCAATGTCATACCCGTAGGGAGTCTGGGTCCAGCCCTTCATTCCGTTGAAGGTAGCTGTGTGGTATGCGATAGTGCCTTCCTGATCAATGGGCCACTGGGCCATCTCCTCAGCGGTGGCAAATTTTGCGACGGACTCAAGGTTCATCATGGCGTCAAGGCCGTACTCGTGGAGATTGCTGGTGAAATTGTAGTATATTTCAGCGTAGTTTTCCGGGTCCTCGCCGCCCCAGTGGATGTGGTTGTGAACGATTCCGTAGGCTCCCACGCCGCCGTCCTGACGCCAAAAATCTCTGGTGCCGTCGTACTTGTACGTGAGGGTGCCGATCTCGTTCATAATCTTGTCGTCAACGGTGGCCTCGCCCTCATTTCCTCCTCCGTAAACGAGAAGGCTGGCACGGTTCCTGATTCTCTTCGTGTTCAGTATAACTGTCTCGTAGAGCACATCCTTAGGCTGCGTCTTCTGGCTGTCCCAGCAGCAGGGCCACTCCTGATAAACACAGATGCCGTACTCGTCGCAGAGATCATAGAAGTCCTCCGTTTCAACCATGCCGCCGCCCCAGGAGCGGAAAACGTTGAGCCCCATGTCGTAGGCTCTGCAGAGTATCCGGTCGTAGTCATCGCGGGTGAAATGCATCTCCGCGTCGATGGTGCACCAGTTGGCGCCTTTCAAAAAGACGGTTTTTCCGTTGAATACGGCGGTGCGGTTGTACATATTGGCGGCTTCTTTGCGGCCGGTGGCAATCAGCTTAAGGGTGCGGATGCCGAAATCGGAACTGTCGTAGGACCTGCTGCCGTCGCTGCCCACAAACAGGGTCTCCATGGTGTAGAGATTCTGCTCTCCGTAGCCCCGGGGCCACCAGAGCTTGAAGTCGGGAATGTCAAAACGGAGCCTTATGTTTCTGTCCCCAGTCTCCGAAGCTGCCGGGAGTGTGTAAGTGAAGGAGCAGCTCTCGCCGGTGAAGTTCTTTGGCGATATCGTGCAGTAGAGAGTGCCCGAGACCTTTTGATCGGAGGCGGCGGTGATGTCCACAGAAAGATCCACTGTGCCTGTCTCGTGGGAGACGGTGGTGATGAAGGGGTGATCCAGGTTCCGGTTTGAGCGGTCCTCGATCCTCACGGAGTTCCAGATGCCGATCGGCGGCAGATCCGCGTAGTGCCAGGCGTAAGAACAGTTGAAAACAACCGTCTGCGTGTAATTGATAACGGGCTTCAGGCGCACCGTCAATGTGTTTTCGCCCTTCTTTATCACATCGGACACGTCAATGTAGGGGCCGCCGAACATGCCCTGGTGGGATCCCACGTTCACGCCGTTCAGCGTCACCTCCATGCGGTCGGCAACACCGTCAAAGCAAAGGAAAACATTCTTTCCGCTTCCGGAATAGTTGAACACCTTCTTGTAATACCAGTTCTTGTTTCCCAGTTCCTTTGCGGCTGCGTCGTTCCGGCCCACAGTCGGGTCCTCAATCTCGCCAATCTTGGAAAGGGCCCCGCTTATGCTGGAGGGCACGCTGACCGTGTAAACCTTTGACGAGCCGTCCTTTGTCGTGGACAGAAGCCAGTCGTCGCCGTCGAGCAGCTGCTGATATCCGCAGGACGAACCGGCGCCGGCGGCTTCATTGGCGCCTTTTTCAGCGGTTATGACGACAGGCTCTTTGTCCATTGGCGAGTCTGTTTTCATGTAGCTGAGCCTCTCGGCCTCGGCCATGCTGCGGGCGTAAGCAATCAATGTACCTAAGCCGGCAACACTTGCCGCTATACATATTATCAATAACAATGCGATTGTTTTTCCAGATTTACGTCTCATTAAGCGTCTCTCCGTCGGTATAGTTTATTTCGTTAATATGGTTGGTTTATTTTTCCTTTTTCCGGTTATTTCTTGCAACGGCGCAGACTGCTGCGGCAGACGCGGCAACGGCGAAAAGACCCGTTACGGTTCCGCCGCATCCCTTTTTGCCCGCAGGTTTCGGTGTAGCTGTGGGCTCGGCGTCAGGCTTCGGGGTGGCTGTGGCCTCTGCGGGAAGCTCGGTGGTTTCAGGCGCGTCCGTGGTCTCAGGCGTTGCCGTGGGTTCAGGCGTCGCTGTGGGCTCCGGAGTAGGCGTGGGAGGCTCGTAACCCTCGGGGTAGTTTGCCTCAACAAGCTTCACAACGTCCTCATGGGCCGCTGAAGGGTCCGAATAGAGCTTTGCGATGAATTCATCGCTCATGGCGTAATTGGCGACAAGAAGCTCGTCGTATTTTCCGATGCAGGAGAGGGTGCGGTCGTTGAGTCCGCCAATGGATATGTAGTCCTCGGCGTCGCCGAACCCGCTCATAGATACCGTCCTGTTTGCGCTGTAGACAAGCTCGCCGTTCAGGAAGAGCTTGAACCGGCCGTTTCCGTTGACGGCTGCTATGTGGCAGAAATCGTCTCTTTCCGCATTGGCGATTTTCTCAACGTTCCAGCCGCTGCCGGTGCTGTAGAACGACAATCCGCCTGTATTTTCGGTAAATCTGTAGTAGAGCTCAAAATGGTGGGCGGTCTCTTTTCCGGAGATCGCTATGGGCACCGTGTACTCGCCCTGCCCGTTGTCTTCCCACTTGACCCAAAGCGAAATCGTGAATTCCGAAAGGTCAATGTCGCTTGTGAGCACCTCGCCAATGAGCGCCGCGTCCACATCCACCGCCTGCCCAACGATTCCCTCCGAGTACCCGGCAATCATCTCCTCCGTGTCGGATTCAACCTGCCTGTGGGAAATATCCACCGTCGAGCCCTCAAAGGGCCAGAACATGATAACGCTTCCTTCAACGGGCGCCGGAGTGGGCACCGAAGGAATCTCCGGAGTGGGAGTCGGGTCGCTGACCTGCACATCTTCAGGGGCAATGCTTCCCGGGTTTTCCGCATAAGCTTTCAGTGTGTCGGGGCTGTCGCAAGCCGCCTTCACCGCATCCTCTTTAAGCGCAAAATTAGCGTAAAACGCGTCGTCAATCAGTCCGCAGAAGCGGAATGTCTGCCCGTCGTGGTTGAGGGCTCCAACGGTAATGGTGTTTTTATTGCCGAGGCTCTCGCTGAGGGGATTGGAGACCTCCTCCTCTCCGAAAAGCTCGCCGTTGACGTACATGCGCACCTTGTTCAGATCATATGTGACCGTGACCTGGTTCCAGGTCTCGTATTTAATTACTTTTCCCTCGCCCTCGTTGGAGAACTTGGCGGCTGTGGCGGGGGAATAGGTGAAGAGCTCACCGCCGCCTTCAGCTTCGGAAGCGTGGCCGATGTGAATCTGGAAGCGGTCATGCTGCGCATCTGCGGTGTTGCCCTTCGACATGATTATATTCCAGTCGGCAGCGTCGCGGCCTAGATAAAACCAGGCGCCAATGGTAAATCCCGCAGTGGTCTTTTCGGTAATTTTACCGGATTTCATCGCATCGCCGGTCTCCGTGTCAAGAGCCTGCCCGTGTTTTCCTGCTGCAAACTCCGGCATTTCAGCCGAAAGGTCCAGCCTTCCCGAGGCGTCCTTTCCGTCCCCGTCAAAAGACCAGTAGTGGAAAACATATTCGTAGTTGTCCGCAGCGCGAACTTCTCTCACCGGACAGATCATTCCGGCAATCATAAGCACCGCCACTGCTGCGGCTAAAAAGTGTACAAATCTCTTACTAAACGTCTTCATGAGTATTATCCCCCTTTTCCCCAGGATATATTTGAATGTATTTGACTTCAGTGTATCACCATTTCCGGTCCTTAGCAATTGATTATAGTACAAAAGATTTGTACTTTTGTCCACGCCAATGTCCTCAGCCGCCTCTTCAAGCCCCCTCCCGAGGGGCCTGAAAGCGTTGAAAAATCCATAAAAAAAGGCTAAAATCCCTTTGGCGGCAGTCAAAACGGCCCGTCAGGGAGGCTCGGATTTATGGACATTAGTTCAATTTGCATATCAAACGTTTTCGTCAGCGGTTTCGGTCCGGAGTTCGTCCACCCGGAGATAAACATCGTCAAGTCCCTCCCCGTGCTCTCCGTGGTCCAGAGCCTTCACGGCAACTACCGCATAGGCCTTGAGAGCTCCGTCCCCGTGGACATTCCCGAGGGCTGCGTCTTCGTGGCACCCGCCAATGTCACCCAGCACATTAACGAATTCCCAGGCAGCGACGGCAGGATGACCGTCCACTGGGTATTTTTTGACGTGGAGCTGAACGGCCAGTACAAACTTGACGACGCCTTTTCCTTCCCGCTGATGCTGCCGCCCGCGCACAACGGCGAAATCTCGGAGCTGATCGAAAGAGCGCGGGCCCGTGAAACATTGGCGGCAAGAATGCCCTACCTGTCGCGATTGGTGGAAATACTTCTTGAGAACGCCCGTCCTAACGAAAAAAAGAAGGAGGACTCCATCAGGCTTCAAACATACATTGAGGAAAACCTGCCGTCGGGCATCTCGGAAGCGGACCTCTGCGCCGTCCTCCACTGCTCCCGCTCCGCAATGTACCCTCTTTTCAGAAAACTCATGGGCGAATCGCCAACCCGCTACATAAACAACTGCAGAATAAGCCGTGCCCAGTCGCTGCTCCTTCACACCGACAAGTCCGTGGCCGACATCGCATCCGCCGTGGGCATCCACGACCAGTTTTACTTTTCCAGGCTCTTCAGAAACATTACAGGCATCAGTGCCGGCGAATACAGAAAGCTCAGCAGGCGTTAAGCCGGGATTTTGGGCTCTTTACGCAACTTGCTTTGCGCGAAAAAAACTCCGAAACTGCCGGGTTAGACAATTCGGAGTCGCACGCAAAAACAGTTCAAAAACCGAGATTTTTGAGCTAAATGATTTTAATATCCTAAACGTTTGGAAATTTTTGCGGCAATCCCGCACACCGTCTCCGCGTACTCCTCGATTTTTTCCTTCGTCACCCTGTCCGTCGGGCCCGAAATTCCGATAGCCGCTTTGACCTCACCGCTGAAATCAAATATCGGCGCCGCAACGCACCTCATCCCCAGGGTGGTCTCCTCGTCGTCAACCGCATACCCGCGCTTTTTGTTTCTGCCCGCCTCTTTTATCAGCTCCCCTGCGTCAACAATCGTGTGCGCCGTGTGCTTTTCCCTCGGCACCTCCAGAAGCATCCTTTTCTGCTCCTCTTCGCCAAAGGCCGCAAACATAGCTTTCCCGTGGGCAGTACTGTGGACTTCTTCCCTGTCGCCAATCTGAAGTATGACGCCAAGGTACTGCGGGCTGCTGCAGCAGTCAATCAAATAAATCACATCGTTTTTCCGCACGGAAAGACCAGCCGCCTCTCCCGTCAGCCTTGTCAGTTCCTCAAGGTAAGGATGCGCAATAGTCCTTATTTCGTAGGAATCGAGAACCCTCTCCCTGAACTTCAGCATCTTGAGCCCGAGAGCATATTTCCCGCCCTCGGCAACCTGCTCAACATACCCGTTCTCCTCAAGGGTTCTCAGCAGTCTGTAGGCGCTGCTCTTGTTAACGCCAAGCATCTTGCTCAGCTCCGTGACGCCAATGGTACCATGTTCATGTATTATGTCGAGGATCATCAGTCCCCTTGACAATGAATTGATCGTCTGCACTTGTTTTTCCATCTCCGTGCCCTGCCTTTCAAAGGTTGAAAAAATGATAGCACATAACAACAAGTTCCGTCAAATAGATGGAATCCGGGGTTCTGCTCCCGTTTCCGTAATTGAGGATCAAAGCATTGATGCCGTGGTGCCCGGCACACCTCGAAAAGACGGGACGGTCTTTCGGCCGCCCCGTCCAGCACTTAGAATAATCATTCGTCAAGGAGCACTATAAACATTATTTTCTCTCCCCACTCATCTCCATGTTTCATAAATCTAATTTCCATACCGCAGTTAACAACCGGCATATCGTTGTATAAACCTAAATCAAAACTTTCAAACTCGTACTTTATGATTTTCACACCTGAATAAATCTTCTTCATTTCTTTCACGATGCTCCTTTCCAGCTTTGCTTCATCAATTTCAGGTATTTTTTCGTCCGGAATATCTGATGCAAATCTTGCAACGCCAATCACATCCCCTTCAGAGTTGGTCCACACCCTTACATAGTCAGTTATTATTTTGCCGCTGTATTTATAAAATTGGACATAGTATTCATCTACATAGCACCCTTCCGGAAGGTCCCCTGTAATCAAATCATCTTCCCTTTCAAAGCCGAGGCTGTTCTCCGTTCTGTATCCTAACAAAGTGCTAATCGAGATTTCAAAGTCGTCAACATTAAAGTTTAAGAACCTCTCAACAAGCTGTTTCATCCAGGTAATATAATCATCTTTATCGATGGGTTTTCCATAGACAGCAATTGGAGTATTCTCATCTTTCCCGTGAATTTTTCTGAGTTCTCCTTCAGGTGTAAAAGCAATCTCTAATCCGTTATCGTTTTTGTAGTAGTCATATTCCATGTACTTCTGATTCGATTTGTAAGAATGGCTATATTTAAATGCCCCATCTGCGCAGATTACATTCTTTTCAGTCCCAACCAATTCATCATTAATGTATTCAGTAACAGTATCGCCACCGACTAGTACAGTGTAGTAGTTCTCACTGCAAGAACATCCTGTCACAAGCAGGACCAGCAGACACAAAGTTGCTAAAATTACGTGTTTTTTCATATTGATTATCTCCTTTTAAACCAATACCGCTTGCGCTATGATATTTCAAAGCACAACATAAATACGCCAATTATCCGCCAAAACACATCTTTGTTAAATCCGATGTAAATAGATGCATTGGTGAGATATTATCATCTTGGAAACATTGTAACATATAATGCTTTTTGATTCAAGATGTTCTGATTACTGCTTAATTACAACTGTTAGCATAGAGATATTTTTTATAAACTTATTGAATAGGTCGCAGTATCCGAACATACGCGATAATAAACAACCGATTCTAATTGACACGGACCTCTGCCGTGAGATATCATTAGGAAGGATTAAAAATACCTTAAACAAATCAAAAAGACCGCTTGACAGGGTCGTTTTCAAGTGCTAAAATTTCAAATAGAAACGCGTTGCATAATAAGCAACAGCAACAAGGAGACAAAATATGAAATTAGGGTTTTTAGCAAACGGGGAAATGCTTGGCTGGGATTACGATAAGCTCTGTACCTTTATCCGCGAGTCCGGATACGACTGTGTGGAACTTATTGACGACATCATTTTTGCTCCCGGCAAGACCGCCGAAGACAATGCAAAGCTTCTGAAGGCTGTCGAGAAAAACGGTCTTGAGATTTCGGAGGTACTACTCCAGCACGACTTCGTGATGCTCGATCCCGCTGCAAGGCGTGCATCGATTGACACAGTCAAAACCAATATTGAAAAGATAGCTGCCCTTGGCGTCAAAACCGCCAATCTTTTCACGGGTCCTGTGCCCTGGATGCCCGATCCGGTGGTTATTAACCGCCACGTTTCGGCTTCTCAGGCATGGCAGTGGGTTTTTGAGGCTTTTGATGAGATAATTCCCGTGGCGGAGCGCTTTGGCGTTAAGCTTGCCGTTGAAAATGTGTGGGGAATGCTCGTACATGATTTTTACACCAATCAATATCTCCAGAGCAGATACACGTCGAAGAACCTTGGCGTCAACCTTGATCCTTCCCACGACGCGCTCTACGGAAATACCGACCCCGAGCTGCTGGTGAAGGGCTGGGGCAAGGATAAGATTTTCCACGTGCACATCAAAGACGCTGTTGGCGTTGCTGAGATGGGCAAGTTCACCTTCCCTGTCATTGGCGAGGGCGTCATAAACTTCAAGGCGTTCTTCAATGCGCTTAAGGAGATCGGTTACGACGGATGCGCCAGCGTTGAGTTTGAGTCCTGGACCTACCGCAATGTTATGTGGGAGGGACAGCACGCTCCGGCAGCACCCGCAATGCGTAAGATTTTAAATAACTTCATTTGAAACCATCGACGACCGCTCAAAGGGGCGGCTTGAATCCAAAATACAAATCTAAAAAGACGAGGGGATTGATATTATGATTAAACACAACATTATCATGGTTGGATGCGGCGCAATCGCATTCCGTTGGCTTGACCACATCACAAAGCGTGACGACTGCCGTATTATCGCACTGGTTGACAAAAATCCCGACAATGCGAAAAAATACAGTGAGAGGTACAGCCTCACCTGCCCTATCTACGCTGACCTTGACGAAGCTCTTGCAAAAGAGAAAGGCGATCTTCTCATCGACCTCACATTCGTCACCGTTCACCACCAGATCGTTACCAAAGCTCTCAAGGCCGGATACAATGTTTTCGGTGAGAAGCCAATGGCGTTCACGGTGGAACAGGTCAATGAGATTCTCAAAACCGTTGACGAAACCGGCAAGAAGTATTTCGTAATGCAGAACCGCCGTTTTATCGACAGAGTAGGCAAAATCAGAGAGCTTCTCAAATCCGGTCTTCTCGGCGCTCCCACCCTTCTTTCCGGTGAGATTTATGTAAACGCCGACATGGGCAGCATCAGAAACTCATTCAAATACCCCCAGCTTCAGGACAATAACATCCACAGCTTCGACATGGCCCGTTACCTCGTTGACGGCAAACCGAAGGCGGTCACTTACCACAGCTTCCGTCCAAAGGATTCAATGTACGACGGCGACTCCGCCTGCGATGCTGTTTTTGAATTTGACAATGACGTAACTTACCTTTTCCGCGGCTACAACGGCGCTCAGGCATGCTGGACATCCTGGGACAACGTCTGGAGAATCGACTGCGAGAAGGGTTCCCTCGTTTGGGACGGCGAAGGCGACGTTAAATACCAGTACTACGAGCACTCCAACGACCTCTTCAACGGCAAGTGGTTCCAGGAAGGCGTTTTCAAGAAACCCGACGTGGTACGCGACCAGCATGACGGCGCTCTCGAAGACCTCTTTGACGCTCTCGACACGGGACGCACCCCGGGCACCGACTGCAAGGACAATGTTTACAGCATCGCTATGGTATTGGCGAGTATCAAGAGTATAGAAGAGAAAAGAAGGGTTGAAATCGAAGTTAACGATACCTATCCTTATCTGGTTTTGAAGTAAAGAGGTAAACCCCATGAAAAGAACAGGCGGAGAAGTAGTAGTTGAAAAACTTATCCGGGAAGAGGTTCCGTATATTATCGGTATCCCCGGTCACGGCGTATTGGGACTGTTTGACGCGATACGCAAAGCCGATGCGGACGGCAAAATCCGTTATCTGCAGGTAAAACACGAACAGGCTGCCACGGCAATGGCTGACGGCTTCTACCGTATATCCGGCAAGCCCCTCGCAGTCTTTGCCTCCATCGGCCCCGGTACCCTGAACCTTTCCATCGGTCTGGGCACAGCTTTTGTGGACTCAACGCCTTTCCTGGCCCTCTGCGGCGACACCCACACCAACATGTACGGCGTCGGCGTGCTCCAGGAAGTGGAGAGATACCACGACAGCAACATTCAGAGAGCCCTTGAGCCTCTGGTTAAGCGCTGCTGGCGTGCGGAAACCGTTGACCAGCTTCCGAGAACAATGAACAATGCGTTCAAAGAGATGCTCTCCGGAAGGCGGGGACCCTGCGCAATCACATTGCCGATGGACGTTCAAGCCAACAGCACCGAGAAGGACATTCCTCTCACAAAGCAGCCCGAGTGGGAACTTCCCCATGCGGATGACAACGCGGTGAACAAGGCCATTGCCCTCATGAAAACCGCCAAGAGACCTCTCATCTTCGTTGGCGGCGGCGCTCTCAGAACCAAAGCGGGCGCTCTGATCGAAAAGCTTGCGGAGAAATGGGGCGCGGCCATCATCACCACCCTTGCCGCAAAAGGCACCGTTAAAGAAACTCACCCCCAGTACTGCTTCCACACAGGAAGCAAGGGAACAAAAATCGGTCTTGAAATGAGCCGCAGCGCAGACGTTATCCTCGCTCTCGGCACGCGTTTCGCAGACGAATCCACCTGTTCCTACCGCAAGGGCGTGGCTTTCAACTTCCCGGACACCAAACTCATCCAGGTTGACCTTGACGGACACGAAATCGGCAAGAACTACGCGGCTGACATTGGCGTGCTCTCCGACGTGAAGGCATTCGTTAACCGCGTGCTCGAAAAAGATCCCGATTTTAAGGTAAATAAAGCTTATCTTGACGAGATAAAGGAACGCCGCAAGGCATGGTTCGACTTTGTAAACGCCAAGGAAACCGCCAAGACCGAAGAGATGACTATCTCCCGGATGATCGGCGTCATGAAGGAGACTCTCCCCAAGGACACCATCATCTCCACATCCTCCGGAAACACGCAGGCGCAGCTCTTCCAGGAGTATTGCTACGACGAGCGTTACTGCAACCTCACCACCGGAGGCTTCTCCACAATGGGCTGGGCACTTCCCGCCGCTCTCGGCGCTAAGCTGGCTGCTCCCGACAAACCGGTTGTCACCTTCCTGGGCGACGGCGACTTCATGATGGTAATGCAGGAGCTCTCCACGGCGGCCCAGTACAACATTCCCGTCATCACGATTCTTGCCGACAACCAGGGCTGGATGGCCATCAAGGACCTCCAGGTGGACGTTCTCGGAAAAGAGAACACGTTCGGCAACGACTTTGAGCAAAACGGCAAGGCATACCGCCCCGACTTCAAGGCTATCGCCGACGGCTTCGGAATCAGCGCCTACCGCGCAGACGACAACGAAACCTTCAAGGCTGCTCTTGAAGACGCCCTCAAGCAGAAAGGTCCTTCGCTCATCCATGTGAACGTATCTTCAAAGCATCCGTTCTCCGGCGGCGAAGCATTCGGCTGGTGGGACGTTCCGATTCCGGGCTACATGGAAGAAAAGAGAAAGGCTTACGAAGATGCCATCAAAGAAGAAACCGTTTGACGCCCGCGCCACAATGCGCGCCGCGGCAGAGATACGCAAGGGAGCAATCCGTGCCATGGAGGCTGCGGGCTCGGGACACATTGGCGGCAGTATGTCGCTTGCCGAGATGCTTGCGGTGCTCTACACGGACATTCTGAACATCGACCCCAAAAACCCCAAGATGAGAGACCGCGACTACGTGGTACTCTCCAAGGGGCACTGCGGGCCTGCCCTCTACTCCACTCTTGCCTATAAAGGCTATTTCGACCCGTCGGAGCTTCTGACTCTCAACAAGGGAGGCACAAACCTTCCGAGCCACTGCGACAGGCTCAAAACAGTCGGTATCGACATCAGCACAGGTTCCCTGGGGCAGGGGCTGTCCCTTGCGACAGGTGTCGCAGTGGGAAAAAAGATGCAGGGCATACCCGGCAAGGTGTACGCCATTGTCGGTGACGGCGAGCTGCAGGAGGGGCAGAACTGGGAGGCATTTCTTTTCATTGCCCACAGGAAGATTACGAACCTTGTAACCATAGTGGACAACAACCGCAGGCAGCTTGACGGCTACACAGCTGACATCTGCGACGAGGCGGACCTGGGGAAAAAGCTGGAAGCCTTCGGTTTTGAGGTGCGACGGGTGGACGGACACGATGTGACCGCCGTTTACAACGCTCTCCTCACCGCAGGAGACGGCGAAAAGCCCACCGTTGTCATATGCGACACGGAAAAGGGCCACGGCTGCTGCTTCGCAGAGATTGACGGGTTCAACCACTATATGCCGGTTTCACACGAGGACGCGGACCGCGCTGTCGAAGAGATAGAGAGGAGGCTGCAGAAAGCTTATGAGCAACTTGGTTGATTCTTTTCAAATCGACAATGTGGAGATGAGACAGGCTTACTGCGACGCCCTCATCGAAGAGGCTAATCGCAATCCAAAGCTGGTCGTTCTTGACGCGGACGTCAGCCACTCCGTGGGCACAGGACGGTTCTACGAAGCTTTTCCTGACCGGGCGATCAACTGCGGAATCATGGAGGCTCACGCCATCGGACTCTCCGCAGGAATGTCTGAGACGGGGCTCATACCCTTCTTTCATGCCTTTGGCGTGTTCGCCACAAGAAGGGTCTTCGATCAGATATTCATCTCTTGCGCTTACCAGGACTTAAATGTTAAAATAGTGGGAGCCGACCCCGGTGTTACTGCACAAACAAATGGCGGAACCCACATGCCCTTCGAGGATCTGGGCCTTATGAGGCTTATTCCGAAAGCGACGATAGTTGAGCCCGCCGACAGCACGATGTACGCATCAGTTGTCCATGCGATGGCCGAAAACTACGGCGTGTTCTATCTTAGAACTTCACGCCGCAAGACTGTTAAGCTTTACAAGCCGGGCACGGAATTTAAGGTAGGTAAAGCAATGCGTCTTTTTGACGGCAAAGATGTCTGCATCATCGCCTGCGGTATCATGGTTTACGAAGCTATCCGCGCAAGAGACATTCTGAAGGCTCAGGGCATCGACGCCGGAGTCATCGACATGCACACAATCAAGCCCCTTGACGAAGAAGCGGTGCTTGAGGCGGCGGCAAGGTGCGGAGCAATCGTCACTGCGGAGAACCACAATATGGTTGGCGGCCTCGGAAGCGCCGTGTGCGAACTCATTGCAGGCAAATACCCTGTTCCGGTTGAGCGCATTGGCGTCGACGAATCCTTCGGCGAAGTGGGATCCCAGCAGTATCTCCAACAGCGTTTCGGCCTCACAGGCGAAGAAATCGCACGGAAGGCAATGATCGCCATTCAAAGAAAAGGAGCAAAAAGATGAGAATTGCGGTTATAAACGAAGTTTCATCCCAGGATAAAAACGAAAAGGTCATAAAGGCCCTTGAGCCCTTCCCGGTGGAAGTGTTCAACGTGGGCATGACCGGAGCCGGCAATGAGCCCGAGCTCACATATATTCACACCGGTCTTATGGCGGGCATTGCCCTCAACTCAGGCGCTGTCGATCTCGTAATCGGCGGCTGCGGAACGGGTCAGGGCTTCATGATCTCCGCCATGCAGTACCCCCAGGTCTACTGCGGACTCATTCTTGATTCCCTCGATGCCTGGCTGTTCTCACAGATCAACGGCGGCAACTGCGTCTCCCTGGCTCTCAACAAGGGCTTCGGATGGGCAGCCGACATAAATCTTTCCTATATTTTCGAGAAACTGTTCGCAGACCCCATGGGCCGCGGCTACCCCCCTCACAGGGCTGAAAGCCAGCAGGCAAGCCGCATGAAGCTCAAGGAAGTGAGCGCAGCTTCCCATAAAGATTTCCAGGAAATCCTCAAAGAAATCGATCCGGCACTTTTAAAACAAGTGTTCTCACACAAGCCATTTAAGGAGTTAATAGACAATTATGGAACAGTTAAATTTATTTATTGACAACAAATACGTGCCTTCCGCAGCGACGGAATGGTCTGACGTTTACAATCCCAGCACGGGTGAGATTATCGCCAAGGCTCCGAAGTGCACCCAGGACGAGGCTCTCGCCGCTGTGGCATCCGCCTACAAGGCTTTTCCCGCATGGCGCGACACCCCCGTTCTCAAACGCATGCAGGTGCTCTACAAGGTTCGTGAAATTCTCGTTGAGAGAATGGACGAGCTCACCATGAGCGTGGCACGTGAAAACGGAAAAGCCTGGGAAGAGGCTAAGGGCGACGTTCTCAAGGCAAAAGAAGCCACAGAGCACGCTCTTTCGATGCCCTCGCTTATGCTTGGCGATTCCATGATGAACGCCTCCAACGGTTACGACACACAGATGATCCGCGAGTCCGTTGGCGTGTTCCTCGGCATAGTTCCATTCAACTTCCCGGCAATGATTCCGATGGGCTGGATGGCGCCAATGTGCATCGCCTGCGGCAACACCATGGTCATCAAAGCTTCAAGCTCTACCCCGATGACAGCCCTCAAGATCGCTGACATCTACCGCGAAGCCGGTCTACCCGACGGTGTTCTCAACATAATCACCTGCGGCCGCGACGTTACGGACGTTCTTCTTGCGGACGACCGCATCAAAGGCGTATCCTTCGTCGGCTCCACCAAAGTCGGTCACTCCATCTACGAGAAGGCCTCCAAATACGGCAAGCGTGTTCAGACCCTCTGCGAAGCTAAGAACCACGCCCTCGTTCTCAAAGATGCTCCCATCGGCCGTACAGCTGCAGGCATCATCAACGCCTCATTCGGCTGCGCAGGCGAGCGCTGCATGGCCCTCCCTGTCGTGGTGGTTGAAGAAGAGATTGCCGATGAGCTCGTTTCTGAGATCGTCAAACTCGCCAAGGGCATCAAAGTCGGCCCCGCATACGACAAAACCACAAAGCTCGGACCTGTCTACAGCGCCGCTCACAAGCAGAAAATCTGCGCAGACATCGAAAGCGGTATCAAAGACGGTGCAAAATGTGTTCTTGACGGACGCAACGTGGTGGTTGAAGGCTTCGAAAACGGCTTCTACCTTGGTCCCACGATTCTCGACTACGTAACGGGCGACATGTACGTGGGCTCCCGCGAAATATTCGGGCCTGTCCTCTCGATCAAGCGCGTACGCGACTTCGAGGAAGGTCTCAAAGAGATGAACAACAACCCGTTTGCAAACGGTTCAGTCATCTACACTCAAAACGGCTACTTTGCACGTGAATTCGCAAAACGTACGGACGGCGGCATGGTCGGCATCAACGTCGGCATCCCGGTACCGGTTGGCGTATTCCCGTTCTCCGGCCACAAGAAATCATTCTTCGGCGCCCTCCACACCCTCGGCAAGGACGGCATGAACTTCTACACAGACGCCAAGTGCATCACTCAGCACTGGTTTGCCGAAGAAGAGAAAAAATCTCGAACGGTTAGCACTTGGGACGGTACACTCAACGGCTAATCTGTCGCGACCTCGCCAAAACGATTGCCTGATGTCCAATTGGTAATTGTCGGCAAGACTTTTGACGCGGATGTTCATAGGCTTAATTGTTTGATAGGTGAGTTTATATCCCATCAAATTATTGGCTGAATGACATATTTGATTGATGATTGATTATTTACGGGAAGGGGAAGACCTCGGTGTGCACGCCGGCTTCCCCTTTTCGTTTGCGCCGGTTTTGGTTCTTTACGCCTTTTGTCCATATTTCCAAAACAACATCTGACCGTAAGCTCCTTCGACTTTCTCACAAGGTACT
>CACZNV010000061.1 GCA_902782645.1 uncultured Ruminococcus sp. | reverse complement strand
TATCATAAAGGCGGATTCTATGGATATCTTTTTTTGCCGTCAATCAACCTTACTGCCAAAAATCTCCGTCATAATTTTACACTATCTTTTGAAGCTTTTTCTCCCTCATTAGAAGTTTATCCCTTCACGGCTCAAAACAAAAGGAAATAAAACTTTGGCGCTTATCCGGTTTATCTGCACATGCAAGTCTAACTCAAATATTCGTCTGCATACTCTCCGCGAATTAAACTTGAGATCATTTCGATGCTCCAAATGCTATTCGGAAAAAGAATCGGCAACCCTTTTTTGTATTCAACCAAAAGATATCCAGACCCCGCAGGAGTGTTGACACTATTGTCGTAGATATATAGTTCATCACATATTTCAAATAACCTTGATTTTTGAACTATTTTTGCGTGCGCGACCCCGAAGATGTACGAAGGTACTTCGAGCGGGGAGCTCGCGCAAAGCAAGCCGCAAGTAAATGTCGTCAGACACCTTGTGTGCTTTGAAAATGAAGAACTCTTTTAAAGTAATTCTTTGCGGTTTGCGTAAAGAGTCAAAAATCTTGGAATTAAGCGAACTGAACGATTATATCGTGTTCTTATTTTTTCTTCGGACACATCATGTCCGCCGTTTTTCGCTCTGTTTTTAACCCTTTCAACATTAATATCCGGACTCTTTGTCAGGATGTAAATACATGCAACATAGAAACCGGATTCTTTCGCACGTCTCATCAGATCAATGTTCCGCATAGTAGAAAGAACGGTTTCAAAAGAAAAATCCTCTTTGTTCTTCAAAAGATATTCTCTTGTTGCTTCTGCAGTTTTGGCAGCATCTAAGTCTGAGCAACCAAGCTGTCTTTTTATGTCGTCAGCATTGACATATTTTCCTACAAGTTCAATTCCTGCTGTGATTACACTTTTTCCTGAACCGTTTGGGCCTGCTATTGCAAGAAGTCTTGGCATAAGAATTCTTTAGTAAACCTTATTTCGTTCCGGGAATAACATAGTACGACTCCGGAACTTTAGGCACGTCCTTCCTTTCTTTGATGGCTTCTGAAACCTTTTCAGACAGATTTTTCCGGTCAAACATATGAATGCTTTTCGGGTCGGAAACTGCAAAGGGAAAACCTCTTTCCGCAACGAATCTGTTTAAAAACACGTTGATTACGGAACTTAAGTTCAGCCCTATTGAGTTGGCAATCTCCTCTGCCTGAGATTTAGTGTTTTCTTCAATCCTTGCTGTAACCGTAGCCATTTCAGCAAACGCTCCTTTCATTGTATTACATTGCTATTGTAATACAATGTAATACAATCGTCAACATTTTTAAGATTATTAAAAATTGTATCCTGTTCAATCGAATGAGCGACTGCTACAGAGCATCGATAAAACACCTTCATGGACAGTTTATCCTTTTTTGATCCAAAACAAAAGGAAAAAAATATTTCCGGTAAATATCGAAAAAAGGGCCTGATTGCGGGCCCTTTTTAATAATGTATTGAGTGCGACGGGAGTCGCATTGGCGGCAGGTTATTCCGCTGCCTCAGGAGTCTTTTCGGTCACGACGGAAATCGACGAGCCGTCGCTGCAGAAAACCACCGTTCCGTGAAGATCGTTTCTGTAAAGCGCTTCGCAGTTCTTTTCGAGGCGGGAAATCGTTGTTTTATCGGGATAACCCAGCTTGTTTTCGGTGCCAACCTGGACACAAATGTAGGTGGGAGCCACAGCCTCCAGGAACTTTCTGACGTTTCCGGCGTTGCTTGCATGGTGGTCGGCCTTGAACACGTCCGCCCTGAGGTCAACGCCCTCCTCTTTCAGGAGCTGGGTCTCAACGGCCTGCTGGCTGTCGCCAAGGAGCAGGAAAGTATTCGTGCCGTAGGTGAACTTGATCCCGATGGAGTTGTTGTTGAGGTTGTTCTTGTCCTCTTTGAGAGGCGTGAGAATCTTGAAGGAACCGCCGCCAAGGGTATAGACATCGCCAACAGCAGGGTTCACAGGGGTGATGCCCTTCTGCTCAATGATGCCAAGCAGATTCAGCCAGGGCTCCTCGTCGCAGCGCTGGTCCACGTTTATGAACATGGTCTCGAAGGGAAACGCGTCAATGATTTCCGGCATGCCGCCAACGTGATCCGCGTGCCCATGGGTCACCATCAGGTATTTCAGGGACTCAACGCCCTGGCTCTTAACGTAGTTTACCATTGTCTCGCCGCGGCCTACGTTGCCGGAGTCGATGACCATCGCCTCTCCGTCGCATATGAGAAGCATTCCGTCGCCTGTGCCGATGTCAATAAAGTGAAGCTCAAATCCCGATTTCGGCTCCGGAGTGGGGTCCGGCTCCGGTTCGGCCGTAGGCTCCGCCTCAGGGGTGTTGTCCGCAGGGGCTTCGGTGGGCTTTGGCGTGTTCTTGTTGTCAGAGCCTGTCCCGGCGCAGCCTGAAGCAAAGGCAAAAAGCATCAGTATCGACAGTAAAACGCTAACCGCTTTGATGTATTTTTTCATTCTCAAACCTCCAAAAACTGCTTTATAAAAGCACATTTTCAACGTTTTTATCGCCCCCATTATACACTGTTTGGGGGTGTTAGTCAAAAGAGACTTGGCGTGTTCCGGCTTGTTCCCCGGGCAGATTTGTGGTATCATTTCTTTATCGAAAAAAGGGTTTGCGGCCGTTCCTGCGGGAACACTGCAGAAAAAGAATGAGGGTTTTAATATGATCAAAGAGGATCGGGGTACCGTTGTTTTTGAAAACAGTCTCGCCAAGGTCGGCATCGAGGCCAAAGGCGCCAATGTTTCCTATATTATCGATAAAAAGAGCGGTGAGAACATTGCCGCATCCTCAGGGATGCCTTTCGTTTACGCACTTCTTGAGGACGGTTCCTTCGCAGGCTCCGCCTCCCTAACCCTCTCCGGGAATGTGATAAAGGCCCGTTTTGAGGGCCTTGGCGATGTGTCCGTCAAGGTTTCCTGCCGGGACCGTTATTTTACGTTTGAGGTGTTGGCGTTTGACGCGCCTTCAGCCGCCGAACTCTTTTTCGGCTGTCTGACTGTCAGTGAAAAAGCCGACAGCCTATCCTGCGGCGTCTTCGGCGCAGCTATGACCGCCCTTTCCGATCCCGTTGATTTCCCGGATTTTTCCGGTCACAGGTCAGTGTGCAGGGTCGTGCCCCGAATTGGCGCTTCCGGCGCTAAATATGCCGCGGCCGTCGCGCCGTTCGCCCTCCGCAAACAGATTCTCAAGGAGATTTTTGGCGAGGTGGACCGCCAAAAGGGCATCGTTTCAAGCACGGGCGGCGTCTTCGGGCGGGAGGTTGCCGATAACTTTTACAACTACATCATCCAGTTTGAATCCTCAATGGATTTCATTCAGAAGAACCTGCCGTTTTATAAATCCATTGGCGTGGAGCAGATCGATTTTCACAAGGGGCCCACGACCTTCAGGCAGGGCGATTTTGCCTTCGCCCGCTACAAAAATGCAACCGATTTCAGGGAAAACGTTGCAAAAACCCTTGAGCGGAACGGTCTTTCGGCAGGGCTTCACACCTACGCCCACTACATCGACTACACCTGCGAGCCCCTGCTTGCCGACAAGGCCTGCCGCGAGCAAATCAAGGTCATGGAAACCTTTACACTCGCCAAGGCCGCAGACGCCTCCTCCACCGTTTTTTACGTTGAGGAAGACACCTCCGCAGTCTCGGACGATTTCGGCTTCTGCGTGGTCAACACGCCCTACCTGCTGATTGACGACGAGCTGGTGAAGTTTACCGGAGCCGCGGGAGGCCATGGCCTTCAGATTGCCGAGCGCGGCGTCTGCGGAACCAAGCCTTCGGCCCACAAACAGGGCGCAGCCGTAAAACACCTTGAGGGCAGATACTACGGCCTGACACCGGTCCTAGGCTCAGACCTTTTCTACGACATCGCCCGCCGCACCGCCAAGACCTTCAACGAGGGCGGCTTCAGCATGATTTATCTGGATGCCATTGACGGTATCGCCAGCCACTGCGACCCCAACGCGGAGAGCAGCCTTTACATTGCCCTCTTCGTCCACGAGCTGCTCAAAAACTGCCACCGGGACCCCATCCTTGAGGCTTCAACCTTCCCGGCATCAATGTGGGCCGCGCGGGGCCGTACAGGAGCATGGGACACTCCGGGAAGGTGCTACAAGCGCTTCAACAACATTCACACCGATGCCAACAAGGCTTTCATCGACTTATTCGGCGTTCCAATTCTCGGCTGGTACGACTTCTACCCCATGGACGACCGCTACCCCGGCAACGAGCACATCAAGTACCAGCATACGGACGACATTGACCACATGGGCTCCCTTGCCGTGGCTTACAACTTCCCCAACGTCTTCAACGGTCTCACCCCCGAAGCTCTGGAAAAGTACCCGGCCCTCCGCCGCAACGTCTTTCTCTACAAAAAATACGACGACCTGCGAAAATCAGGCGCCGTTCCCATTTCAGTGCGCGAAAAAATGCGTGCCTCATCACGCTCCATGCGTCTTCTTCCGGACACCGAAATCTTTCAGGAGACCTCCTACCAAAAAGCAAAGCTCTACGACCTCTCGGACAGTTCCCGCAACACCGCCAAGTTTGACAACCCCTTCGGTACCCAGCAGCCCTTCGTGCGCATCGAAGCCCTCCTCTCGGCGGAAAATGAGGACTTGTTGACTCTCTTTGGCGACACCGCCAATGCCTCCCCCCTCACATTCCCCGCAACCCGCAGGTTTGAACGCAGGCTTGACATCACAAACTGCCTCGCCAAACACATCAAAATCCACGGAAACGGCAGGCAGGGCTCAAAAATTGCCGTCAAGCTGCGCTGCGCAACCGACGGCGAAAAAGGCTTTGCCGAGTATGTGATTGACACGGATTTCATTGGCGACAGGGATTTCCTCCTCATTGAAACAGACAACGGCGAGCGCAGCGACCACAACTTCGAACAGGGCGAGGAGCTCTACGGCGTCTTCCGCACGCCATTCAACAACGACCGGGTTACTGAAATTTCCATTGAATCCGAAGGCGACACCTCAGGGGTCACCCTGTCGAAAGTCACGACCCGCGCCCACAAGTTTGTCGACCTGAAGGACCCCTGCGTCACAGTCGGAAGCACTTCAGCCACCTTCAGATGCAGCCTCCGCTCCACCGATTTTATCGAATTTGACGGCAAAAAAGCTCTGCTCATGGACCGTTACGGCAACAGCCGCGAGATTCCGTTTGAGTCAAACCTGACGGTCCCCGCAGGGCCCTTCACAGCTGCCCTCAGCACCTCAAACCCGGTCGAAAAAGAGGGACCCGTACTGCGCGCGCAGCTCACCCTTGGCGTGTTCGGCGGCACCGTTGAACCGTGAATTGCAGGGGCCGAAGATCACAAAAATAAATAAAACCTTGAAGTATTAAAAAGTTGTTTATTTTTACAATATCGTGATACAATTTAAAACAGAGAGATGACGGCATGTTATCGTTAACTGCAAGTATTTTTTTATGACTATGTGTCTTTCAGAAACAAGGAGGAAAACTATGAGAAATCGTTTAGTAATCTGTGTATTGCTGTTGATATTGCCGGTGATTATTATTTCATGCAAAAATGAAGTTAATCAGCCAATACCTTCAGAACCTACCCCGACTGCGGGCGAGACGGTGACTCCCGTACCCGAAGCCACGCCGGGTGAATTTTCAGCCGTTGGATACCTTGGCAAGTCCTCAGTTATTTCAAACAAACCGGGATCGTCAACGGTTTCAGACCCCAAAACCCTCGCACCCGGACAGTACTGTGTGTGCAAAACCCCCAACTATCCGGATATCAGATACGAGATTCTTCTTCTCAACAAAGACCAGTCAAAAGCGGTTCTTTCTGCAAGTGATCTCACAGCAATCTCCTACAGGCAGTCCGAGTGCCTCCCCCTCATGCTGGACTGGGACGATGTGAGCGTGATTGACGTTTACTCCTATTTATACGACAATTCCTCAGCCTACAAAGCCTTCTGTTACTACCTGGAGAATTCCACGGTTATCATTGTAAATGACGCCGCAAGAAAGGCAGACGCCTACAAAAACAACACCTCGGCATGGATTGTTTCCGTTCCCAAAGGCGAAGAAGGCTCCTATCCCTTCGAAATCCCACCGAAAGGAACCGTCATAACTCCCGACAGTGCGAACAAAAGCGAGTATGAACAGTTCTACGACAGTCTCAGAACCTACTTTATGAAAGATGACGCGTTCGTTCCGGTTCTGCTGCCGCCAAAGGTTTACGAGGACTACATGAAGGATTATCGCCAATGGATTGATTGGCGGCTTGCCAATCCGGAAGAATATGCTGCGTGGAAGGAGCTTTCGGTTCCACAGAAAAAGCTGTCCAACTACTCAGGCCCCGGTCTGTTCAGAATACCCGACTTCAGCTGGTGCGAGTATTACCGCGATGAAAACAAATCCTACGATTCCGCCGAGCTGTCAAGGGACGACCTCCCTCGCCTGTATTGCGAAATCCGCCAATACGAGATTCCAAAAGAGGAAATGCTGGAATTCGTAAAATGGATGAGCTGGTCCGGCTACTTTGAGTCCTCCTATCTGACCTGCGATGACGTGGAAACATTGTACTCGAACAACGAGGATCAAATCCGCCAATGCTTCAAAAACCCTCACGTTCTCTATTACAACGGCGAGCTCTACCCGCTTAATACGATAATCACAACCGTCCCGGCCTACAACATTGCGCAAATGTTCACCCAAAGATCCTTTGAGGAATTCACTGAAGGCTTCAGCATCTCTGACTACGTTTTATGGGGTCAAATAACCGCGGACCGTTACAGAGATATTAATGCGGCCTGGGTAATATACACCAATACCACAAAACAGGACGCAGGCGTTTTAAACGCCGAATCCGCCCTGAGGGTCCTCAACGGCTTCATGGATATTTACAGGGAATTGAGGTACTCGCCGGATGTCTTGGCGGCAGAACCGGTTTGGCGGTATAACGAAAACTTCCTGGAGGGAGAGTACGGGCCCTACTTCCATCTTTCGCGAAAGACCCTCGACACCCTTTCCATAGAGATGTACTCCGTTCTCGCCAAGGAAACCGCCGACGCACTGGCTTATCTTTTAGACCCCAAGACCGATTACAGCAGTCAGTTCGCTTATTATCCCTGGGAAGGCGAATTAACGACAGACATCATGGTCTCCGTGAATCCGGCTTATTACAACGGTCCCATAGCTCTCTTCGATTTTGAGTACAAGCTCGACGACCACATTGAAATTGTCAATTCCGACGGGGAGCACGCCGAAGTATCCATAACCGCAAGAAGCCGGGACGGTGAAAAAACACTGACCTGCAACGCCCTATTCTCCAAGATTGGCGGAATCTGGTACATTTCCGGCGGCACGGTTGTTGATTTGCTGATAATGAATTAGTTTCAAAAACGCCGGTTCTCCTGTTTCGGGGAACCGGCGTTTTCAACAGTAAAGTATTATTTCGGATAGTTAATCAAATAAATCAGTATCCACAACTTTTCCTATGCCACTTGCTATAGCCTCGTCATATGACATGTCTTCATAAAGAAGTTTTCGAGTAACGTTATTGTAGTCGGCTTCATAAAAACGGCTACCTATAATTTCCTCCAAAATCTTTTTTATATTATATTCCGGTCGTGCAGAGAGATTCTCTTTTAGTTTAATACGATCCTCTCGGACTTGCTTTATCAAAGTTTTCGTATCAGCGTCTAGTTTAACTCTTTGAAGAAGCTTTGCAATATCGTACAAATGCCTTGAGTCCCGATCCTGCATGTCCTGTATTCTATAGTCACAAACCGCAAAAACCTTATCTATGAACGTGCGCTCCAGTGATTGAACCTGCATAATTAGTGTTGCAGCATCAAAGGACACAGGATTCTTTGTATGATATTCCTTGCAAAAAGAACCAACAAAGCTTCTTACCTCATGCAGCTGAACAGGATATACCGTTAGAAAAAAACTCGTTTCAATTATTATCTCCAATGGTTCTTTGCTGAAAAGCGATTCATATTCAAATACATATTTGTTATAGCTGTGACGGGACAACACCGCATCGGGATTAATCAGTCTTAATCCAATTCTATCCGCCGAATCGATTATCACTGCTTTAATCTTCTTTTTTTCGGCTTCTGTTGGTCTAATACTCATCGATAAGTCCAAATCCTCAGAAAAGCGATCAATTAATCCATAGCATTTTGAAAGAGATGTCCCCCCTTTAAAGACAAATGGGATACCACTCTTGGAGAGCTCGAACAAAACAATCGACTGGATTGTATCTTTTTCAACCATCTGCGTTGTTTTGTGCTTTTCTGCTGCAACAGTTGATATTATTTCTTTCCATTCATTACCATGCTCTTTATACCAACTCACTCATTAGCCCTCCCTCGTATATGTTGCGGTAGACCTTATCCGGGTATAACGGGAGGTATTTTTTCACCTCATCAAAATTCAGGTTTACCGATTCTATGTATTTTTTCAATTTTAACGTCCGTTCTGTTCCGGAAATCTCGCTGTATTTATCTATGTTAGACATAAGGTCCAAAAACTGAAGTGCGGTTTTATTGGCTTCAGTTACATGGGCAACAGGTTGATATACAACGATTGTATACCCGTCAACAACCTGCTTCCGTTGCTTTGTAGTGGCCTCATTGCTGCAGATTTCATAACAAGAAGCGTTTTGTGTTGTGAAACCAAGTCGATTGGCGAGTCCCAGGCCGGTGATGTAGCCTGAGGAATTACCGCTGACTGTTATATACTTTTTTTCTAGATATAGGTCAATTGAAATCTTGCCTTTTGTTCCAAGAATGGTTGTGTATTTGAGATAGTATACTCCATTGTATAGACGTTCCAATTTTCCCTCATCCACAAGTCTTTTCATTTCCTGCCTAAGATAATCTTTCGACTCACCCGGCAGTTCACTAAGGAATATCGGTTCACCGTTTTTAAAGTTATTCTTGATGTAGTCGTAAATCAATGTCGGTTCACCTCACATTTCCGAAATTTAATATTTCACAATTATTATATATTACTATTTACTATTTTTCAAGAGTTTCGTAATAACACGAAAAGAGAGGCTCTGGGAGTTTATTAAAAGACTTAATAGTTTCCCCATTTGCATTCTTTGAAAATGGAACGTAGCCGAGTTTGAGGTATTTTTCTGCCCGTTCGCTCTTGTAGTCTAAATCTTCACTTGTCCTGGTTGCCAATTGACATTTTATGCGGGTGTCGTTGCTCATGGCAAAACGCATGTTGTGAAACAACATATGTGACACAAACTCGCTTATCATGTGAACATAAAGATTGCTGGCATTATTATCGCGAACAAGGTCATCGTAATTATTATTTAATAAACTCATTCCCCTGTCGCTTTTAAGTATTGCAAAAACCGTGTAACTTCCCTTTCTGGGGGTATTTAAAAGTTCTTTTCCTTCATAAATTCCGTTTTGTAGGAATTCACCAATGGTTTCATTGACGGTTTTTTTTACAGCCCATACGGTTGTATTATTACTTGAATCCCTATTTATGTGAAGGGCGTCTGGATACTTAATATTTAAGTTTCCTGTAGACATAGTAACGTCTTCAATAATCTTTTCATAGTACGAACGATTTCTTTTTCGTTCCGTTTTTTCTTCTTCACTTTGACTGGTTTCAACCCCGTCTGTCTTGTCATCAAAGACAATTCCGGCAATGAATATCGGTTCGACTGATTTTTTTACCCTCTCAAAATCGCCATGCTCGTCTAAAGAAAAAAGCAGCATTTTAAAAATCCTCCTTGTTAATGCTCATTTTAGGTCGTATCCGAATCTATCGTTGTCAACCCGACAAAATAGGACGGATAAAGCCACCTCAAATAAAGAAGCAATGTCTTAATTTCTCTTTTGATTATAACAAACAATCAATTGCATAACAATTACTAAAGCATCAATAAAGTGTATAATAATCAATGATTTCAACCTATTCCCGATGTTTTAAAAGATTCAGGCCGCGAAAAAAGCCCCGGAACCGCTTCCGGGGCAAAATCAAATCTTCTTTATGAACTCACAATAAATCCTCGTTGTAGACCGCCCTCACGCCGCCAATAAACTTCGGCCTGGTCCTCGCCGCGATGAGGATTGCCTCGCCGATGCGGGACAAGGAAAGCCGCACGGGGACGGCAACCGGTTTCAGGTGCATGCCGATGAGGGTGCCGCCAATGTCAAGGCCCGCGTCCGCCTTGACGGTTTCAACAAGGACGGGGGCCGCAAAGTGCCTGTAGGCTGCGGTGGCAAAGGAGCCGCCGGCTTTGGGCTGGGGCACAACGTTGACAATTTCCAGGCCGTGGGCCTTTGCGTAGGAGCTCTCCACCACCAGGGCGCGGTTCAGGTGCTCGCAGCACTGGGCGGCGAGGAAGACGTTTGCGGCATTGGCGGCGTCGTAAATGGCTTGGAAAACCTGCTCGGCGGTCTCGGGCTTTGAGTCGGTGCCGATCTTGGCGCCTGTGATCTCGCTGGAGGAGCAGCCGACGACGAGAAGGTCTCCGGGCTGAAGCTTGGCGGTTTCAATGAGTTCGGCCGCAGCGGTATGTGCCTGTTCATAGAGTGAATTCATTTTATCTGTCCTTTCGCAAATCCGCGAATCCCGTAAAGTTTGAAAAATCCGGTGTGGCTCAGGGCCTCCACGAAGATGTAGGAGCCAGCGGCGCCAACGATTCCCTGGACGGCGTTGCCGGGTACACCCGCCAAGGCAGGTACGAAGCCCTCGCCAATGACCGTCGCCTCATAGAGCCAGTAGCCTGCCACCATGAGCACTTCCGCAGCCGCGGAGCTGATTACAAGACCTATCCGCAGATGGGCGTTTTTGCGCTTCTGAAGGCTTGCCGGAACGGTTGCCACGATAAGGGCCATGAGGCCTTTGATAATCAAGGTGGCGGGGATGTAGAGCGGGTAGCCGGCGAAGAAATCCGCAAAGGCCGAGCCCACGGCGCCCGCGATTGTGCCCCAAATCGGTCCCAGCAGCCAGCCGCCGAAGAGCACGGCGCAGTCGCCAAGGTTAAGGTACCCCTTTGTGGGGGACGGGATTCTGACCAGCATGGTGAGCACGCAGGTCAGCGCAATCATAACAGCTGCGGTGGTAATTTTCAATAATTGATCTCTGTTTTTCATAATTAATACCTATTGCAAGGCCCGTCATCCGTTGGATTGCACGGATGACGGGCGCCTCTTACTCTTAATTCAGACTGATATCAGTCAGCGAAAAGCGGTGTGGAGAGGTACCTGTCCCCTGTATCCGGAAGTAATACTACGATGGTCTTGCCCGCATTCTCGGGGCGCTTGGCAAGTGTGATAGCTGCGAAGGTTGCTGCGCCGGCTGAGATGCCCACGAGGACGCCCTCGTTCTTGCCGATGGCCTTGCCGGTGGCAAATGCGTCTTCGTTTGTGACGGGGATGATCTCGTCATAGACCTTGGTGTTGAGAACGTCCGGAACGAAGCCTGCGCCGATGCCCTGGATCTTGTGGGGGCCTGCAACGCCTGTGGAGAGCACGGGGCTGGTGGCAGGTTCCACGGCCACGACCTTGACGGCGGGGTTCTTGGACTTCAGGTACTCGCCAACGCCTGTGACTGTTCCGCCGGTGCCTACGCCGGCAACGAAAATGTCTACCTTGCCGTCAGTGTCGTCCCAGATTTCAGGGCCTGTGGACTCGCGGTGAGCCTTCGGGTTGGCGGGGTTGACGAACTGGCCGGGGATGAAGCTGTTGGGGATCTCGGCGGCAAGCTCGTTTGCCTTGGCGATGGCGCCCTTCATGCCCTTGGCGCCTTCTGTGAGGACGATCTCTGCGCCATAAGCTTTGATGAGCTGGCGGCGCTCCACGGACATGGTCTCAGGCATTGTGAGGATGAGACGGTAGCCTCTGGCGGCTGCCACGGAGGCAAGGCCTATGCCGGTGTTTCCGGAGGTGGGCTCGATGATGACGGCGCCGGGTTTCAGCTTGCCGGATGCTTCTGCATCGTCAATCATTGCCTTGGCGATGCGGTCCTTGACGGATCCCGCGGGATTGAAGTATTCCAGCTTGGCCACGACTTTTGCCTTAAGGTCGTAAGCTTTTTCAATGTGTGTGAGTTCGAGGAGAGGTGTTTTTCCGATCAGTTGATCTGCAGAAGTATAAATAGCCATGGTTTTGTTTCCTTTCTTTTTTTTGATTTTTGGCTCTTTACGCAAGTCGCAAATTTGTTTTGCGTCACTTAATGCTTAATAGCCTTAAAACCTTGTTCTAAGTCTTCGATTATATCGTCAATGTGCTCCGTGCCTATGGAGAGGCGGATGGTGTTGGGCCTTATGCCTGTGTCCAGAAGCTCCTGCTCCGAAAGCTGGGAGTGGGTGGTGGAGGCGGGGTGGATTACCAGGCTCTTCACGTCGGCCACATTGGCGAGTAGAGAGAAAATCTTCAAGTTGTCGATAAACTTCCAGGCTTCCTCCTGGCCGCCCTTGATGTCGAAGGTGAAGATGGAGCCGCCGCCGTTGGGGAAGTACTTGGCGTAGAGGGCGTGGTCCGGATGGTTGGGCAGGGACGGATGGTTGACCTTTTCCACCAGGGGATGATTGGCGAGGTACTCAACCACCTTTTTGGTGTTCTCAGCGTGCCTGTCAAGACGGAGGGAGAGAGTCTCCACGCCCTGGAGGAGCAGGAAAGCGTTGAAAGGCGAAATGGATGCGCCGGTGTCGCGGAGGAGAATCGCACGGATGTAGGTGACGAAAGCAGCGGGGCCCACAGCGTCGTAGAAGGAAACGCCGTGATAGCTGGGGTTGGGATCCGCAATGTTCTGATACTTGCCGCTGGCCTTCCAGTTGAACTTTCCGGACTCAACTATAATGCCGCCAAGGGTCGTCCCGTGGCCGCCGATGAACTTGGTCGCAGAGTGAACCACGATGTCAGCTCCGTGCTCGATGGGTCTGATCAGGTAGGGGGTGCCGAAGGTGTTGTCGATGACCACCGGGATACCGTTCTTGTGGGCGATCTCAGCCACCGCGTCGATGTCCGGAATGTCGCTGTTCGGATTGCCGAGGGTCTCAAGGAACACCGCCCTGGTGTCCGGTTTGATGGCCGCCTCGACCTCTTTAAGGTCGTGGACGTTCACGAAAGTGGTCCTGATACCGTACTGGGGAAGTGTGTGGGCCAGCAGGTTGAAGGTGCCGCCGTAGATGGTCTTCTGAGCCACGATGTGGCCGCCGTTTGCCGCCAAGGCCTCAATGGTGTAGCTGATTGCCGCTGCGCCTGACGCCAAGGCCAGCGCCGCGCTTCCTCCCTCCAGCGCGGCGAGCCTTTTTTCCAGCACGTCCTGGGTGGAGTTTGTAAGTCTTCCGTAAATGTTGCCCGCATCCGCAAGGCCGAAACGGTCCGCTGCGTGCTTGCTGTTGTGGAAAACGTAAGATGTGGTCTGGTAAATCGGGACGGCCCTTGCGTCTGTTGCCGGATCGGCCTGCTCCTGTCCAACGTGAAGCTGTAATGTTTCAAATCTATAATTACTCATTTTCATTTCTCCTTTTTGTTCCTGTTTTATGGTTTGCGGTTAAAAAAACCGGGGGCTTTATTTTGAGCTCCCGGGCAACGGCTGTATCGACTGTCTTATCGTCAATATGTTATGAGGCGCATACACGAATGATCGAACGCCCCCGCCGCATCACATGCCCGGGAGATAGGCATTCGCCAACACATCATGTTTTTTTGTTTTCTTGCTGTAGGATTGAACATCGCTTGCGCCTCCTTTGTGTTTGTTTACGAGTGCATTATACAACACGTCAAGAGGTTTGTAACTTCGTTTAATTTTATTGCCGGTGATAAGCGTTGGTTATCACAAACACGGCCGCGGCATTGGCGATGTCCTTTAGATTTCTTTATATTTAAGCAACTCTTTTACATATTCCTCGCCGTAACGGGACAAGGCGCTGCCCTTCCTTACAATGTAGCCAATGGTTAGGGGGTCCTCCTCCTTCATCTTGATGGAAACCAGGCCCTTCAGGATCGAGTCCTTCCTCGAAAGCATGCCGGAGCCCACCGAGTACCCGCCAATCTCCGCAATAATCTCCATGGTGGTGGCCCTGTCGTCGGATTTGATCATCTTGTCGAATGAGTAATCCGCCAATGCCTCCTCCGTGATGTAGAAGTTGCCGTCGCCCGTCTGGTCGAAGGACACGCAGGGGTAGTCCTTCATCTCGTCAATGGAAATCTCCTTTCTGCCCGCAAAAGGATGGCCCTCCCAGACGTAAATGTATGTGTCCCGCCGCATGAGAGGCGTGAAATCCAGCTGATAGTCGCGGAAAATCTTCTTGATCAGGGCCTCGTTGGTGCCCGAAAACGAAATGATGCCCACCTCGCTCTTCAAGGTCCCCACATCGTCAAGCACCTCTTTCGTCTTGGTCTCATGGATGGAGAAAACGTATTTTTCAGGCTTCATGCGCTTGATGACGTCGGTGAAGGCCTTGATGGCAAAGTTGTAGTGCTGGGTGGAGACGGAGAACTTTTCCTTGCCGGCGTCCTTTGACAGGTACCGGTCCTCGAGAATCCCGTACTGGCCAACGGCTTTCTTGGCGTATGTCAGAAACTCACGGCCGTCGTCGGTGAGGGAAATTCCCTTGTTGGTCCGCTCGAAAATGAGGATGCCAAGCTCGTCCTCCAGCTCCCGGATGCTTGCCGAGAGAGCCGGCTGTGAGACGTAAAGCTTCGTGGAGGCCTCACGCATGGAGGAGGACGCAGCCACCTCAAGAACATATTTAAGTTGGGTGATATTCATACAGTTTCTCCCGGTTGCTTACTTTTTCCTGCCTGATTACTTTATCCTGCGGGCCTTCTTCAGGGCCTTATGGGTCTCCGAAATCATCTCTTTATAGTGGTCATAAGGATCATTTGCCCACCGCCCCAAAAGCTCGTTCAGGTTTTCAAGGTCCTCGCCAATGTCTGTGCAGCCGTACTGCCCGGGGTCCCGGTTTACGGTAACAGTGTGGCAGCCGTCCTCTTTAAACTCGACACGGTAGATGCAGGTTCCCGTCCAGCTGCGGTGAGCCCAGAGCACAGGCCCCTCCATGTAGAAGAACCACTTGTCCTCCATTTCGCAGGGTATGTGGCCCTGACGGAGAACATTCATTTCTTCATCTGTGAAATGCCTTTTGAGCACGAAGGTGTCCTGCTTTTCGGGCATTGGCGTGGTCTGCCAGTCCTCCCGGCGTGCAGGTTTCTTTTCCTGTTTTTGGGTATCCTCTGTCATTGCTTTTCCCTCGCTTTTCGTTCCTCGCGCTTTTTCCTGCGCTGCTCCCGGTTGTTTTTCTCCGAATCAAACAGCTCCACGGCCGCGTCTGTAAGGTCCTCGGGCCAAATGCGCCCCGATGAAACCACGCTTGCCCATGGCGCGATTTTCCCGTAATCATCGTCAAAAACCACGGTGTAAGGCGGCCCGCAGCGGTCGTTCACATCCATGTAAAGGTGCCGCCCCTCTGAGATAATGCGACATGTGTCGCAGTCGCTCATCCCGTCCTCAAGCAGGTCAAATATTTCCGCGGAAATCTCGTACAAGTTATAGTAACCGCCTCCGCCCCGCTCTGCGGTGTATATGCCCCGCTCCTCATCGAAACAGGCCTTCCAGCCGATGCCTTCTTTGAAAATCATGTAGCCTCCCGAAAGTTCCCGGTTTACCGGCTGCTTTCCTTTATTTTGTCAAATTAAAACTCCTGTCAACCAAATCCATGACTTCGCCGTCAGACAAGGTTTCATTCAGTAAAACCGTGATCCAGCTTTTCTTATTCATGTGATAAGCCGGAAACACACCCGGCCTTTTGGCGAGTTCCGCAGCCTGCTTCGGGTCAATCTTCAGGTTCACGATGTCCACCGTCTCCTCACTGCCGTTTTTCAAAAGCGAATTCCACCTGATATTCATAATCAGCGCAAACCACTTGTTGTTTTCCGGATGGCGAAAAGTCCCGTCTCCGGCGTACTGACTCTGCCCCCAGGGAAAATCCGGGCTGACCGAATAACGGTACAAAATCAACTCTGCAACTCTGTTCGCCTGGTCGGACGCAAACACAACCTCCTTGCAGCACCCTTCCGCAACACCGCCAAGAAACTCCTCATACGCATGCCTAACCGAATTCACATATCCGCCGTTGAAACTGTCCATCCGCAGCGGGGCATATTCCTCTTCATTCATATTGTCAATGACCCTGCCGCTGACGCAGCCCTTCTCCGTCACCGTAACAACTGCGTGAAAATCACCGCCAAGAATATCTGCCTCGTACACAAACCCCTCTCCGGTCCTGACGAACCCGAACTTCTCCATTGCCTCCGCCACAAACCGCTTACGCTTAAAAACCGTTTCTTCTATAGGTACTGACATTCCGGCCTCCTGCATCCGCAGAAATTATAACATAAAAAGTAAGTGGGAAGCGGTTTTCGCTTACTTTTTTCTCCCATCGCAATTTTTTTGCAAGCGACCGCCATTATCTTTCAATCAAGTCTTCCATGGTGCAGCCCAGCACTTTTGAGATGCTGTACAAGGTTTCTGCACTTGCCTTGTTGATGTCCTTGCGGCGCTGCTCGTACATCTGGATCGAACGGAGGCTGACGCCGGAGTCATTGGCGAGTTCCGCCTGAGTGCACCCATAGGTGGTGCGAATCCGCTTCAGGTTGGTGTCCTTGAAGTGTTCCCTGACCCTCTCATCCGCCACATCCACAAACTTCGTGATATCCGCCTCGTGGAGGGTGAAATACATCTTCTGCAGGTCATCGAAGGTCAGCGCCTTGAAGATTTCACCGTAACGCCTCGACGAGTACCATTGATAATACGCCAAGGCCCACCCGATCCAGTACTCCGCAGACCGCTCCATAC
>CACZNV010000060.1 GCA_902782645.1 uncultured Ruminococcus sp. | reverse complement strand
ACCAAAGCGGTGATGATCGCCCACACTCTCGGAAACCCCTTCGATTTAAAGGCTGTCAAGGAGTTCTGCGACAGGCACGGGCTGTTTCTCGTAGAGGACAACTGCGATGCGCTGGGCTCTGAGTACAGACTTGACGGAAAGACATATCTGACGGGTACCGTCGGCGATATAGGTACTTCAAGCTTTTACCCTCCCCACCACATGACAATGGGAGAGGGCGGCGCAGTGTACATGAAAGATCCGCTTTTAAGAAAGATTGCTCTTTCGCTTAGGGACTGGGGCCGGGACTGCATGTGCCCGTCCGGATGCGACAATCTCTGCGGCCACAGATTCGACAGGCAGTACGGCGAGCTCCCTCTCGGATACGACCACAAATATGTTTATTCTCACCTGGGATACAACTTAAAGGCCACAGATCTTCAGGCCGCGATAGGTGTGGAGCAGCTTAAAAAGTTCCCCTCCTTCGTTGAAAAAAGAAGACACAACTTTAGCTACTTAAAGGAAAAGCTTTCCCTGTATCTTGAACAAAAATGTCTTGGCGGGAAGGTTGTTCTTCCGGAGCCTTGCGAGAATTCAAACCCCAGCTGGTTCGGCTTCCTGATTACATGCACGGAAGAGGGGAACAGGGACAAGGTTGTGAAATATGTTGAGGCAAAAGGAGTTCAGACAAGGATGCTTTTTGCCGGAAACCTCATTAAGCACCCCTGCTTTGACGAGATGAGAGAGTCCGGAAAGGGCTTCAGGGTATACGGCGACCTCAAAAACACTGACCTTATACTTTCAAACACGTTCTGGCTCGGCGTCTATCCCGGAATGAACGACGAAATGCTTGATTACATGGCCCGCGCGGTTTCCGAAGCGCTGATGTCATGATCTGATACGGAGGTAATTATGACAAGAGTAATGATAAACGGAGTTCTCGGCCGCATGGGCGAGGCCCTTGTAAGACTGATTTCAGAAACAGGCGATATTACTGTTGCCTGCGGCGTTGATGCTAAATACGACGGGACAGGCAATTATGCTTTTCCGGTATTTGCATCTGTGGGGGATGTGAAGGATGACATAAACTTTGACGTTATAATAGATTTTTCCCATTTTTCCGCTGTTCCGGCACTCCTTGAGTTTGCTTTAAGGCGGGGCGTCAACATCGTACTCTGCACCACGGGTCTTCCCGAAGAGACCCTTAAACTTGTAGATAAGGCCTCCTGCAGCATTGGCGTGTTCAAATCCGCCAATATGTCCGTGGGCATCTATGTGTTAAGAAAACTTGCAAAAGAGGCCGCTGTTCTTCTTGGAGACGGGTTTGACATTGAGATTGTGGAGAAGCACCACAACAACAAACTGGACGCCCCTTCGGGCACGGCGCTTGCCATTGCGGAGAGTCTGAATGAGGCAAAGAACGGAACCCTTGAATATGTCTACGACCGCCACTCCAGGCTTATGAAGAGAGGAAAGCAGGAACTCGGTATAAGCAGTATAAGGGGCGGAAACATTGTCGGCGACCACGACGTGATATTTGCCGGCAGGAACGAAGTTATTGAGATATCTCACAGAGCTCAGTCCCGGGAGGTCTTTGCCGACGGGGCCCTCAAAGCGGCTGTCTTTATGGCAGGTAAACCCGCTGGAAAATACGACATGGAGGATATGATCAAATGAAGAAGCTTTTAAGCGTTATTTTGGCGATTGCAATTCTCGCGGTTCTTTCGGCTGTGCCGTCATTTGCGGATGACGCAGAGGCTGAATACATTATGCCGGGCGCCATCGTTGATTTCACCACGAGGAGCGGCTACGACGGTTTCTGCGCCAAAGCGGAAGAATTCGATCTTATATCGCTTACAACCGGCGAATATACAATTCACGGAACCAACGGCAAGGTGGAGTGGGAGTTTGTCGAGGAGGACGGAGTCAGCTTTGCCAGATTCAAGGCAATTGAGCCTCTGGATGAAAACGGACTTGATAAAGACGGCGAAAAACCTGCAAACGAAGGCGATTTCAGAATGACAGCCGAAATCGAGTTCAATATCGAAGATTACGACTTCATCTCGTTCATGTACAGAACATCTCCCAAGGCTCACCTTTCGCAGAACCACATCTATGTAAGAGATGATACCCATTCCGGCGAGTTCGAAGGCACGACGGGCATGTGGACTCCTTCATCCCTCAAAAACAGGGGCGAGTGGACAATTAAAACCGTTCAGATCAGCAGAAGCTTCACCGCTGCGGAGGGAACTTTTAAGAGTATAAGAATTCCGATTGCGGGAAGAGTTGATGAATATTTCGACATTCAGTACATTGTGGTCTTCAATTCGAAGGACCTGTGCAACAACTTCAGCATTGACGACTACCATGCTGCATTGGCGGCAATAGAGCCCGAGCCCACCGCCACACCCGAAGCGACAGAGGCTCCCGTGAGCACACCTCCGGAAAACGAAACTCCGGAGCCTACGGCAGCGCCTACGCCTGCTCCTAAAGGCGATGAATCCGGATCTTCCAAGAAAGGCTGCGGCGGAACTGTTATCGGAACCGGCGCGATACTGGGGCTTGCATTGATTCCGGCTGCAGTGAAAATCAAAAAGAGAAAAAACATCTAAACATTTAATTAAAGGAGGTATTTACCATGGTATCCGTTGCTATTGGCGGTATCCTTGCAGTGCTTGCGGTAATATGCTTTGTTATCGCGGGATTCATCACCAAAAGGATCAAATCTAATTCCTACACAAACAAAAAGCTTTCAAGCGGGAGGATTGCGGCCGTAATTTTCGGACTCATCTTTGTAATCGCTCTCGTAATCGTGCCTTCGAGCATCCACACCGTTGAGGCGGGAAGCATTGCCGTTGTAAAACAGCTGGGACGCGCCATTGACACCAGATCTTCGGGCATGTATTTCGACCTCTGGTTCATTCGCGAATATGTGGTTTACGACATCACAGTTCAGCAGGAGGACGTTAGAACGGCCGCTTACTCAAAAGACGCCCAGCAGATGGACATCGAGATGGTTGTTCAGTACCAGATTCAGCCTGAGCATGCCATCGATATTATAAACAACTACGGTTCGCTTGAAAATCTTTCAAGCAGAATCCAGGCTGTTTCCATCGAAAAGGCCAAGACCGTTCTTTCCTCAAAATCGGCAATGAACATCATCGAGACCCGCGACACAGTCTCGCCCACCATTGAGGAGACCATCAAGAATGCCATCTCCGGCGACTACTACGTCAATATCACCACCGTCGTTGTCACCAACATCGACTTCTCCGACGCTTTCGAGAATACCGTTGAGGAGAAGATGATTGCCGAGCAGCAGAAGCTCAAAGCCGAATACGAGAAGGACAAGGCCATCATCGAGGCTCAGAAAGAACTTGAAGTTGCAAAGCTTGAAGCCGAAGCAATTGTTGCCACGGCTGAAGGTAACGCAGACGCAAAGCTTGCCATCTCTCAGGCAGAGGCAGAGGCTATCAGGCTCAAATCCGTTGAAATCGCGCGTATGCTGGGCTTCAAGATCAATGAGAAGGCCGGCGAGGGCGATACCGTTGTCTACACCATCGATTTTGAGGGCAAGACAGATAAAGAGATTGCAGTTATATCCGACTATCTCAAATATGTGGAATATCTGAGTGCATGGGACGGAAAGCTCCCCACCACATACGTCACGGATTCCGGCGCCAGCATGATTCTTCCGTCACCCGAAACTGCAGCTCAGTCCGCATCCAACTGATATATTTGTCTGACAAAAGCCCGGCCGCCGTGTTTTACGGCGGCCTTTGGCTCATTAATCTAAAACTG
The DNA here is from genome assembly GCA_902782645.1 of uncultured Ruminococcus sp. GTDB lineage: Bacteria > Bacillota > Clostridia > UBA1212 > UBA1212 > UBA1212. The sequence goes on along the minus strand of CACZNV010000060.1, from coordinate 5,018 downwards.
AACAATAATTAAAGAGGAATACTGAAAATGGCTTTTATTGACAAGAATTTCATGCTTAAGGGCGATATTGCAAAGAAACTGTACTTAGAAACCGCCAAAGACGCCCCCATATTTGACTATCACTGCCACATTAATCCGCAGGAGATATACGAGGACAAGCGGTTTAAAAATATTACGGAACTTTGGCTTGGCGGCGATCACTACAAGTGGAGACTGATGAGGAGCAACGGCGTACCGGAGAAGTATATCACCGGTGACGCTTCCGATTATGATAAGTTCGCCAAATTCTGCGAGCTTATGCCGAAGCTTGCCGGCAATCCCATGTATGTTTGGTGCCACCTTGAGCTGAAAATGTATTTCGGCTATGACAAACCTTTGTCTGAGGAAACCTGTGATGAAGCCTGGAAATTTCTCAACGCCAGGCTCTCCGAACCCTCTTTTTCCGCAAGAAACATCATCAAACGGTCTAACGTGAGAATGATAGGCACCACCGACGACCCTGCGGACGATCTTAAGTGGCACAGACTCATTGGCGAGGACAAATCCTTTGATTTCTGCAAGGTTCTGCCTTCTTTCAGACCGGACAAGGCCCTGCACATCGAAAACAGGGGCTTTGCGGAGTACATTAAGACTCTTGGCGATTCGGCGGGGATTAAAATCAATTCGATAAGAAGTCTCAAGGAGGCTCTTTCCGAGCGTCTTGATTATTTCGTTTCCATGGGCATGAAAGCCACGGACCACGGGCTGAATTATTTTGCTTACAAGGATACGGACGATTTCGAAGCAAACAGGATACTTATGAAGGTCCTTAACGGAGTCAGACCTACCGAATATGATACTGTGAAGTATATGTCAAACCTCTTGAAGTTTCTCGGCGGCCTATACGTAAAGCACAATGTGGTTATGCAGATTCACTACGGCGCCCAGAGAAATGTAAACAGACCGGCTTTTAGAGCGCTGGGACCTGATACGGGCTTTGACTGCATATCCACAAGACCGTCCTCCGACTATCTTACGGCTTTTCTTAACTCTCTGCTTGAAAGCGGCTCGCTTCCCAAGACTGTGATCTATTCGCTGAATCCGCAGGACAACGAGATGATCGACACTGTGATCGGCTCTTTCCAGGGCGAGGGCATTTGCGGAAAAATCCAGCACGGCGCCGCCTGGTGGTTCAGCGACTCAAAGCCGGGAATTGAAAAGCACCTGAAGTCATTGGCGAGTCTCACTGTACTCGGCAACTTTATAGGCATGCTCACGGACTCAAGATCTTTTCTGTCCTACGCCCGCCACGACTATTTCAGACGCATTCTTTGTTCATTTATAGGCAAACTTGCGGATGAAGGAGAATATCCCTGCGACGAAAAATACCTCAAGAGAATTGTCTCAGACATTTGCTACTATAACGCATTGAACTATTTCGGATAATGTTTTATCCGTACTGCACAGGAGGATTGATTAAATGGAATACTTTGATCTTTTGAAAAACGCGGGCGTCATCCCTGTCATCACAATAAATGACGCCAATAAAGCTCCCTTCCTTGCGGAGGCGCTTTTAAAAGGCGGCATCAACTGCGCCGAAATCACTTTCAGAACTGCGGAGGCAGGCGAAGCCATAAAGCTCATAACAAAGTCATTTAAAGACTTTTTTGTTGCCGCAGGTACGGTTCTTACAAAGGACCAGGCCGACAGGGCAAAAGATGCAGGAGCAAAGCTTTTTGTTGCTCCCGGATACAACCCGGAGCTTCTTGACTATTGCGAAAAAATCGGGATCCCGTTTATCCCCGGTGTGGCCACGCCATCCGAAATAGGCGTCGCTTTGTATAAGGGTTTTGGTTTTTTGAAGCTTTTTCCTGCGGAGGCCCTTGGCGGCGTCAAATACCTTAAGGCGGTGAGTGCACCGTATAACACGGTTAAATTCATGCCCACGGGCGGAATATCTCTTGAAAATCTCAAGGATTATCTTTCACTCAAACAGGTTGTGTGCTGCGGCGGTAGCTGGATTGCGCCGGCAAAGCTTATTGATGCGGGCGATTTTAAAAAGATTACAGAAAATGCTGCCGAAGCTATGGCTGCTGTTAAGGAGGCACTGAAATGAAAATAGTTACTTTCGGAGAAATTATGCTTAGACTTGCACCTGAGGGCTACATGAGGTTTTTCCAGTCCGACAGGATGAATGCCACATTCGGTGGGGCTGAGGCCAATGTGGCTGTGTCCCTTGCCGGGTTCGGTCTTGAGTCCTCTTTTGTCACCAAGCTGCCGAAGGGCCCCATCGGCGAAGGCGCTGTGAGTGCCCTTAGGTATTTCGGTGTTGACACCCAAAATATTGCAAGGGGCGGCGAACGCGTGGGTATTTACTATATGGAGAAGGGCGCGTCCCAAAGACCCAGCCTTTGCATTTACGACAGAAAGCACTCGGCAATATCGGAATGCTCTCCGGAGGACTTTGACTGGGACGCCATTCTAAGCGACGCCTGCTGGTTCCATTTTACTGGCATTACACCCGCTCTTTCTGACAGCGTCAATGAGGCTCTCTTAAACGCTCTTAAAACCGCCAAGAAACTCGGTATAACCGTTTCCTGCGACATCAACTACCGCTCCAAGCTCTGGTCCAGAGAAAAAGCATCTTCGGTCATGACTGAGCTTATGAACTATGTGGATATTTGCATCTCAAATGAGGAGGACGCCCACGATGTATTCGGTATATCTGCGGGATCCTCGGATGCGTCAAAAGGAATTCTTTCCGAAGAGGGCTACAAAGACGTGGCAAAAAAGCTTGCCGATAAATTCGGTTTTAAATATGTTGCCATCACAATGAGAACTTCCAAATCCGCCAATGACAACGACTGGCAGGCTCTCCTTTACGACGGAGAATCCTTCAGCCTTTCAAACAGGTATCCCATACACATAGTTGACCGTGTCGGCGGCGGCGACTCCTTTGCCGCGGGACTCATTTATGCCTTGATTTCGGGAAAAGATTCAAAAGAAGCTATTGACTTTGCAACATGCGCCAGCTGCCTCAAGCAGACAATAGAGGGCGACTTTAACCGTGTTACGGCAGCCGAGGTTGAAAAGCTTGTAAAAGGCGATTCAACAGGAAGAGTTAAGCGCTGAAATAAGGTTTTAATCAAACAAGTTATCAAAAAGGACTTTTGCAGCTTTTAACGGTGCAAAAGTCCTTTTTGATTAGGTTATTCTTCTGTTTCCAGAACTGCGATGCCCAGGTCTTTCAATACCTGTTCGCCGTCAGGAAGCGCAGGACATCCGCTCATGAGCTCCGACGCATTCTGAACTTTCGGGAAGGCGACCACGTCTCTTAAGCTGTCTGCGCCGCACATCACCATTGTAAGTCTGTCAAGGCCCATTCCGGATCCGCCGTGGGGAGGTCCGCCGTATTTGTAGGCATCTACCAGGAATCCGAACTTCCTGTCTATCTCCTCATTTGTGAGGCCCAGAGCTGCGAACATCTTTTCCTGGAGCTGCCAGTCCGTAATTCTGATTGATCCCGAGAGAAGCTCTGTGCCGTTAAGCACCATGTCGTAGCATTTAGCCCTTACTTTACCGGGGTCGGATTCAAGGTAGGGCAGACACTCTTCCAAAGGCATTGTGAAGGGGTGGTGCATTGCATCCCAATGGTTTGTCTCGTCGTTCCACTCAAAGAACGGGAACTCGGTAATCCAGAGGAAGTTGAATTGATCCTTCGGTATAATGTCAAGCTTCTTTGCTACAATCTGGCGGAGGGCGCCAAGAGTTGGCAGAACCACCTTGTCCTTGTCGGCAACGATGAGCATGACATCGCCTTTCTTCATTCCGGCGGCTGCCATGATTGCTTCAAGCTCGCCTTCCTTGAGAAATTTTGCGAAGGAGCAGTTGGGAGCTTCATCAACCCACCTGATGTAGGCAAGACCTTTGGCTCCGATGCCCTTGGCGTGTTCGGTGAGCTTGTCGATTTCTTTCCTGGTAAGAACTTCGGCGGCGTTGTCGGCAACGATGCATCTGACGCTTCCGCCGTTTGCGATTGCCTGGCTGAATACCGCAAATTCGACCTTGCTTACTGCTTCCGTAAGTTCTTTAATCTCAAGACCGTATCTTGTGTCCGGCTTGTCTGTGCCGTAGCGGCTCATGGATTCCGCGTAGGTGAGCTTCTGCATCGGTGTCTTTACGTCAACGCCAAGGACTTCCTTGAACACCCTCTTGATGAAGCCTTCGTTCATCTCCATGATGTCTTCCTGGGTGGCAAATGACATCTCAAGGTCAATCTGTGTGAACTCGGGCTGCCTGTCGGCTCTTAAATCCTCGTCCCGGAAGCACCTTGCAATCTGGATGTAGCGGTCAAAGCCGGCAACCATCAGAAGCTGCTTGTAAATCTGAGGCGACTGGGGAAGGGCGTAGAAGTGGCCCTTGTGAATGCGCGAAGGCACGAGATAGTCCCTTGCTCCTTCAGGAGTGGGCTTTATCATCATTGGCGTCTCAATCTCGTAGAAACCGTTCTCGTAGTAGTATTGGCGTGCGACCCTCGCGATTTCGTGACGCATCCTGATGTTGCGCTGAAGCTCGGGTCTCCTTAAATCCAGATAGCGGTACTTAAGAGCCGTCTCATCCTTGACCTTTTTGTTGTCGTTGATTTCGATGGGGGGCGTCTGTGCCGCGGAAAGAATCTTGATTGATTTTACGTCGATCTCAAGAGCGCCTGTTTTGAGATTTGTGTTTACCGCGCCGCCGCGTTTTACGACGATACCGTGCACGCAGATAACGTACTCGGCTCTGCAGGAGAGCGCTTTTTCGAACACCTCGGGATCGGTCTTGTCGCCAAAGGCAAGCTGCACGATACCTGTTCTGTCGCGAAGGTCGATGAAGACGAGCGAACCGAGGTCGCGCCTTCTCTGGACCCATCCCATGACGCAAATGTTATCGCCAATCATATTCTCGGACACTTCCGCGCAGTAACAAGTGCGCCTGTCCTCAGAAGTTAAAAATTCAGACATACAGTTAAATCTCCCGGTTAAGAAGTTTTTTTAGTT
>CACZNV010000059.1 GCA_902782645.1 uncultured Ruminococcus sp. | reverse complement strand
GTCGGAGAACATCTGGATGAATCTTCTGTAGGAGTCGTAAACGAATCTCTCGAACTTCGGATCCGGATTTCCTTTGATCATTGCTGCAACAACCTCATCGTTGAGACCGAGGTTGAGGATTGTGTCCATCATTCCGGGCATTGAGGCGCGTGCACCTGAACGTACCGAAACGAGCAGCGGGTTTTTGAGATCGCCGAACTTTTTGCCGTTGATCTTTTCCATGTACTCAACGTTCTTTACGACTTCGGCCATGATCTCGTCATTGATCTTTCTGCCGTCCTCATAGTACTGAGTGCAGGCTTCGGTTGTGATGGTGAATCCCTGGGGAACAGGCAGACCGATGTTGGTCATTTCAGCAAGGTTTGCGCCCTTTCCGCCAAGAAGCTCGCGCATTTTAGCGTTGCCCTCTTTGAATGTGTAAACATACTTGTGACTCATACAATAATACCTCCAAAATTGTATCAGAACGCCTTTCGGACGTTCCTTGTTTGTATTCTTGAATAACGGATGCGGAAAAGCAAAAAGCAATTTCGCAAAATCCAAGGAATTCTAACACTTTATTTAAAATTTTTCAATATCGTTTAGCCTTTTTTTACTCCGTTTAAGCATTGTTTCAGCTGTTTTTTGAAGTATTTCACCGAAATCGCCAAGGCAGCCTAATGCAATAAACACGCCAATGCAAAAACTCCTCATTTTATCCGCAATTTCCGCAAAAAAAGCATCTCCCGCAAAAGACCTTTAAAAGGTACTTCACGGGAGATGTTTTACTGAGCCAAATGCATTGGCGGTTTCTTTAAATCAGAAAGCGAGTTTTTCCTCAAGCCACTTGTCGAGGCCTTCGATGGGAAGTCTCACCTGCTCCATGGAGTCACGGTCGCGGACCGTCACGGCGTTGTCCTCAAGGGTGTCAAAGTCGATAGTTACGCAGTAAGGAGTTCCGATCTCATCCTGGCGGCGATAGCGCTTGCCGATGCTGCCCGCATCGTCGTACTCGCAGTAGAACTTCTTCGAAAGGCTGTTGTAAACCTCAAGGGCCTTGTCGGAGAGCTTCTTGGAGAGCGGAAGGATGGCGGCCTTAACGGGAGCGATGGCCGGGTGGAAGTGGAGTACGGTCCTGACGTCGTTCTTTTCTGCGTCCAGAACTTCTTCGTCATAAGCTTCGCAAAGGAATGCAAGAGTCACGCGGTCTGCGCCAAGAGAAGGCTCAATAACGTAGGGCACATATTTCTCGTTGGTTTCGGGGTCAAAGTATGAAAGGTCCTGACCGGAGCACTCGATGTGTCTTCCCAGGTCGTAGTCCGTTCTGTCGGCAACGCCCCAAAGCTCGCCCCATCCGAAGGGGAACAGATACTCGAAGTCGGTTGTGGCCTTGCTGTAGAAGGCAAGTTCTTTCTCCGAGTGGTCCCGAAGTCTGAGGTTTTCCTCCTTCATGCCGAGATTAAGGAGCCAATCGCGGCAGTAGGCGCGCCAGTAAGCAAACCACTCAAGGTCGGTGCCGGGCTTGCAGAAGAACTCAAGTTCCATCTGCTCAAACTCGCGGATCCTGAAAATGAAGTTTCCGGGGGTGATCTCGTTGCGGAAGGATTTGCCGATCTGGCAGATGCCGAAAGGAACCTTCCGGCGTGTGGTGCGCTGCACGTTCTTAAAGTTAACGAAGATGCCCTGGGCGGTTTCAGGTCTCAGATAGATCTGGGTCTGGGAGTCCTCTGTAACGCCCTGGAAGGTTTTGAACATCAGGTTGAACTTTCTGATGTCGGTAAAGTCCGACTTGCCGCAATAGGGGCAGGTTACGCCCTTCTCTTTGATGTAGGACACCAGTTCTTTGTCCGTCCAGCCGTCCACCTGAATTGAAATGCCGTTCTTCTCATTCCAGTCCTCGATGAGCTTGTCTGCGCGGTATCTGGACTTGCAGTTTCTGCAGTCCAGCATGGGGTCGTTGAAGCCGCCAACGTGTCCCGAAGCCACCCAGACCTGGGGGTTCATGAGGATGGCGCAGTCCACGCCAACGTTATACGGGTTCTCCTGGACGAATTTCTTCCACCAGGCGCGCTTGATGTTGTTCTTCAGTTCGACGCCGATGGGGCCGAAGTCCCAGGCATTGGCGAGTCCGCCGTATATTTCGGAGCCGGGATACACGAAGCCTCTGTTTTTGCAGAGAGCCACGATTTTTTCCATAGTTTTCTCAACCATATTCCTCAAAGACCTCCGATATTATTCTTCAACTTTTTTGAATCTGAGCTTTCCCTCATAGAGCTCGTAGACGCTCTCGGAGACCGCCTTGCCGTGCTCAAGGTTGAGCTTTTTGTTCGGCACGTCTTTGCAGTCTTTTTCTGCGAAGTAAAGTTCGTCTTCAAGCTGTCTTGCTCTCTTTGAAACGATAGAGCAGAGTGTGAATCTTGAATCAATACCGTCAATCTTGAGCAGTTTTGAAATCTCGGGTTCCGTCATTCTTGAATCAGCCATTTTTAATTAATCTCCTTTTTCATTGCGTCGGGAATTGACCCGTCGTAATCTCAGATTTCGTCGGCCTCTTTTCTGAGGCTCTTTACCAGATTCTCCGCAAATTTCTTTGCGTTTTCTGTCTTGAACTTTTCCGCGGTTTTAACCGACTTCTTATCTGCTTTGGCGAGGGAGTCGTAGATTGCAAGAATTGCGTTCTTTGAATCCTCCAGCACGTCGTTGTAGATAACGTAATCGAACTCGCCGTATTTGTCTATTTCGCTCTCAAGAGCGAATTTCATGCGTTTTCTGATTGTCTCCTCAGAGTCGCTGGCTCTTGCCACCAGTCTGCTTTTTAAGACCTTCATGGACGGAGGGAATATAAACACCGCCTTTGCCCTGTCGCCGAACTCACGCTTAAGATTTACAGCTCCCGGGACTGTGAGGTCCAGCACCACATTGTTTCCCGAATCGAGACGTCTTATAACGTCTGACTTCAAAGTGCCGTAGCGGTTCTCCCTGTATTCGTCGTACTCAAAGAATCCGCCCTCGTCAACCAGTTTTCCGAACTCTTCAAAGGTCAGG
>CACZNV010000058.1 GCA_902782645.1 uncultured Ruminococcus sp. | reverse complement strand
GCCGATGAGCATCGGAATGAAGGATTTACCCGAGAGGCCAAATCTTCTGAAGATTCTGTCAAGTACGAAAGCGATTCGCGCCATGTATCCGCAGGACTCAAGTATGGCAAGAAGGAGGAAAAGAACGAGCATCTGCGGAACAAATCCCAGTACAGCGCCAAGGCCGGCAATGATACCGTCAAGTATAAGTCCTTTGAGCCAGTCAACACAGTGGATGTTGTCAAGCCCTCTCTCGACAAGAACCGGTATGCCGGGCACCCACGGACCGAAGTCAGAGTTTGCGGGGGCGTCAAAACCGTTTTTCTCAAAGCGGTCTTCAAAATATTTCACCGCATCCGCATAGGTGATGCCAAGAACTTCATCTTCATTGGCGTCTTCGGGTATTTTATCGAAATAAACGGTGAGTTCGGTCTCCTCGAGGGTCTCATCATCCTGTACGGTGATAACGGCGCTGCTGCCCTTTTCCGGCTTAAAGCCTTTGATTGCCTCAAGCTCCCCGTCGGCGTCAAAATCTTCAGCCTCCGGGTCGAACTCCTCCCGGAAAGCGCTGATGGCTTTTACGGCGTCGTCATATTCGCCGGCAGCCTCGTCGTAGGCGCCGCGTCCTATTCCCAGCAGGAACCAGCCGTCTCCAAAGAGTCCGTCGTTTGTAAAATCAGTGGCCGCAAGTCCCACGCCTACCATTGAAATAAAGTAGACCAGGAACATAATTGCCGCAAAAATAGGCAAACCCAGCCAGCGGTTTGTGACCACTTTATCTATTTTATCCGAGGTGGAAAGCTTGCCCTTTTTCTTTTTCTTGTAGCAGGCCTTTATGACCTCGGCAATGTAAACGTACCTTTCGCCCGTGATGATGCTCTCTGCGTCATCGTCAAGCTCATCCTCGGCCCGTTTAATATCCTTTTCCACATGCTCAAGCTGATTCTGGCTGATGCCCAGCTGCTCAAGCACTTTGTCGTCTCGCTCAAAAATCTTGATGGCGTACCAGCGCTGCTGCTCCTCCGGAAGGTCATGGACGATGGCTTCCTCTATGTGGGCAATAGCGTGCTCAACGGGGCCGGAAAACGAATGCTTCGGAATGGTCTTGGTTTTTTCCGCCGCGGCAATTGCTGCCTCAGCCGCCTCCATAATACCTGTGCCTTTAAGAGCCGAAATATCAACTACCTTGCAGCCCAGCTGTCTTCCCAGCTCCTCGATATTGATCTTGTCGCCGCTCTTTTTCACGATATCCATCATGTTCACGGCAACCACCACCGGGATTCCCAGCTCCGTGAGCTGAGTGGTCAGGTAGAGGTTTCTCTCAAGGTTTGTACCGTCGATTATATTTAAAATTGCATCCGGTCTCTCGCCAATGAGATAGTTTCTCGCAACCACCTCTTCAAGAGTGTAGGGAGAGAGCGAATAGATGCCCGGAAGGTCCGTAACGGTTACATCCGGATGCTTTTTCAGCTTGCCTTCCTTCTTTTCCACGGTAACGCCGGGCCAGTTTCCTACAAACTGGTTCGAACCTGTGAGCGCATTGAAAAGCGTTGTCTTACCGCTGTTCGGGTTGCCCGCAAGGGCTATACGAATACTCATTTTTGTTAATCCTTTCTGCTGCAAACAACTTTTCGCCCGCGCCCTGCCGCCAAGGCTTGTACGCCGGCGCCTTGTTGTTAGTTACAGCTAACAGTATCCTCAAAAAAACAGTCTCAAACTTCTTCGTCTGAGCACTCGGCAACTTCAACCATCTTGGCGTCCGCTTTTCTCAGGCTCAGTTCATAGCCTCTGAGGTTGAGCTCAACCGGGTCTCCCAGCGGAGCAACCTTGCGGACGTAAATAACCGTGTTCTTGGTGATTCCCATGTCCATGATTCTGCGCCTGACAGCGCCTTCTCCGTGAACCTTGACAACCTTTACGGTCTGCCCGACTTTTACATCTTTCAATGTAAACATATCGCTTTCCATTTTGTCCTCCTTCAGGTTTTAACTTAAAGCTTTAAAAACTTTATACCATTATCTTCTGTGCAAGTTCCCTGCTGATAGCGATTCTTGACTCTTTGACCTTGACGATTACGTTGCCGTCCCTGACTGCGACAGGTGTAACCGGGGAGCCGGGCACAAAGCCCAGATCTTCAAGATGTCTTTTGATTTCATCGCTGCCGCCAATCTTTTTGATTATCACTTCTTCATCCGCCGCTGCGAAACTGAGTGGAAGCATAAACAGCCCTTCTTTCATCGCCCAAAACAGGGGTCGCTTTTTGTTAGCCAAAGCTAACATTCGCATTATACTACAAAAAATTTGCTTGTCAACAGCTTTAGAGAACTTTTTCAAGATATTATTACTAATTGTATTCTTGTTGAAAACCCATTCCGGACTGCTGCAGCCACGTTACTTGCAGAACCTTGATTTTATGACTTGAATAGATTATTATTGTATTTGAAGAGATGAAAGCAGATTATTATCAACCGGAGGCTCAGTTATGAAAGAATCAGGCGAGATGTATCTCGAAACTATACTTGTAGAATCAAAGAAGCGGGATCGTGTGAGGTCCGTAGACGTTGCCGAAGGGCTTGGCGTCACAAGGCCTTCAGTCAGCCGCGCCATTTCCCATTTAAAAAACGGTCATTATATTGTAATAGACGGCAACGGGTTTATCACCCTGACCGACAGCGGAAGGGAAATTGCAGAAAAGATATACGAGAGACACCGTGTGCTCTCCGCCCTTCTTATGGACCTTGGCGTGGATGAAGCCACAGCCACCGACGACGCCTGCAGAATTGAGCACGTCATAAGCGACAAGACCTTTGAAGCCATCAAAGCCAGAATCAAAAAATAAAAACCTGGCAGCCTAAACGTAAAACCGCGGAACCCATTCATGGGTGACCCGCGGTTTTACGTTTATTTTTTTTGCTTATGAAGCTATTAAACCTTGGCGTCAGCCTGCTTCCACCTCTGTCTCGGTGGGCTCTTCGGCATCGCCGATGTTCAAAGCGGTGCAGCCGTTGAAGGCATCCGGTGCGGCTGCGTAAACAGCAGCGAACTCAAATGTGGTGAGTTTTGAGCACTGGTTGAAGGACCTGGGTCCGAGATAAGCGACTCCCTTGGCGGTAATCTTTACAAGAGTGTTGCAGCTTGAGAAGGCAAACTCGGAAAGCTCGCTGATGGACTCGGGGAGAGTGATTTCGGTAAGTCTGTATGTCTCTGCAAAGGATCCGCCGGCAATTTTCTTGATGCCCAGGGATTCATCGATAACGGTCACGTCTTCAAAGAGATGGTACCTGATAAGGATTCCGTCGCCGACGATCAGGTAATCGTTTCCGTCGTTCTCACGCCAATAAGTATTCGTGAACGCATATGCTCCGATCTCGGTGACGCCTGCGGGAATTGTGACGTCCTTCAGGTTGAGGCAGTTGTAGAAAGCCATCTTGCCGATTTCGGTAACAGCCTCAGGAATCACAATCTCTGTGAGGTCCGCGCAGCCGTAGAAAGCATAGTCGCCAATGGTCTTAAGGGTGCTCGGGAGACTTATTTTGGAAAGGTTCCTGCAGCAGTAGAAAGCGCCTGCGCCGATGGCCTCAACACCTTCTTCGATAATAACCTCCCGGAGATTGTCGGCGTAATAGAAAGCGTTGTCGCCAATCTTCTTTACGGTTCCCGGAATCACAACTGTGAGCCAGTTGTCATTGTCGTAATACTTGCCGTCCGGGATCTCGTCATCCTCTATTTTTGCGGAAATAACCTTAACATCCGGTGCATTCACATCGGCCCCTGCGGTCAGTTTGATGAGAACTCCGTCGCCAACGATGAGCATATTGGTTTCTTCGTCAGCAGTCCAGTTTTCAAACCAGGGTGTGCCTGCAAAAGCGTCGATTCCGATTTCGGAAACTTTCTTGCCGATTTCAATCGCAGCGGCAGCGGTGCAGCCGGAGAAAGCTCCTTTTCCGATTCCCTCAAGCTTATTGCCGAGGAATATATTTTCAACAGCGGAGCATCCCGCAAAAGCGTAATCGCCAATGGTGACAACCGAGTCGGGAGGAGCAATCTTGTTCTTAACGTCTTTGCCCACCTCTTTTGCAGGTTCTTCCGTGGCGACCGGTTCCTCTGTGGGAACTTCCTCGGGTTTCTCTGTTGCAGTCACTTCGCCCTCTTCACCTTCCTCGCCGGCTGTTCCGTCGGGAGTTGCCTCAGGAGCTTCGGGTGTAGGTGTGGCAGCTGATACGGTGCCCACGGAGGTGACGGATGTCAAAGCGGGGCAGTTTCTGAAAGCGGATGCGCCGATTTCGGTGATGCCCGACGATAAGGTGACGCTTTCAAGGGAGTCGCAGTCTGCAAAAGCCTCATTGGGAATTACCGATACGCTCTTTGCAACTTTAACGGTCTTCAATGCGTCAAAATCCTTGAAAGCAGCTTTTTCGATGTATTTTACGGTGGTGGGAATCTCAAGGGTCACGAGATTTTCCCTCACGTCATAGAATGCTTCAGATCCGATGGTGTAAATCGATCCTGTCAGCTTGATTTTTGAAGGGTCAACTTTGGACGTCTCCGGAAATACTCCGGAATAGTAAAGCAGCACGTTTCCGAGGATGACGTATGCTTCGCTCTCTTTTTTAGGATTCTTTGCGGCTTCCTTTTTGTTTGCGAGCCATGCGGTTCCCTCGAAGGCCTCAACGCCTGCTCTCAGGAAAGCGGTGGAGAATTTTCCGCCCTCTTTGTTCTTCTCGTCGGTTCCGAAGGACTTGCAGCCGTAGAAGCAGTAGTCGCCAACGGATGTGCATGCGGGAGCATTGACATATGTCAGTGCTTCGCAGCCGTAGAAAGCTTCTTTTCCGATAGTGGTTGCAGCCACCAGGTTGACTTCTTTAATAGCCGTGCAGCCGTAGAAGAGCCTGTCGTTTACGATTGTAAGAGAAGTTGACAGTTTCACTTCTTCCAGGGATGTGCATCCTTCAAAACAGCCTGCGCCCACATTTGTGGCGGATGTTTTCATCTCCACCTTAGTGAGAGATGTACAGTTTTTGAAGGCGCCGTCTCCGACTTCTTTAACGAGCTTCGGCACACTCACGGTTGTGAGAGCGGTGCAGTCCTGAAATGCGTATCTGTTGATTGTGGTAACAGTGTCCGGGAAGGAGACGGTCTGAACCGTGCTGTTTCCGCGGAATGCGCTATCGCCGATTACAACGGTTCCGTCAGGAATCTCAACAGCTTCTTCATTGCCGATATATCTGACAAGTGTGACGCCGTCCAGCACGAACTTTTCAGTATCGTAGTCAAGCACGATTTTGGGCTGGATTGTTTCGACAGGATCAACAACAACTTCCGTTCCGGGAGTTTCCTCCGGTTCGGATTTAGTGCAGGCTGTGAAGCATAATCCTACAGTCATCACAATCGCCAATATCAAAGCCAGTCTCTTCATAAGACAATTCCTCCGCAAAGAGCCTCGATTAGAGGTTGTTCTCTTAAAATACAAGTCATTTTACAATGTGCGCCCTTTTTAGTCAAGACCGGGGCACCCATTTCAAGCGTTTTTTACAGTACGTTTTCAGCCCCTCAGGCTCAGCTTTTCTATTGCCGAGTCGATAAGCGGGATAACGTCTTTTTTACGGGACATAAGCCTGTCAAAGCGCACGCAGGTCTCGTCGGGTTTCATCAAAAGCTCTCTTCTCACGTCGTCGGAAAGCTTTCCCGTGATCCACATCTCAGTTCTTCGGGTCGACAGCTCGGTGATCATGAGGGCAAGCAGATCGAAGTGATCGCTCTCCGCAGCCTCGTTCATGTACTTGATAATCTCCGGCTTTTCGTCCCTGATGTAATCCATGTTGAGGATTGTGATTTGGCTGATGCCGCAGTGGTAGTCGTTGAACGATACACGTTTGAAGTCCTGGGCGTAGATTTCCCTTGGCGTCTTGCCCTTGAATTCGGAACCGGCGGTGAACATCTTGGCGGCAAACTCGTCAATGTTGATTCCGCTGATCTGCGCAAGCTTTTCCGCAGCCCTTCTGTCGGTGTCGGTGCAGGTTGGCGACTGGAACTGGAGGGTGTCGGAGATGATGGCCGCGCAAAGAATTCCCGCAATCTGAGGGGAAGGCCTTCTTCCCAGGTCAGTGTACATGTTTGAAATGATGGTGGCTGTGCTTCCCAGCGGCTCGTTTTTAAAGAGAATCGGGGCCGTGGTGGTGAGGTCGCCGATCTTGTGGTGGTCGATTATCTCGAGTATTTCGGCCTCTTCGATGCCGCCGCAGGTCTGGGCCTTCTCGTTGTGGTCCACCAGGATGACCCTCTTTTTGCGCTGGGAAATGAGGTGGAATCTGGATATGAAGCCGCACACCTTTCCGTCTGAATCCAGCACCGGGTAGCTCCTGTAACGGTTTTTACCCATCTGATCCTTGATGTTCTCCACGAAATCGTCGATTCTGAAGCTTACAATTGGCTTCTGCGGCGTGTTGCGGTTCATTATCGAACCCACCGGGATACTCTGGTTGATGAGCCTTACAGTGGTGTATGTGTCAAGGGCGGTGAGTATCACCATAACGCCCTGCTTTTCGGCCTCGGCAATAACTTCTTTTGAGGGGTTGTGCCCGCAGGTGATCACAAGGCATCCTGCGCCGCCTTCGAGAGCGGCCATCTGGGTCTTTTCCCTGTCTCCGCAGATGACTATGTCGCCTTTTTCAAGGAGTTCCTTCAGTGTCTCAGGCTGTCCGGCGGCAACAAGGATCTTGCCTTTGCCCTTCCACTCCCTGCAGTTGGTGACTACCGTGCCGTTTATGGTCTCCGTTATGTTTTCAACGCTGGTTCCGTAGGCGGAAATCACGTTGTAGTTGAAGGCATCCATGAATTTCTTGGTTATGTCGGAGAGGGAGATGATGCCTATGAGTTTTTCGTTGTCGTCAACCACCGGAAGGGTCTTCATTTCAGACCTGTCCATGATGCTCCACACCTTCTGAATGGTGGTGTACGGCGAGACTTTCTCCTGAAGGTCGATTTTCAGATCGCCAACCTGCGTCTTCACCGTGTCAAGCAGCGGAGGCACCTCAAGTCCGAAATAATCAAGGATAAATGCAGTCTCCTTGTTAATCTCGCCGAGCCTGCGGGCAACAGCGGGTCTTCCGAGCCTTGTCTGAAGGTCCGCATAAGCTATGCTTGAGCAGATCGAGTCCGTGTCAGGATGTCTGTGCCCGAAAACATAAATCAAATCATTCTCCATAAATCCTCCGTCAAAGTATAACTACTTCAGGTTCGAGAAGAATCCCTTTTTTCTCCAGGACCGTCTCACGCACCTTTTCCATAACCGCCAATATATCCTCCGCCGTCGCCTCGCCCTTGTTTATGACAAAACCCGCATGTTTTTCTGACACCTCGGCGCCGCCGACTTTAAATCCTTTCAGTCCGCACTCGTCAATGAGTTTCGACGCATACCCTTCTTTGGGCCTCTTGAAGGTGCTGCCCGCGCTGAAATACTCCAAGGGCTGGCTGCTTCTGCGTCTCTCGTTGTAGCCTTCGCAGGCGGCAATTATATCTTCCTTTTTGCGTATCTCTTTTCCCTCAAACACCGCCTCAAGTATTACCGCGTCCTTCATTTCGCAAAATATGCTGTGACGGTAGGACAGCTCCGCGAAGGCCGCGTCCTTTGTTATAACCTGTCCGTCCAGGAGATACGTCACCGACTTCAGCAGGTCCGAAACCGAGACCCCGTATGCGCCGGCATTCATTCTCACTGCGCCGCCAACGGTTCCCGGAATTCCGGAAAGCTCCTCAAAGCCGCCAATGGAAGCCTCCGCCGCCCGCCTCGCAAGAGCCGCAAGGGTCATTCCTGCGCCGGCTTTCACGGTCAAACCTTTAATGGATGAAGCGGAAAAGCCCTTGGCGATTTTGATGACCGCCCCTCTGTAGCCCTCATCTCTCACCAGCAGGTTGGTGCCGTTGCCGATTGTCACGAAGGGAATCCCTTCTCTCTTTACTATTGCAAGAACAGCCGAAAGCTGCTCCGTGTTTTCAGGCTCCGCGAAAATGTCAGCAGGCCCGCCAACCCGGAAAGAGGTATGAGGGGCCATAGGTTCACCCGCTTTTGCGCTGCAAACCGACGCTATTTCTTTAAAAACCGCATTCCGATCTTTCATCCTTGCGTCAAAACGTTTAATGTCCGTCAAATCAGTACAAACACCAGAAGCAGCACGACGCCGAGTGCAATCACTCCGCCGCCGGCCCACTTGATGCCGTTCATATCTTTCCACTGCGGAATCTCATCCGGACCCTTTCTCTTGATAATATGCCAGATTTCCTCCGCAAACAATATAATGAGGCCGCCGGCAAGAAGGATGACTCCCACAACAATGGACTGCCATATCTGGACGAATTTGCCTTTACCTTTGACAATCTGCTTAAACAGCGCCTTTGTGTAGGTTTTGTAGGGGCTCTCGGTAATCTCCCCGCCCGTCTCTTTTTCGGTCACAGAATATGTCTTCTTGTCAACTTCGTAGCTGTATCCGTAGCCTGAAATTGTGAATGTCACGGTGTCGCCGTTGTCGATAGCCTCCGCCTCTTCCACCCTGTCCTTGTCATGGAAATAAAACTTGAGAGTTTTAACGCCGTCCTGCTCCGACTCAACGATATATCTGACCCCGTCCACAACGCCGTTTTTGTTGTTCCTCTCAAATATCGTGAAGAACGTGAGAACGCTGATGCCCAGCAGTACGATCATCAGGAGCAATATGTTTCTACCTTTGTTCATTTTCTCTCCTTTGATTTTCCTCGTACATGAGTCTGGCAGTTTCGGGGCTGTCGCTGCCCTCTCTGTTCTTTACAGGTGCAAATTCGCTCTCCCGGTCCACCCTGAGTATTGCGATATCGCCAAAGTACTCGAAGGCGTCAAAAATAAACGCCTCGAACTTGTAAGCGTTCGGCTTTTCGGGGACAGTTACCGTGCCGTCTTCGTCAACAAACTGAGTCTTTTTCTTCGCCACGTGGTACGGGAGCCCGTCCCCGGAGTCGAGGATGGCGCCAATGGATTCAATGCTGAAAAGGTTGCAAAGAACATGGGCGTCACCGTAGAGGAAGGAACCGTCTTCCCGTCTTGCGTCGGCCATCTCTTCCGATATTTCAGTGTATTCAATAACATAAGGTTTTCCGTCCCGTCTGCAGAAAACGCCAACGCCCTCCCGGGCATCCCTCTTGACAAGGGATTTTGCGGCAATCTTTGCGCCGTATGCCGCGGCAAACCCCACAAGCAGCGGGTCGCAGAGCTTCAGGAGCACATTGTCGATGCCGCCGATAAAGATCCATTTCACGCCCCGCTTCAGCATGTCCGCGTAGCATCCCGACGACTTGAGAGCCGCAAAAACTCCGCCGTGTCCGTCGGCACCCTCTTTCACGTGGTCTTTCCTGTCAAGCACTATCTTTCCGTCGAAAGCCACCATGGGGAGCATGTTCTGAACAAAAAACTTAATATCTTCCTCGGGGTATCCGAAAAAGCCGTTTGCCTTGAAGAATTCTTTTGTTTCGCGGTCGTTCTCCCTGCTGGTCATAATGTACCAGGGTATGGTTTTCCCGAATTTTTTCGAGGCTGCAAGAAGTCTTCCGCACTGTATCTCAAATAGTGACGGGTGTCCCGGAAGCCCTATGTCGTATGTTCCCTTCGGGCCGTTGTGGCCAAGTCTCGTGCCCTGCCCGCCGGCCATGGTGAGAGCCGCAAACCCGCCGTTCGATATGATTTCGCCGCCTTTTTTCTCAAGTGAGGCGATTTCTTCCTTCGAAAGATCCTTTTTGTCCGTAAACGGCAGCGGTTCGTAGCGATGTTCCTCCGAGTCCTTTGCGGCCGCCCCTGAGGCAGTCAAAAAAAGGCCGGACACTTTCTTAAAATCGATGCCGGCGATCTGTCCAAGCAAGCCCGCCCGTTCCTCTTCTCCGAGTTCGTCAAAGTATTTGAGCAGGTGTTCCTGGCCGTATTGTTTAAGCAGTTCTTTTGCTTTTTCGGGTGTCATGGGTAATCCTCCGTCCGGGCAGCTTCGATCCTGTTGAGTTTGAAATTCCGGAAAACGAATCGCGTTTATAAGCGAAAAACTTTTTTGCCTTTCTTTCGGCATGTCAATTATATCAGCTAAATATTTAAAAGTGAAGAGCGCCGGGGAAATTAAATGTTTTGTAAAACTTTTGGAAAAACCTGACGCCAATGCAGCCCCCTTCCGGCCGCCTTTTTAACCTGAAATTTATTTCTTTTTCAACAAAAGTGTGCTAAAATCAAGGGGCAATTAAAAGATTAAGAGGAATCACATTGGCGGTATTTCCGGCCTGCTTTTGAATTCCTTCCGGGAGAGTTTTTTATGGCTGAAACGATTTATACAGTTCCGGTCAGCGAGGCGTTTGAAGCGGACTGCGAATGTCCTGTCTGCGAGCTCAGACGGAGATTTGAGAACGAGACGGTTGACTATTTTGCGGGTCCCTCGCTCATGGAACCCGACACCAGAATTGTCACCAACGACACGGGCTTTTGCTCAAGGCATTTCGGCATGCTTTTCACGTCCCAGGCGAACAAGCTGGGTCTGGGCCTCACCCTTGACACATACATGCAGGAGCAGATTTCCCGCATTAAAAAATATGCCGGCGGCGTCAGGCTTGACCTTTCTGAGGACAGCGAAGACGGCGCGGAGCAGGCTCCCGCAAAGAAGGGACTTTTTAAGAAGAAAGCGGCCGCCCCGTCCGGCGCAAAAAACCTTGCCGGCTACATCAGGAAACACGAGTGCGAGTGCGCTGTGTGCAAAAAACTCGATTATACCATGGACAGGTATATCGATATAATATTCCACATGTACCGCGGAGATAAGAATTTCCGCGAGAAATTCAGAAACACCAAGGGGTTCTGTCTGCCCCACACCGCCCTGCTCATCGAAACATCCGGTAAAAAGCTTTCGGGACGGGCGGCGGATGAGTTCTGCGAAACCGTCTCGGCCCTTCTCATCAAAAACCTTGAGCGCATCGAGAAGGAAGTGGACTGGTTTACGAAAAAATTCGACTACAGAAACGTTGACAAGGATTGGGGCAACTCAAGGGACGCCCTCCAGCGCGGCATTCAGAAAATGACCGGCAATATCGACGTCACAAAGTGAGGTTTCAGAAGTGAAGGTTTATGCCCTTGTGGGCGAATCGGGATCCGGAAAAAGTCACCGGGCGCCCTGGATCGCCAAGCAGCGGAACATTGAATATATCATTGATGACGGTCTGCTTATCAAGGGAAGCACCGTTCTCTGCGGGCACTCTGCCAAGAAGGAAAAGACGAGGATTGCATCGGTCAAGACCGCCGTTTTCGTTGACGATGACAGAGCGTTTGAGGTCTCCCATGCGCTGAAGAGCTGCGGAGCAAAAAGCGTCCTTATTCTCGGCACATCCGACGGGATGGTCAATAAAATTGCCGAGAGGCTTGGCTTTGACGGGATCGACGAGATAATCCATATAACGGATATTGCAAGCCCCGAGGAGATCCAGCAGGCGCTGATGACCCGCAGGAGCCAGGGAAAGCACGTCATTCCCGTTCCTACGATGGAGCTGAAAAAAGACTTTTCCGGAATCTACCTGGACCCGCTGAACGTTTTGAAGAAAACAAAGAGCGGCTACATAGAGTCCCCCGGCGAGAAGTCTGTGGTGAGGCCCACCTTCAGTTACCTTGGCCATTTCACAATATCCGAACACGCGATTTATCAGCTCATGGAGCATTCCGTAATGGAGTCCCCCGCAGTCGCCAAGATCAACCGATTCCGGGTTTCAAACGCCCCCGGCGGCATCACGATGGAGGTGGATCTGGTGATACGGTACGGCTACAAGATTCCGGACCTGATGACAAAGCTCCACAAAGGAGTCATTAAAGAGATTGAGAACATAACCTCCCTGAATGTGAGAAAACTTACTCTCACGGCAAAAAGCGTTGTCGTATAACAGATTGGCGTTGGCGTATGACGAAAAAGCGGCGGTGTCACTCCGCCGTTTTTTTTATAAACTTTTCAGCCCTGCTTCTCGGCAGCATGACCACCCTTCCGCAGGTCGCGCACAGAAACTTTATATCCGTGCCCACACGTTCCACGGTCCAAACATTCCCGCCGCAGGGGTGAGTCTTTCGTGAGATTATTTTTTGTCCGAGTTGTAATTCAATCATCAAACGGTTCCTCCTCGGCAAGCCTGTCCTGCCACTCTTCCTCGGTCATGAGAAGCCTGCGGCCTTCGCCGGGCTTGCCGACGCCTGAAACAAGGCCCATTTTTTCCAGCTTTTCGATTATCATGCATGCCCTGTTGTAGCCTATTCTCATGAGGCGCTGGAGAACAGATACCGAGAACAAATCCGGTCTTTCAAACGCATACCTTGCGGCTTCGATTATCATCTCTCTCTCCCGAGCAGCGTCAAGGGGTTCCGTACCTGTTCCCATTTCTTTCTCCTCTCTGTCTTCCGGTTCCTCTTCCCCGCCTTTCATGATTCCCATAAGCTCGCTGTCGTATTCGGCGCTGCCGAACAGGTTTTTCGCAGCATTGGCGGCTTTTTCAATGTCCTCATCTGAAACGAAGGCGCCTTGAATTCTTACCGCACCGGGCATGAAATTTGCGCAAAGGAGCATGTCGCCGTTCCCCAGAAGCTTCTCGGCACCGCCTCCGTCGATAATAATTCTCGACTGAACACGGCTTGAGACTTTAAACGCTATCCTCGTGCCCACATTGGCTTTGATAAGGCCCGTCACGGCCTCAACCGACAGTTTGCCCGTCGAGAGCACCACATGGACGCCCGCGTGGCCGCCCTTCTGAACAAGCGGAAGGAGAAGTCTCTCCACATTGGCTTTAGGCAGCGACATGAGCTCCGCAAACTCGTCAATCACAATCACCAGCCTCGGCAGCTTTTTGAAGGAACCTCTGCCCCTCTTTGCGGCATTGAACCCGTCAATGTCGGTTTTGTCCTCGTTTTGCAGAAGTTCGAGCCTTCCGGACATCTCGTTCACGGCCCACTTGAGAGCCTCCACGCATCTCTCCGGATTCTTTTCGACGGGCATTATAAGATGCGGAATCCCGCCGCAGCTCTCAGGCATATTTCCCACGGGGTCAAATATCATAAGCTTCACATCCCGGGGCAGAGTTCCGCACAACACGCCAATGACAATCGCCTTCAGCGCCGTACTTTTCCCGGTCTGCCTCTCGCCCGCCATCAAAAGATGGGATACCGTCTTAAGGTCGGTAACAATGGCGTTGCCGGATGTGTCGAGCCCCAGAGGCACCGGTATCGCAGCATTGCCGCCAATAAACTCCCGGGACCTCAATATGTCATACACATACAGTCTCTGAGGGGTGCCGCGGCTTATTTCAAAGGACACGGTTCCGCTGAGGGCCGCCAGGTTCACCCTGACCTCGCTCCCGATTTTTGATCCTACGTTTGCGGCAAATTCGCTGTCCTTCACCGCCGCTGCGTTCTCGGTCTTGACGGTCACGGTTATAACCGATGGACCCGCAGACACCTTTTGGACTGCCGCCTCAACGCCAAGCTCGTCAAGGGCTTTTTTCAGCCTTCTTGCGGTCTCGTTGCACTCCGCCGTGTTTCCCGTTGCGGTAAACCTGTCATTTTCTTCGTCATGCCTCACAAGCTCCGCAAGAGCATGCATATCCCTTGAGCTCATCTTTTTCTCATCGTTTGCTCCCGATGAGATTTCATTCATATATATGCTTCCAATATCAAGGTCGAATAGAGCTCGTCGTGCGGCGTTTCCGGGCTTCAGCTCCCGGTTTTCCGGGACCTCTGCCTCCGGCGGTTCCTCATCGGGAATCTCAGGCTCAGGTTCAGGTTCCTGCTCAGGTTCAGGCTCCTTAGTTTCAACTTCAAGCTCCTTCACGTCAAAATCTTCAAATTCCTCAAATTCTTCCGAAGAATCTTCCTCTGCGGAATCACCGTTTTCTTCTGCGGGTTCTTCCTCCGCAGTTTCATTGGCGAGTGCTTTTCTTATCCGCTCTGCAGTTTCCTCAAAGCTCCCCATTTCGTCTTCGTCAACAGTTTCCGCATACTCAAAGAAGGAAACATCCTCAAACTCGTCACTAAGATCGTCTCCATCTGCTTTCGGAAAAACATATATTTCAGGCTCCGGGGCGGCGGGCTCCTCCGGCAGGTCCGGAGCTTCAGCCTCAAAAGGTTCTTCAGGCACCTCAGGCTCAACGGGCACTTCCTCCTCTTCCGGCTCCGGTGTTTTTTCAGATTCGTCTTCATCGTCGTAGGACGCAAAAACTTTGTCGCCAATGCCGGAAAGCAGCTCGTTCAAAGTGTCTTCCGGGGTGACAGGCGTACCGTTTCCGGATTCAGCGGAAGGGTCGGTGAAACATCCGTCAAAAGCATCGCCTCTGTCTGTCTCAAAAAAGGCTGCTGACGGATCTTTTGCTCCGTATATTTTGAAAATAAGATTTTGGGAATTTAAAACAGATTTAACACGCCCGGGTTCGCCGGCGTTTTCTTGTTTTGAGTCTTCCGGTCCGCTTTCAGAAGCGCCGGCTTCAGGTTCTGCACCGTCATCTCTTATGGCAGGAAAAACGGCTTTCGGGGCGCCGCCGGAAGGCTCCGGGCTGCTCTCACCGGACTCGAAAAGGAGACGCCTTCTCATGGCCTTGGCGCCAATCTCACGCTGCCTGTCGGCAACGACGCGCTGCCGTATTCTGTCTTTCAAAGAAGCAGTCTCGTCGTCGCTTTCATCCGGGTAGTTCCAGCCCTCGGCAAGCTTTTCAAGCATATCCGTTTTTTTCCTGTCTTCAGCCATTTCGGCACCTCATCATTCGTAAAAAGGCTGTCAGCCTGAAGATTTGTCCTGTCCCGTCCCGCCGTCATCCGGTTCGCTTAAAGCAGAATAAAGGTCGTCCTCCGTGACAAAATCTATCTCGCCCTCCGAAACCATTTTGAGAGCGGTCATCTTGTCGGGTTTGATTTTTACCTTTTTTTCGGGCTTTCTGACCATTCCGTCCGAGAAAAACAGGATGATATATTCAACTGTGACGCCGACAATGAAATAGCCGGCCACAAACCCCGCCATCAAAATCCACAGGTTGAACCCCGTAAAGAGCCACACCACGATTGCAAGAACGACCCCGGTAAGAACCCCCACGATATTGGTTTTGATGAAGTTAAGAAAGGTTTTCATTGCAAAAGCAGTTTTGAAAAGCTCCGCAGCCGTCCTCAAGACGCCAATGAGCTCTCCCCGGCTCAGTCGTCAAACAGAGCTCCCACGAAATCTTCCGCTTTAAAAGGCTCAAGGTCGTCGATTTTCTCGCCGACGCCCACAAGTCGCACAGGTATTTTAAGTTCCCTGCAGATTGAAACGATAATGCCGCCCTTTGAGGAGCCGTCAAGCTTCGTCAGGATGATTCCCGTGATATCGGCAACCTCCATGAAAGCTCTCGCCTGGTTCACGGCGTTCTGGCCCGTGGTGGCGTCAAGAACAAGGAAAGTCTCTCGTCTCACCTCAGGCATCTCACGGCCTGCCACCTTGGCCATTTTGGCAAGCTCGGCCATCAGGTTTTTCTTGTTGTGAAGTCTTCCGGCTGTGTCGCAGATGAGGACCTCCGTGTGTCTTGCCTTGGCGGCATTGCAGGCGTCGAAAAGAACAGCTGCAGGATCCGAGCCCTCTTTTTGCTTAATCACGTCAACACCCGCTCTTCCGGCCCAGACTTCCAGCTGTTCGATTGCTGCAGCCCTGAAGGTGTCGCCGGCGGCGAGGAGAACCGACTTTCCGTTCTGTTTGTAAAGGTTTGCGAGCTTTCCGATGGATGTGGTCTTGCCCACGCCGTTGACGCCGATAACCGTTATCACCACAGGCACGTCGTTTACATCGATGCCGCTCTCGCTTCCCTCAGTGAGGATATTGCCGATGATGGTCTTAAGCTCCACCTTCACATCCTCGGGCTTCGTGATTTTCTTTTCCTTTATGGTCTTTTTGAGCTCGCCAATGATATACTGCGTCGTCTCAACGCCGAAATCCGACATAATCATTATGTCCTCAAGCTCGTCTATGAGGTCGTCATCCACCACGCCGAAACCGGCAAGCAGTTTATTGACCCCTTCCACAAAATGCTCTTTTGTCTTTTTGAGTCCGTTCTTCAGTTTTTCGAAAAATCCCATTTTATCCTCCGGGCTTTAATCAGTTTTTCTTAAGCAGACAGTATCTGTTTCAGCCTTCACTGTTCGGCTTTCTTTTTGTTTTCCTTGTCGGTCATTTTAACGCTGATGACCTTCGAAACGCCCTTTTCCTCCATCGTTACGCCGTAGAGCGAGTCTGCGGCCTCCATGGTACCCTTGCGGTGTGTGATCAGGATGAACTGGGTCTCGTCCGAAAGGCCCCTTGTGTATGAGGCGAAACGGTAAACGTTCGAGTCGTCAAGGGCAGACTCAACCTCGTCGAGGATGCAGAAAGGCGTGGGCTTCATGCGCAGAATTGCGAAGAGAAGCGCGATTGCGGTGAAAGCTCTTTCGCCGCCCGACAGGAGAAGGATGTTGCTGAGTTTCTTTCCGGGGGGCTTGGCGATGATGTCGATGCCGCAGTCAAGGCACCTGCTCTCGTCCTCAAGCACAACGTCCGCAGTTCCGCCGCCGAAAAGCTCCGAGAACACATATTTGAAGTTGTCCCTGATGAGCTTGAACTGGTCCCGGAACTGTTTTTCCATGACGTTGTTAAGGCCTTCGCGCATCTTGTTGAGCTTGGCAATGGCGTCCTCGCAGTCCTTCTTCTGCTCAGAGAGGAACTTGAACCTCTCGCTGGACTCTCTCAGGTCCTCAATACTGGCCACGTTGACATTGCCAAGGCGTTTGATGCCGTTTCTGAGTTCGAGGATTCTGCCCTTTGCCCACTGGGGGTTCTCCGGTGCAGCACCGCCCGTGATTTTGAAGGCGTCGGTGAAGGTGAGCTCGTACTCGTCGAAAAGCCTTGCCTTGTTGTAGTCCACGTCGTGCTCGTGGCGCATTTTCTGGGACTCAAGTCTTCCGGACTCGTCACGGAGAACGCTCATCCTTGCGGAGATTTCGTTGATCTTGTTGATGCCTTCCCTGATGCGTTCGGAGTTCTGCTTGCGTTTTGCCTCATTTTCGGCGCATTCTTTCTCCAGCGCCTCTTTGAGAACTCTGCTCTTTTCGAGTTCCTTTTCAAGTCTCTCGTTCTCGGCAAGAATCTCTTTTTGAGTCTGTTCGGCCTCTTCGGAGCGGATCTTCACAGTTTCCGCATATTCTGCGCCAAGTTCGATTTCTTCCGTAAGTCTCCTGATTTCGTCGTCGGTGCGGGTCTTGCCGTTGCCGGCATCGGCCTGCTTTATTCTGAGAGCGGTGATTTCATCCTGCCTGCGCTCTTTTTCGCCGTTCAGTTCCCGTGCACTCTCCTCGAGCTTCTCAAGTTCAGCGGCTATTCCGGAGATATCTTTTGAAAGCTTTTCAATCTCTGCGTCCTGGACGGCAATCTTTTCTCTTCCCTCGGATATGAGAATCTTCTTTCCGTCAATCTCCTCGGTGAGTTTCTTTTCCCGCTCCGCATTCTCGTCAAACACACGTTTTCTTGCCGCAAGATCCGCCGTCAGTCCTGCCACAAGAACTTCGCTCTTTCTGATCTTCTGGGAGAAATCCGATATGACACCGTTTTCCTCCCTCACTGCAGCTTCGAGCTTTTCGACGCTCTTTACAAGGCTGTCGTGCTTCTTTTCACCGTCGGCAAGCCGCTTCTCATACTCGGGAATTTCTCTTGTACGGGAAAGAGCGCTTCCTCTTCTGTTCTTTTCCGGTGAACCGCCCGTGATTGAACCCGACGGTCTCAATATGTCTCCGTCACGGCTCACGCAAATGAATGCATAGCGGAAAGCTCTGGCGGCGGCTATTGCCGTGTCGATATCCTCAAACACAGCCACCCTTCCCAGCAGGCTTCCCACAACGCTCTCGTACATGGGCTCGTAGCTAACGATGTTGGAGGCGATGCCCACAAAGCCCCTCTGCTTTTTGAGCTTGGCGTTGGTGTCGCCGTCGATGTATCTTGCGTTGACGGCTGACAGGGGCTGGAAAGTCGCCCTTCCCAGGTTGTTTGCTCTCAGGTATTCGATGGCCAGCTTTGCGGAGTTTTCGTCCTCGGTGATGATGTCCTGGAAGTTGTTGCCGAGGGCCACGCTTATAGCGGCTTCGTCTCTCTTGTCAACCGTGATGACCTGGGCAACAGCTCCGTAGATTCCCTTGCCGAATTTTTCGTTGTTTCTGCACAGGGTCAGTATCTCTTTGACGCTCCTTGCGTAGCCTTCAAAGTTCTCCTCCATCTCCCGCAGGAGTTTCAGCTGGGCGCCGCAGGAGTCGATGTCCGTTTTGAGCTCTTTAATGAGCCCGTTCTTCTCGGCAATCTCGGTCTCAGCGGCGTTCTTTGCGTCATTGGCTGCGGTGAGGCTCTCGCCAAGTTTTTTCAGGTTCTCGCTCTCCGCATCGAAGCGGGCCAGGAGCTCGTCAAGATTTTCCTTGGCGTCTTTAAGTTCAAGCCGTCTTGCCTCGATTTCGTCGTTAATTTCTTTTATGCGGGCCTCGTAGATTTCGTTCTGACGGGCCAGCATGGCGTTGCCGGATTTCAGCCTTTCGACTGCGAGCCTCTCGTCAACGATTTTCTTGTTGAGTTCGGATGCGGTTGCGGAGTCGCCGCTGATGGCGCGTATAACGATGTCCAGTCTTCTCTGAGCTCTGTCGATGTCTGCGGCAAGGGTTCTCAGATCTTGCTCAATCTCTTTTCTTTCCTCAACAAGCTCCGAAATTCTCTTGGTGTTTGTCTCGGCAAGTCTCCCCTTCTCAACGTTCTCGGCGCGCATTCTCGCAATCTCGTTCTTCAGGGATTCGATGTGCTGAAGGTTGACCTTGATTGCGGCCTCATTTTCGGTGATGGAACGGGCCTGCTCGTAGGCGCCCTCCCGTGACTCCTTGTAGTCCTCCTCAAGGTTCTCGTAGAGCCTGTTCAGCCTCTCATTGGCGGCTCGCGCAAGTTCAGCCTCCCGCTCGCCGTCTAAAATCTCATTGTTTACAGTGTCAACTTTTCCCTTTATTTCGGTAAGTTTCTCATCCGCTTCAGCGATGGCGTGAACCAGGAAACCCACTTCGATGCTGCGGAGCTCATCCTTCAGCTTCAGGAACTGCTCGGCGCCCTCTGCCTGCTTTTTCAGGATCACGATCTGCTTTTCAAGCTCGGAGATCATGGCGTTGATGACCACGAAATTCTGCTCGGCCTTGTTGAGATCAAGCTCGCACTCATGCTTTCTGATCCTGTAGGTAGCTATACCGGAGGCCTCTTCGAATATCTTTCTGCGGTCCTCTGATTTGCTGCTTAAGATTGCGTCAACCTTGCCCTGTCCTATAATCGAATAGCTCTCTCTTCCGATACCGGAGTCCGCAAAGAGAAGGAATATATCCTTCAGACGTGACCGTTTTCCGTTGATCATATAGTCGCTCTCTCCCGACCGGAAAAGTCTTCTTGTGACCTTGACCTCGTCGTAGGGGGCGTTGAGAGTACCGTCGGTGTTGTCGATGGTGATGGAGACTTCCGCAAAACTGACAGGTTTTCTTCTGTCTGTTCCGGAGAAGATCATGTCCTCCATTTTGCCGCCGCGCAGGTCTTTCGAGCTCTGCTCGCCAAGGACCCATCTAACTGCGTCTGAAATGTTGCTTTTACCGCTTCCGTTCGGTCCCACAACGGCTGTGATACCGCCGCCGAATTCAATTACGGTTTTCTCGGCAAAGGATTTGAATCCCTGCATTTCGATTCGTTTAAAGTGCATTTTTTACCTTTCGTCAGGCAGGTGCGAACTTTTAAGCCTGCCCCGGTGTATATTGTGAGAAGCCTTTCCGGGCCCTCTCATAACCTTTTTCAGTTATCGCCAATGTCAATAACGCATCCGCCCGCGGCCCTGTAGAGCCTGTTCATAAGCGCGTTTCCCACGCCTGTCTGGGGAAAAGCTTCCGCCAGGACAACGTCAACACCTTTTTTGTCAAAATCCCTCAGCGCTCCGTAGAGCAGGTGGGTCACCGTCAGCAGGTCGTCTCTTGTGCCCGCGCAGGTCACGGCAAACCTTTTTCCGTCGTAGGCGTAAGCGCCCTCTTTTGTCGTAAAAATGCCGACTTTTTTACCGTTTGCGGCCTCTTTCTCGGCCTCCTTGGCGATAAAGGATCTCACGCCGCCAATGTCTTTGCCGTCATATATCCGCACTTCCGCGTCAGGGGAATAGTGGGTGTATTTCATTCCGGGAGACCTAGGCGTCTCGCCTTTTTTCGGCGCCTTCTTCCAGTCCGGAAGCTCGCCCTTTCCGAGGACCTTTATCACATCCTCAAGGGTCACTGCGCCGGGCCTCAGGATTGCGGGAATGTCCCCCGTTATATCCAGCACCGTGGATTCGACGCCCACTCTGCAGTCGCCGCCGTCGATGATCACGTCGACCCTTCCGAAAAGATCCTTTATAACGTGCTCCGCCTTTGACGGGCTGGGCTTTCCGGAGAGATTTGCAGAGGGGGCCGCTATAGGCACGCCCGACAGCCTTATAAGCTCAAGGGCTATTTTGTTGTCCGGCATTCTGATGCCCACGGTCTGAAGTCCGCAGGACACCTCGTCGGGAACCGCAGGATCCCTGTCCGCAATCATTGTCAGCGGTCCGGGCCAGTATTCCTTTCCCAGCAGAGATATCCTGTTCCGCTGGTTCTCTCCTCCCCTGCAGATAAGATTCAGCATGTCGTATCCGGCAATGTGAACTATCAGCGGGTTGTCGGCAGGTCTGCCTTTGGCTTTAAAAATATTTTTGACCGCCGCAGGGTCGAAAGCGTTTGCCCCCAGCCCGTAAACGGTTTCAGTCGGGAAGCAGACAAGGCCTCCCCTTTTTATAACCTCGGCGCAGTATTCAAGCTTTTCCGGGTCGGGATTGTCTTTCGAAAGATTTATCACAACCGTGTTTTTTGCCTGAATATCGGAGAATTCATCATTCTTCCCGCCGCTTGTTTCATTAATCCTGGTCATTGGCGTCATCTCCGGCATTTCCTCCCGCCAGCCTCTCCGCCCCGTCGGCAGCGCTCAGCCGGTCTATCATATCGTCCAGTTTTC
>CACZNV010000057.1 GCA_902782645.1 uncultured Ruminococcus sp. | reverse complement strand
ACCGCTCGAAGTACCTTCGTACATCATCGGGTTTGTTCGCGAAAAAATAGCTTCTAAATCGCTGGCTTAAGCAAGTCGGGTTTGTTCGCGAAAAAATAGCTCCTAAATCGCTGGCTTAAGCAAGTCGGGGTCGCGCACGCAAAAATATCTCCAAAATCAAGATTTTGGGAGTTTGAATAACAATCAGGGAGAAAAAAATGATAAAACTTGCGGAAATCACGGAGGACAACTGGCTTGAGGCGGCCTCACTTTCGGTAAAAGAGGAGCAGAAGGGATACCTGGCGCCCCCCATCGGCATCATTGCCAGAGGATATGTTTACAGGGACTGCAACGCCAAGGTGTTTGTCATCGAAAACGACGGCGTAATTGTGGGTGTTGCCCTTGTGAGGGAGTTCACCGATGAGCCTCTCGGTTACGATCTTCAGCAGTTTATGATTGACGGCAGGTACCAGGGAAGAGGATACGGTTCGGAGGCCCTCAGGCTCATACTTGAAGAGCTCCGGAAAGAGGGGCGTTACGGCAGCGTTGAAGTGTGCGTGAAAAAAGAAGACCGGGAGGCAATCCGCCTATACACCAAGCTTGGGTTCGTTGACTCGGGCTACATTGACGAGGATTTGCCCGATTCGCTTAACATGATATATCATTTCAATTAAACAGTTCTATATGCAATATAATTGCGGCCGGAGGCTTCTGTGCTCCGGCCGCGCTGTTTTCATTACCGTCTTTTATAAAGCAGAAGTTCGGGATTTTCGCCGCCCTCCGCGTAGGTGCAAACCAGGATGAACTCTTCGCATGCAAGGACACCGAAGCAGCGCCCGTCACCTTTTCCCGTCTCCAGCTGGGTGCCCAGATATGTTTTGCCGTCGTCAAGGAATTTTGCGTTCATGCCCCCGGGCAGCGGGTAGGAAAGATTCACATATGCACCCACAAGAGCGTTCAGCTTGTCAACCTTGGGCATTTCCCTGACGCCAAGATTGTTGATTTCGTCGACCAGCTGCTTTTTGAAAGCTTCAAACTTGCTGTCGCCGCCGGTCTCGAATCGGCTTTTCCAGTAGTCCAGCTGAGGAAGACTCTGCTTCATGTATGTGCGGGCCTGTTCCTCCGAAAAGCCCTCTTTAGCCATGTGTTTAACGCAGACGTCTATCAAATCGTCCATATCACTGTAGGTGTACTCACCGTCCGCATAGCACCATTTGCAGTAATTCTCGTTCAATGTGCCGTCCCGGTCCCTTCCGATAATCGAATCGTCAAGAGGCATTCCGCAGCACTGACATATTAGCTGCCTCGGCGAGCCCAGCAGCGTATTAATCGATACATTGAAAACGTTTGAGAGAAGTTTCAGGGTTTCTGTATTCGGAACGGTTTCGCCGTTTTCCCAGCGGGACACAGCCTGCCTTGTCACAAATACTTTTCCGGCAAGCTCCTCCTGGGACATCCCCTTCTTTTTTCTCAGTTCGCAGATTATTTCATTCGTGTTCATTAAAACACCTCCCGTTTCAGCATTATATTATGAACCCTGCCCTGTTTCAAGCAACTGTCTGTTGCTCCTCTGCGGATATAATATAACAAATGTTATATATTGACGAACCCTTTAAGCTGAAAAACCCATTAAAACCGGCGAAAAATCGATTTTCAGGCTGTTCTTGCCTATTTTTCGGTCTTTTTTTCTTTGAAAAAATAAGATGTGATTGCTTTGAAAGCAAATCCGTGATATAGTTTTTAAATGGTGGTTTCAAAAATCACGGTCGAGATTTGTGGACGGAACAAACCTTTCCGTCTGTGGAAAGAGGTTACGGAATGCCTTCGGGGAAACACGTAAATCAGGTTAAGCGTTTAGTGTCATTTTTGATGTGCCTTGCAATAGCTGCAGCCGTCACAATGCCTTTAAAAACATATGCTTCCGGAAATGAAAAAGTCGTGCGAGTCGGCTGGTATGAGTCTCCTTTCTGTCGGACTGACGGGTACGGCAGACGTTCGGGCTATTCATATGAGTATCAGCAGAAAGTTGCGGCCTTCGCAAACTGGAAGTACGAATATGTCAGCGCCAGCTGGCCTGAGCTGCTCCAAATGCTCATCAACGGCGAAATCGACTTGTTAAGCGATGTCTCGTACACAGAGGAGCGTTCCGAACTCATGCTTTTCGGTTCTCACCCCATGGGAGCCGAAGAATACTATCTCTTTGTCTCTTCAAATCTCGGATATGTGCCTGACTCAAACAGCTGGTTCAACGGAAAGAAAATCGGCATCAATAAAGGCAGCATCATGGTTACCCTCTTTGACGAATGGCAGATACATAACGGTATCAAGAGCAATGTTATCGAACTGACCACCTCCGAAGAGGATTCCCAAAAAATGCTCGCAAACGGTGAGATTGACGCATTTCTCACAATGGACACCTACGGCGGAAATGAAAACTGCATACCTGTCGCCAAGATTGGTTCCTCGGATTTTTTCTTTGCCGTCAGTAAATCGCGTCCTGACCTTGCAGAAGATCTTGACCATGCGATGGGCAGAATACTTGACGAGAACCACTTCTACAACCAGCTGCTTCTCGATAAATATGTGAAGCCCTCCGGCGCCAGCATTTTTCTGTCTTCGGCCGAGAAAGACTGGCTTGAGGCCCACGGTAAGATACGGATCGGTTATCAGGACAACTACCTGTCCTTCTGCGGCAAAGACGATAACGGCCGCCTCACAGGAGCTCTGAAGAGTTATCTGGAACATGCTGCGGACTGCCTCCAGAATGCCCATATTGATTTTGAAGCTGTGGCATATCCCTCCGCCAAGGCTGCCATGGAGGCCCTGAAAAAAGGTGAGATTGACTGCATGTTCCCGTCAAACCTCAGTGTCTCGGACAGCGAAGACATGGGCTTTATCATCACCTCCCCGGTGATGAAGACCGAAATCTATGCACTGGTCAGGAAATCGTATCAAAAAGCTTTCTCCGAAAGGGAAACTATTAAAACAGCCATTGAGAAGGGAAATCCCAATATTCTCTCTATAATCAGGGACAATTTCCCCGCCTGGCAGACCGTTGAATACAATGATTTTCGGGCCTGTCTGCAGGCAGTGTCCAACGGTGACGCAGACTGCGTTATCATCAGCAACTACCGCTACAACAACGTCTCAGGTCTCTGCGATCAGTACAGTCTGACGCCTCTTGCCACCGGCGATGTAGTTGAATATTCAATAGCGCTGAGGAGCGGCAGCAAAGAACTGTATTCCATCCTCACAAGGACCGTCGGCATGATAAATAACACATCGATCAACGCCGCACTCACGTATTACTCCGTTGACGATTCAAAGCCCTCGCTCATAGATTTCCTCAAGGCTAATCCGGCAGTCATTATCGCTTCCGTTGTTGTGATAGTTGCGTTGATTGCCGTCATAGTTGCCCAGAACAGGATGATCAGAGCAAAGAAGGACGCCCAAGAGACTCACCTTAAGGTTGACGATCTCAACAAGCGGGTTTACCTTGACCCCCTCACATCCGTCAAAAACAAGAGATCTTTTGATGAGTATGTGGATAAGCTCCAGGAGGAGATTGTAAAAAGCGACGAATGTCATTTTGCCATCGCAATGTTTGACTGCGACAGGCTCAAGCAGATGAACGACCTCTTCGGTCACGATAAAGGCGACATTTACCTGAAGGTTTCCGCTCAGCTGATATGCAAAACCTTCGCCCACAGCCCCGTCTTCAGAATCGGAGGCGACGAGTTTGCGGCAGTTCTCCGGGACGAGGACTACGAAAACAGAGACGCTCTCACGGAAAAATTCAAGGAGAATGCGGAGATGCTCCGCTCAAGTGCCGAGAACAGGTGGGAGAGAGTCAGCGTGTCCATCGGTATTGCCGTGTACGATCCGGAAATCGACCGGAACTCTGAAAGCGTCGTTCTCCGCGCCGATCAGCTCATGTATGTGAACAAGCGTGCCCGCGAGGAAGCCGAAAACGCCTAACTTACAACACGCCAATGTACAATCGAGTAGGGGCTAATAGGTAGCCCCTCTCACACCACCGTACGTGCCGTTCGGCATACGGCGGTTCAACTCAAGTAATAGTCCAAACAACTTAGAAGTCCTCGTT
>CACZNV010000056.1 GCA_902782645.1 uncultured Ruminococcus sp. | reverse complement strand
AGGAGCCTATGTTTCCCGGGTTGATTCTGATCTTGTCCGCGCCGCTTTCAACGCACTTTATTGCGAGCCTATAGTCGAAGTGGATGTCGCACACAAGGGGTATATGTATGTGCTTTTTTATCTCCCGCACCGCTTCCGCAGCATCGCTGTCGGGTACCGCCACCCTTATGATGTCGCACCCTGCTTTTTCAAGTTCCAGGATCTGCCTCACCGTTGCTCCGGGATCTCTCGTGTCGGTGTTGGTCATGGACTGAACCGTCACCGGCGCCCCGCCGCCTATTGCCACGCCGCCGGCGCTTACGGGCCTTGTCTCTGTCCTTTTAAACACTTCGTCAGCCTCCCCTTATCATGCGGAAGATGTCCGAGCCGGCAATGACCACCGCCAGCAGTATCATCAGTCCGAGTCCCGTGTAGGAGATGATTGCCTGGGCCTTCGGGGATATCTTCTTTCCGCCCCTTATAAGCTCCACCACTATGAACAGCAGGTGGCTGCCGTCAAGGCCCGGTATCGGGAGGGCGTTTATGACGCCAAGGTTGGCGCTGATGAGCGCGGCCATATTGGCGAGTGTAATCACTTTAAGACCCACACCTGCATTGGCGCCTACCACGTCCTTAACCACACCCGTAAGTCCCACAGGTCCCATGAGGCCGGAGAGACCGACTTTTCCTGTGATAATCCACCAGAGGGAGATGTAGACCGACTTGATCATGGAGATCATCTCGAGGAAGCCTCTGCCGAGAAGGACAAAAGGATTCTTCGTGTCTATAACCTGATAGCTTGAGTTTCCGAGTGAAACGTAATTCTCGCCTGACACAGCCTCTTCGCCGTCCGAAACGAGCTCTCCGTCGCACGTTTTTATAACTCTGCAGTTTGCAAGGTTGTTTTCTTCGTCTATCGAGAGCACCTCTGCCGTGTAAGTGAACACGGTTTCGACGCCCTTGGTTTTTCTCACGATGGTGTACGAGTAATCTTTTACACGGAAGGATTCGCTCTTCGTTCCATCCTCAAGCGTCTTTTCAGTCTTTTCGTAGTTGATGACCTTTTCTATGTCGTAGTAGATTTTGGTGCCTTTTCTGTCGTATTTAAGGCTGTAGCGCGAATGCATGACTTCGTCGGAACTGTCCCTGTCCTGTATTCCGTAAGTCGCGAGCGAAATATCGGTTCCCGTGAGCACGTCGAGTCCGTCCATCTTTTCAAGCCTGTCGCCCGCCGCAATTCCGACAAAATGCGCCACCGAGTTCTCGTCAATCTTCGAAACAGTGGTGTTCGTGAAAAATCCGCTGCCGACAATAAGCGTCGCAATCAGCCACGCGAGCAGGAAATTCATCGTGACACCGCCAAGGAAAATGACCGCCCTCTTGTACCACTTCTGCGAGTACAGGGAATTCGGTGAGTTTGCGTCGCCGCGGTCGTCTTCGAACGCACAGTAACCGCCAAGGGGAATGAGCCTCAGCGTAAACTGCGTCCCGTGCTTTTTGCTCTTCCTTGCGAAGAGCTTCGGGCCCATGAAGATTGAGAACTCGACAACGTTGACTTTAAATATGCGCGCGCATATAAAATGACCGAGCTCGTGCACTATAGTAAGCACGCTCAGCATTAATATCATTATCAGGATACTGAGAAATATCGGCATGATTCCTCCGTTTATCTTCAGGTAAAGCCTCTTTCAGTTAAAAGGCCGGTTTTTAAGAAGCCTTCAGAGCCCCGCTGTTTCGTAAGTCTCGTAGCTTACCGCGAGTATCTCTTCGGCAGTTGGTTTTTTGATCTTTTTGTGAAGATTCATCGCCTTTTCGACTATCTTCGGAATGTCGGTGAACTTTGCCTTGCCGTCAAGGAAAAGTCTGACCGCTTTTTCATTGGCGGCATTCATGCATGCAGGCATCGACCCGCCCTCACGTCCTGCCGATATCGCAAGGTCAAGGCACGGGAATTTGCTCCTGTCGGGCTGCTCAAACGTGAGCGAGAGACCCTTTTGGAAGTCAAGATCCGGCACGTTGCAGAAATATCTGTCGGGGTATGTGAGTGCGTACTGGATTGGAAGCTTCATCGACGGGCACCCGAGCTGGGCAATGACGGCGCCGTCCCTCATCTTTATCATCGAATGGACAATGCTCTGCGGGTGAATTGTAACCTCGATATCGTCAAAGCCGGTTGAATAAAGCCGCGCGGCTTCGATTACCTCAAGTCCCTTGTTCATGAGCGTAGCGGAATCGATTGTGATTTTTCCGCCCATGTTCCAGGTCGGGTGTCCGAGCGCCATCTCCGGAGTCACCTCTGAAAGCTTCTCTGCGGGATATGTTCTGAACGGGCCGCCCGAACAGGTGAGTATTATCTTTGAAAGCTGTCTTCTCTTGACGCATCTTAAGCACTGGAAAACGGCCGAGTGCTCGCTGTCAACGGGAAGAATCGAAACGCCGCGCGCCTTTGCCTCGCTCATGACGAGCTCTCCTGCCGCGACGAGCGTCTCTTTATTGGCGAGTGCAATGTCGGTGCCCTTCTTTATGGCTTCAAGGGTAGGTTCGATTCCGGCCATGCCGACAATTGCCGTCACAAGCATGTCCATGTCGCCTGCCGCAAGCTCGCGAAGTCCCTCCGGTCCGTAGAGCACCGTCGGCTTCATGTCCTTCAGCAGCTCCCTGACTTTCTCCGCGCCCTCTTTCGTTGCGGTGCATAACAGCTTAACGCCGAACTCCCTCGCCTGGGCGGCCATCGTCTCCACCGAATTTCCGCACGCCAAAGCCGAAACACGGAAGCTGTCCGGTTTCTGTCCGGAAAGCTCCCGAATAACTTCAAGAGTCTGTGTGCCTATAGATCCCGTGGACCCGATGATTCCGATTTTCTTCATAGACAGGTTTTGTTTTTAAAAAAGTGAAAACATCACGGCGGCGAAATACATAACGCCGAATGACGGCATGTATGAATCGATTCTGTCGAGCATTCCTCCGTGGCCGGGAAGCATCTTTCCGAAATCCTTGATGCCGCACTGCCGTTTAATCGCCGACATAAAGAGGTCGCCGACCTGGCTCACAAACGAGACAAGCGCTCCCATCACCGGGCAGAACCAGACGGGTATGCCCGTATCGATGTGACAGAAGAAAAGAACGATTCCGTAAACGACGAGCCCGACGGCACCGCCAATGAAACCGCCCCACATTCCCGCAAAAGTCTTCTTGGGGCTTATATCCGGGCAGAGCTTCTTCTTTCCGAAAAGGCTTCCGAAAGCAAACGCGCAGGTGTCCGACATTATGCTGCCGACAAGCGTCATAATGATGAGATGCAGTCCGGGGAGCCCCTTGGGGTCGTTCGGGAAGAACCTGAGCGCCATTCCGCACCAGAGCAGGAGCGTGATGTAAAGCGAGCCGAAAAACGGCAGCGCCACGTCTTCAAACGTTCTCCTCCTGTGGTCGAACACAAATACCGCAGCCGATATCATCAAAGCGACGCATAAGACAAGCGGGTAGAAATTGAACGGGAGCCTGATGAAAATGTTTCCGGGCTGAACGACGTCGGAAAACGCACCGGCTGCAGCCGCCGCAAAAAGGATGACAGAAGGAACTATTGCAGGATTTTTTCCGCTCTTTTTGAGCGCCCTCAGGTACTCAAAAATGCTGACAGCCATAATAAAAAGCAAAAAACCCGCAAAGTAGTAACCGCCGAGTATTATCGCGGCAAGCGCAATCGCGCCGCCAATGAGGCCGGTGATAATTCTTGCTTTCATGAAATCCTCATTTCTGCCTAAATTGTCCGAAATCCTGACAAATCGGCAAAAAGTATTTATCACATAATCTTTAAAAAATATTTAAAGACTAACCGTTGCATTTTCGGTGTATCGGCGGGTTCTCAAAACCGCACTCATGCGCCGAATCTTCTCTTTCTTCTTGCAAACTCATCAAGGGCTTTGTCAAGCTCCTTGTCGTCAAAATCCGGCCAGTAGCAGTCCGCAAAATAGAATTCCGAATAAGCCGCCTGCCAGAGGAGAAAATTGCTGAGTCTCTGCTCGCCGCTGGTTCTTATGATGAGGTCCGGATCAGGCGTATCGGGAACGAACAGCTCCCCGGAAATCATCTTCTCGTCAACATCTTTCGGATTAAGCTTTCCTTCCGCGCATTTTTCGCAAAGCTTTCTCACGGCGCAGGCAATCTCGTCCCTGGAGCCGTAGCTGATGCATACGTTAACGGTTATTCCGTCATTGGCGGCTGTGATGCTCTCGATGCGCTCAATGTCGTCAAGGAGCCGTTTTGAAAGTGCTCCCCTCTCGCCAATGATTCTCACTCTCACCCTGCTGCCCTCGTCGTCCGGCTTGTTTATGTATCTCTCCATGAAATCCATGAAGATTTTCATCAGGGCTTCCACCTCCTGTTCGCTTCTCTTCCAGTTCTCGGTTGAGAAAGCGTAAAACGTGAGGTACTTTATTCCCCTGGCAGAAAGGGACTTTATAATTCTTTTGAAGTTGTTTGCGCCTTCAAGGTGTCCCGCTGCAGCAGGGAGCAGCCTTTTTTTGGCCCAGCGCCTGTTTCCGTCAGGAATAATGGCAAGTGAAACCACGCCCCGGCTCCTGTCAGCCGGCTCTCCGGCGGTGATATTTGACTGGTTTTTCTTCTTTAAAGCCATGTTTTAATAATTCTTCTAACACACGAAAATGACAGGCCGCAGAGGACGTTTCAATTCCCGCAGCTTGTCATTTTGTGTTCGCATTGGCGTCAGCAATCAGCCGGATAAACCTTGCCTTTTGCTTTTGCATATCAGACACATTATTACCGTAAAGGAAGCGCCGTCAAAGCTCCATGAGCTCCTTATCCTTGCGTGCCACAACCTTATCGATTTCCTCGATATGTTTGTCGGTAAACTGCTGGATATCCTTTTCGGACTGCTTCTGGTCGTCCTCGGTGATGGCGGAATTCTTCTTTTGGTTCTTGAAGTACTCGACAGCGTCGCGTCTGATGGATCTGATAGCGACCTTTGCGTCCTCACCCATCTTTTTAACCTGCTTTGCCAGGTCAAGACGCCTCTCCTCCGTAAGTGCCGGGAAAACAAGCTTTATGGACTTTCCGTCGTTTGAGGGATTGATTCCTAAGTCTGACTTCTGGATAGCCTTTTCAACCTCTTTGAGCATTTTAGCTTCCCAGGGAGTAAATACAAGGAGCCTCGCCTCGGGTACACTGACGTTGCCCACTTGTGTAATAGGAGTCTCCACTCCGTAGTAGTCAACGGTTATCTTGTTTAAGACCGCAGGATTGGCTCTGCCCGCTCTGATTTCAGACAGCTCTTCGGTGAGAAGACTGATGGTCTTGTCCATTTTCGCAGTATATACATCATATTCCTTTTTGTCTATCATGATGAAAACCCCCAAATCGTATTCGAGCCGTCCGCTCAATGTTCTTATAGAATATACCACAAAAACGATGTTCTGTAAAGAGCCGCCAATGCCCCGTCAGCACATATTTCTTCCGTGGCGTGAGAGCAGCGAAAAGGCGTTTTTGTACTTAATTTTCAGTAAATCATCGTCCGCAAGTCCGAGTCTTGAGATGAACGACAGTTCCCTCTCCGGCGTGCTCCAGGGAGAGTCGCTGCCGAAAAGAATCCTTGAGGCGCCGTGCTTTTTAACGATTGCAGAGGTCTCCTCTTCGGTGATGTATCCAAGGCCGAAGGCGGTGTCGAAATAAACCGGGAGGCCGCAGAGCTCTGAAATGACGCTTTCGCTCTGCATAGAGGCGCCCCAGTGGGCGAGGACAATGTCATTGCCGTCAAAGGCGCCAAGGGCCTTGGCGGCTTCCCTGAGCCGTTTCGGTGAGGACCTTTCGGTGTCCTCAAAGGATATGTCGGAGCCGGCGTGGAAAAGGACTATAAAGCCAAGCTCCCGTGCCTTGTCGTAAAGGGACGCAAGGCGGGGGTCGTCGACATAAAAGTCCTGGAAATAAGGGTGAAATTTGATGCCGATGATACCGTTTTCCTTAAGCCTTTCAAGCTCATCTGTTGCGTTCTCAGCAAAAGGAGCCACGGAGCCGAAGGAGATCACATTGCCGCCGTCAATAGAGATTGCAAAGTCGTTGACGTTGTGCATTCGCTTGGCGTCGGCAGAGATATTGTTAACAACAAAAAAACGGACGCCCTGCTCTTTCATGAGGTCTGAGAGGCCCCGGAGAGTGCCGTCCGTATACGGTTTGATGCCTCCCGTGGAAGAGAGGCCTGAAACCGCTTTTTCGGCTATTTTATCGGGATAACAATGGGTGTGAAAATCGATGGTCATGGGAGCTTTCTATATATTGCAAAGCCGTTTGAGATATTAACGGTGAGAGGCTTTCCGTCTTCGCTGCTGATGACAGTTTTGTTCTCAGGCGAAGAGTCATAGACGGACTCGAAGACGCCCTTGCCGAGGTCAACCGAGACTTCCGTATCCGGTTCCCGGTCACGGGTGACAATAACCGCAAATACTTCGTCTTCCAGCTTTCTTCTGTAGGCAAGCACATCTTCCCTTGACACGCCAATGAATTCGATGTCGCCGCTCACAAGGCAGGGGTTCTTTTTTCTCAAAGCGGCAAGCTTTTCAAATACCGCGATTGTTGCCTTATCCTCTTTGCCCCAGGGATATGTGCGCCTGTTGTCCGGATCCTCGCCGCCCTCAAGGCAGGTCTCGTCGCCGTAGTAGATCAGCGGCACGCCCGGGAAAGTAAACATCACCGCCGCATAGGTGCGGAGGTACCGTTTGGCAAGCGCCCTGTTCCCGCCGGCTGACTCAAGCATGACTGTCATAAGCCTTTTGACGTCGTGGCTGCCGGTCATATTGGCGAGTGCGTAATAGTTCTCCGGCGGGTAGTTTTCCTTCAGGGAAAGGAATCTGCAGGCGGTTTTGTCACCATCCGCCTGGCCGGCAAAGAAAGACAAAAGAATCTTTCTGAAGGGGTAGTTTGTAACGGTGGATAGTTCACGCTCCGTGAAGTAGGAGCGGAGCTTGCCGTAACTGACTTTCGTGGATGCATCCTCCCAGACCTCGCCAAGGAGCACCGGGTCGGTGCCTGTTTCTGCGGAGACCTCCTTGCAGGCATTGGCGAGTTCCTTAATGAATTTATCGGGAAGCTCATCGGCAACGTCCAGTCTGAAGCCGGACACCCCTTTTCTCAGCCAGTGCTTTACAACGGAGTCGTCGTTACGCGCGATAAAATCAAGATATCCGGGAGCCAGCTCGTTAACGTTGGGCAGCACGTCAACGCCCCACCAGCAG
This sequence comes from uncultured Ruminococcus sp., assembly GCA_902782645.1. Lineage (GTDB taxonomy): Bacteria > Bacillota > Clostridia > UBA1212 > UBA1212 > UBA1212. Next base: position 3,568 of record CACZNV010000056.1, on the reverse strand, counting down.
TCGTACTTATCGTCGCTCTCCTCAGAGAAGCGGTACCAGTCCCTGTACACGGAGTTTTTATTCTTGTATGCTCCGCCGCCGTATTTGCCTAATTTATCGAAATAAATACTGTCGGAGCCCGTGTGGCTGAAGACGCCGTCAAGAATGATTTTCACATTCTCCTTTGAGCATATGAAAAGCAGCAGATCCATTGCCGAGTCACCGCCAAGGAGCCCGTCAATATGCATATAGTCCTCGGTGTCGTACCTGTGGTTGCTGGCCGCCTTGAACACAGGGTTGAGGTAGATGACGTTTGCCCCCAGGGCCTCTATATAGCCTATTTTTTCGGAAACACCCGAAAGGTTGCCTCCCTGGAAATCCCAGCGCACCACATCGTTTTCGGCGTTTTTAATATACATGGGAAGGTCGTCCCAGGTGCCGTACATAAATGTATTGGGCTTCTGAGCCGCAAGAGCATCCTTTCCCTTGCAGAATCTGTCGGGAAAAATCTGATATATAACGGATCTTTTGAACCAGTCGGGGACCTTGAGCCCTTTTTTGTAAACTGTGACAGTGTAGAAATTGCCTTCTGTGCCCTCTTTGCAGGATCCCACACCGCCAATGCATTCCTCATTGTTCCCGTAAAACAAGTCAATGTCCCGGCCATTTTCGAATACAACGAAATGGAAGCCGTAAAAATATACGCCCCGCTTTTCCGCATTCAGGGTGCAGGAGAAAACGTTTTTGATGCGCTTTCCGTACTCGGTTTCGGCAACAGCGGCGTTGTTTCGCGTCAAAGGTAAAGAATATACAAAGGGCTCGAATGAGTCCTTCTCGGACTCGTCTTCGGTGCCGAAAAAGCGCACAGAAAGCTCCGCCAGTTTGATCTCCGCCGGATTTTCCAGGTTGTCCTCGTAGCTTTCTATTGCGAGTTTGACTTTTTCCCCGGCCGGAACGGAGCCGAAGGGGCTCCTGAAAATATCCGACCTTGAGTTATGCAAAAAAGTGATCATTGTAAAGCCTTTAACTTAAAGCAATATCTTTCATTAAAAAGCGGGTTTTACGCCCCAAATCTCATCCGCATACCTTCTGATGGTATTGTCGGAGGAGAATACGCCGGAGCAGGCGATGTTTACAGCACCCATCTTTCCCCATCTTGCTTTGTCTCTGAATAGTCTGTCGGCTTTTTCCTGGGCGTCGGCGTAGGAAGCGAAGTCCCTGAGAGTGAAATAGGGGTCGTTGTCAACAGTGAGATGGTTCTTTATGAGGTCGAACTCGCCGGGAGCGGCGCCGAAGCCTGATGAAATCTCTTCGATTATCCTTCTGAGGCGCGGGTCGTCATTGGCGGTTTTGATTGCGTCATAGCCGCCGTACTTCTGGTAGTTTATAACCTCTTCGGAGGAGAGACCGAATATGATTATATTGTCGTCTCCCACCTCGCCGTGAATCTCCACGTTGGCGCCGTCCATGGTGGCAACCGTAACCGCGCCGTTCATCATAAACTTCATGTTGCCGGTTCCGGAGGCCTCTTTGGAGGCTGTGGATATCTGCTCGCTTATGTCGCCTGCGGGAATCATAATTTGGGCAAGGCTTACGCCGTAGTTGGGCATGAAGACCACCTTCAGCTTCCCGTCGCAACGCCTCTCGGAGTTTATCTTCTCGGCAACGGTATTGATGAGCTTAATCGTCTGTTTGGCGATGATGTAGCCCGGGAATGCCTTGGCGCCGAAAATAAAGGTTCTCGGAGCGATGTCCAGGTTCGGGTTTTCGCAGATTCTGTTGTAGAGGTCCATGATGTGGATCACGTTGAGGATCTGCCTCTTGTACATATGGAGCCTCTTGACCTGGATGTCGAAAATGGAATCGGGGTCAACGGTGATGCCGTAATTGTCAAGGATATATGTTCCCAGCCGCTCTTTGTTAAAGCGCTTGATTTCCTGTACTTTTGCGACAAATTGTTTGTCGTCGCAGTGGGGCTTCAGTTTCGAGAGAAGCAGCGGATTCTTTTTCCATTCATCGCCAATGGTATCATCGATAAGGTTCGAAAGCCTCGGGTTTGCCTGTATGAGCCAGCGCCTGTGGGTGATGCCGTTGGTCTTGTTGTTGAACTTTCCGGGGTAGAAATCGTTGAAGTCCTTAAGCTCCTGGTTCTTCAGTATTTCGGTGTGAAGAGCGGCGACGCCGTTCACGCTGTGGCTTCCAACGATGGCCAGGTGAGCCATTTTGACCATGTCGTCCTGGATGATTGACATAGAGCTGAGCTTGCCCCAGTCGCCGTTGCAGCGCCTTGAAACTTCAGCGCAGAAACGCCTGTTGATTTCCTCAACTATCATATATATGCGGGGCAGGAGGTGCCTGAACATGGGCACACGCCACTTTTCAAGGGCCTCGGCAAGGATAGTATGGTTCGTGTAGGCGATGGTGTTTACAGTCACTTTGAAGGCGTCATCCCACTCAACGCCCTCCTCGTCAACGAGTATGCGCATAAGCTCCGCAACCGCAAGAGCCGGGTGGGTGTCGTTTACGTGGATAGCAACGTACCTGTCAAGTTCCGTCACAGGGATACCGTTCCTTTTTGCGTCCCGTACAATTGTCTGTACGCCGGCGCTGGTGAAGAAGTATTCCTGCTTGAGTCTGAGCAGCTTGCCCCTTTCGGTTGAATCGTCGGGATAAAGGACGCTCGTGATGGATGAGACCGCGTACTGCGCAGCCTGAGCCCTTTCGTAGTCGCCCCTGGAGAAAGTGGAGAAGTCAAAAGCCGCACCGTCGGTTTCGGCGCTCCAGAGCCTCAATGTGTTTACGGTGCCGTTCTCATAACCCGGCACAGGCATATCGTAAGGAACTGCGAGAATAGGCTCGTAGTTTGTGTGCTCTGCACGGAATTTTCCGTTTTCGTCGATGCGGAGATTGCAGTCGCCTCCGAATTTTACGATGCAGGCCTTGTCATCACGCCTTGACTCCCAGACGTTCTGAATCTTAAGCCAGTTGTCAGGGGTTTCAATCTGATTTCCGTGGACTATCTCCTGTCTGAAAAGACCGTACCTGTATCTGATTCCGATACCCATTCCGGATATACCGAGAGAGGCCATGGAATCGATGAAGCAGGCGGCAAGCCTTCCCAGGCCGCCGTTTCCGAGGCCGGCGTCAGGCTCAATCTCCTCAAGGCATGGAAGGGAAAGGCCGAGCTCCGAAAGACCTTCCTCGACAACGTTCTTGATGCCGAGATTGATCATAATCGAATCCAGGAGCCTTCCGATAAGAAACTCCATTGAGAAGTAGAAGACGGTTTTTTTCTTCTCCGCCGCATTGCGGGTTTCGGTCTCGTACCAGTCGAGAGCCATGTATTCTTTTATAAGCGTGCCCAGGGCGATGTATCTTTCGGTATTTGAGCTCTTTTCCACATCGGTCCTGTAGAGCTGCATAAGCTTCGCTTTGAAGTCGTTTTTGAATTTGTTTTTATCTATAAGCATAATATAACCCTTTGATTTTTGAGCTATTTTTACGTGCGCGACCCCGACTTGCTTAAGCCAGCGATTTTGAAGCTATTTTTTCGTGAACAAACCCGATGATGTACGAAGGTACTTCGAGT
>CACZNV010000055.1 GCA_902782645.1 uncultured Ruminococcus sp. | reverse complement strand
TTTTTTCTTTGTTAATGTAGACCCATTCGACGGCGGAGGCCAGTTTATCGACCGGGGCAGGTCTTATACATTGGCGGTGTATTACACGGATGAGGACCAGAGAGCTGCCGCGGAGGACGCGGTGAAGAAAATTGAGAAAGAGTCGGGACGCAGAGTTTACGTTGCTGTGGAGCCGTTTAAGAGCTTTTACGAGGCGGAAAACCTCCACCAGCACTACAGTTTGAGGCACCCGGAGGAATTCGAAAAAGAACTTATCGAGTCGGGAAGAAAAGAGGAAAGAAAATGAACGTAGTTGAAAGATTTTTGGGTTACGTTAAAATGTACACCACCAGCTGCGAGGACAGCGAAAAGACGCCCTCCACGGAGAGGCAGTTTGCGCTGGCAGACAAACTTGTGAAGGAGCTTAAAGAGGCGGGCGTTGCGGATGCCGCAAGGGACGATAAGTGCTATGTTTACGGGCATATTCCTGCCACGGAGGGCTGTGAAAAAGCGCCTGCAATCGGTTTTATTGCCCATATGGACACCGCGCCTGATTTTTCGGGCGAGGGCGTAAATCCAAGGATTATTGAAAATTACGACGGCACTGACATAACTCTCGGCACATCGGGGAGAGTCCTTTCAAACAAGGATTTTCCTCACCTTAAGACTTTGAAAGGTAAGAGCCTTATAGTGACCGACGGAAAAACGCTGCTTGGCGGCGACGACAAGGCGGGCTGTGCTGAAATTGTTGCGGCTGCAGAGGAACTCATAAAGAGCGGCGCGCCCCACGGCAGGATATGCATCGGCTTTACTCCCGACGAGGAGATCGGCCGGGGCGCTGACTTTTTCTCCGTTGAAAAGTTCGGCGCGAAATATGCCTACACCGTTGACGGCGGTCCGGTTAACCAGGTGGAGTTCGAAACCTTCAACGCCGCCAAGGCAATCTTCGAAATAAACGGCTTCAACGTCCATCCCGGATCCGCCAAGGACATCATGATCAACGCCCAGCTGGTGGCCATGGAGATTGACGCCAATCTTCCCAAGGGCGAGACTCCACGGGACACCGAAGGCTACGAGGGCTTCTACCACCTCTGCCACATGCAGGGCGACGTGGAGAAAGCGTCCCTCTACTACATTATCAGGGACCACGACGCAGAAAAGTTTGCCCTGAGAAAAGCCATGGTGCAGACCATCGCAAGAAAGATGAACGCAAAGTACGGAGAGGGCACCGTCAAAGTCACCGTCACCGACCAGTACAGGAACATGGCTGAAGTTATAAGGGAAAACTTCCACCTCATAACCAATGCGACGGAAGTTATTAAGGAACAGGACCTCTGCCCGGAAACCGAACCGGTGAGGGGCGGAACGGACGGATCAAGGCTCTCCTTCATGGGTCTTCCCTGCCCGAACCTGGGTACCGGAACCTATGCAATGCACGGGCCCTACGAGCACACCTGCATTGAGGAAATGGAGACTTCTGTGAAGATTATTCTCGGAATTATAGGAAAATACGCAAAGAATTGAGTTGGCTTTGAAATACATTCGCGAACTGAATATAGGAAGCGTAAAGCTTAAGAACAACGTGCTGCTGGCGCCTCTTGCCGGTGTGGCGGACAGCGCCTTTAGGACCGTCTGCATGGAGATGGGGGCGGGCCTCTGCTGCTCGGAAATGATAAGCGCCAAGGGCCTTCACTACGGAAGCGAGGGAAGCAGGCGGCTTGCATATCACACCGAATCCGAAAACCCTTTCGCGGTCCAGATCTTCGGACGGGACCCGGAGCTGATGGCAGACGCCGCGGAGTATTTCGCCGGGGAATATTCCGCCGCAATCATAGACATAAACATGGGCTGCCCGGTGCCTAAAGTCTGCGGCAACCGGGAGGGCAGCTTCCTCATGACGGAGCCTTCGGTTGTGTATGACATTGTAAAAGCGGTGTCGTCAAGGGCAGGAGTGCCGGTGACGGTAAAAATGCGCCGCGGCTACAAAAAGGACTGCGAGAATGCACCTGAAATCGCCAAGGTATGCGAGCAGGCCGGAGCTGCGGCCGTAACCGTCCACGGCAGGTTCAGAGACCAGATGTATTCCGGCAGGAGCGACATTGGCGTCATCAAAAGAGTCAAGGAAGCGGTATCGATACCCGTAATAGCCAGCGGCGACATCTGCTCCGGCGAGGATGCGGATATGGTCTTTTCCGCCACTGGCTGCGACGGTGTGATGATCGGAAGAGGTGCCCTCGGCAACCCCTGGATTTTCAAATCCATACTTGAGGGCGAGGAGATATCGCCAACGCCGGACATGATAAGGCAGACGGCAATGCGCCAGCTCGACCTCGAAATAAAAGAGAAGGGCGAGGCCTGTGCGGTGCGGGAGATGAAGAGGCATTTTGCCTGGTACATGAAGGGCAGAAAAAACGCCGCCGCATTGCGAAATATGGCTTTTACGGCGGAGAGCATTGGCGAGTTCATGGATATCCTCAATACCCTTGACTGAGCGTCTGACATATAACATAAATGCATCGCAACGGACGGACCGGAAAGCCGCCCGTTTTTTTATTTCCGGCCCCTACGGAAATATTTTTTTGCTTTTTCGGGGCGGAGAAGCATTGTAAAATGGATGTGGGGGCGATTTTAAAGTAGTGGCTGAAAACAGTTTTTGCGGCGTGTTCGAGGAGAGGCTTGGCGATGAGATAAAAAGACTGACAAAAGACCAGCTTGCGGCGGTGATGCACGGCGTTGGCGGGGCTCTTTGCATTGCGGGGCCTGGAAGCGGAAAGACCCGGGTCATCTCCCTCCGTGCCGCCAGACTCTGGAGTTTGTGCGAAAAGGAGCGCTGCGAAAACGGAGCCGTTCTGACCCTTTCTTTTAACAGGCCCGCCTGCAGCGAGATGAAGTCAAGGGGGCTTGAATTTATAAGAAGAATGGGCGGGGAGAGAGTCTCCGAAAAGGTATGCTTTTATACCGTCCACGCTTACTGTCTGAAGCTTCTTAAGGAATATTTCCGCAGCACCGGAAAAGACATGCCCAAAGTACTCTCACCGGAAGAGTCGTCAGGTATCATTGAGGAGCTTTACGCAAAGATATCGGGAGGCAGAATACTGCCTCAGGATGAGATGAAAAGGCTGAAGTCCTATGTGCTGACGGAAACCGGGGTGCCCGATTTTGACTTTGTGGGGCTTGACGGAAAGACCGCTGTCAGGATTGCGAAGGATTACGGGAGGGAAAAGGAAAAGCTGCGGGTCCTTGACTTCGGCGACATGCTGGGGCTCTCGCTGAAGTATCTTAAGAGCGATGCAAACTTGCGGGAAAAGGCGGAAAATGCTTTCAAATACACCCAGGTTGACGAGGCCCAGGACCTGTCCCTGGTGCAGGCTGAGATTATAAGACTCATATCAAACGGCAATGTTTTTTACGTTGCCGACGACGACCAGTCGATATACGGATTCAGAGGCGCGACTCCCGGAATGGTGAGATCTCTCGGCGGAGGGGACCCGTCTTTCAAAACCTACATGCTTGAAAAAAATTTCAGATCGGGAGAAAACATTGTGGGTGTATCCTCCTGGTTTATACGGGCAAACGGAGACCGTTTTTCAAAGAGAATAACAGCCGGAAAAAAGGACCCGGGAAAGGTTTCCGTGAGATATTTCCGGGATGTTCTTTCACAGGCCTCGTTCTGCTCGAATTTGCTTAAAAGAAGGGCAAAACAGGGAAAGAAGGCCTGCGTCCTCTACAGGAATAATGTGAGCGCCTTGCCCGTACTTGCAGAGCTGTTTTTCGAGGCGCGTAAAGGGGGCTTCCGGGACGGAAAACTTCTCTGCCCGCGGGTGAGAGGAGACAGAATGCTTTTTTCCGAGCTTCTTTATGTGAAAAGACTTGGCGAGGAAATCAAGTTCCGTGAGGACCGTGACGGCGAGGGTGGGGACCGGAGCTTCTTTGCACCCGTACCTTCGGATATTTACAGAAGGCTTAAGAGGGATAAGATTGTGGATCTTATTATCGGCGATTCCTTCGGAGGCAGGCGGCCCTTTCTCAGGGAAGCGGTTGCCTCGGCCTGTGAGATTATTATAAGGAGGGCGGAGAGCGGGGACGGTTTCATACGTCTTGCCGGTGAGATCGACAGGTTTTGCTGCGGGGAGGAAGATGCACTTGTGAATCTGAGCACCGTCCACTCCGCCAAGGGACTTGAGTTTGACACAGTGATTGTGATCGACTGCGTTGACGGCGAGTTTCCCTTTGGCGATCCCCGGAAAGAGGAACAGCTTTTTGAGGAGAGAAGGCTCATGTATGTGGCGCTCACGAGGGCCGAAAACGAGGTCATCGTGACATACCCCGGAAGGTGCGGAAAAAAGCAGCTGACGGCAAGCCGTTTCATCGACGAGATCACAGGGAGCGAATAGAAGTTTTTCCGTGTAAAAACCGCCGAAAAAGGGCTGCGGCGAGGGGTTTGGCTCGTTGACTTTGGCGTTGTCAGATGTTAAAATGTAAGATGTTGAAAAACTTACAAAAGAGAAAGCTGCTCTTTTTCAAAAAGCGCGGACAAAGCCATGTACGGAGACAAAGTAGTTACAAAAAAACAGGAAAAGGACAGAAAGGAAAAGAGGCGCCGCTCTGTTAAGAGAACGGTACTTATTCTGCTGGCTCTTTTTGTGGTTATAGCTATTGGCGTCACTGTTTATCTGATTTCCAAACCTTTCAAAATATCCGCCCTAAGATTTGTCTCGGAGGACTCAAGATTTGAGGCTGACGCAAGGCCTTTTGTTGAGGATTACCTTGGCGAGAACGCCCTGGAAATTGCCTTGAAAAGCGACGGCCTGCGGGGCCTGAAGGACTTTTTGTCAGGAAAAATGCGGTCTATCGAGAAGGAACTGTCTTTCCTTTTGCCCCAGTACAAAAACATCACAGTTAAATTTGAAAAGAACAGGATTCTTAAAATCAGCGGCGAACCCCGGGGCTCCTACGTGCTCCTTTATGAGGACGGGGAAGTGATTGTAACTGACAGGGCGGGCACCGTTGTGACCGTGTGCGAGCGGGGTGAACTTGCCGAGGCGACGAAAAATCTTTCGGACGTGCATGTTGACGGACCCGTTGTGAGCGGTCTCGATATAACCGAGTACTCACCCGGCGCAAAGATTAAATACAGCGCCGATGTGCAGTGGAAGTATGTGATGGGCATCTACTACGCGATTCTTTCAGACGAAGCCCTGGCGCAGAACATAACCTACATTTACCTTCCGAGCATTAAAAACGCATATTTTTATTGCCTGAATTCCGTTGTGGTGAAGGTGGGAAGCACATCGAGCGACGAGGCTCTTTACTCGAAACTTGAGAGGCTTTCCGCAATATTCCGCAGCGGCAACGAGCTGATTCACAACGGCACCATAAGCCTTTCTGATTCCGCAAGCGACGTGTTCAAACCTGACGCCGAGAACCCGAATCCGAGCCCAACGCCAACGCCTGCGGAAGTGACGGCGCCTCCCACAATACCCACACCGACGCCGACGGGAACTCCTTCGGAGACTCCCACCGGAACACCCTCGTCCAACACATCGACCCCGGCGCCTTCCACGTCAACACCCACGCCGACTCCGGGAACAACTCCCACACCTACGCCCACTCCGGCTCAGGGTCCGACATCCGCGCCTACACCTACTTCGACACCAACTCCGTCTCCCACGGAGACACCCACACCTACAGCTACGCCCGACAGCGGCGAGACGCCCACGCCATCGCCAACGCCTGACAGCGGCGAGACGCCCACGCCATCGCCCACGCCCGACAGCGGCGAGACGCCCACGCC
>CACZNV010000054.1 GCA_902782645.1 uncultured Ruminococcus sp. | reverse complement strand
GTTTGCTTGACAACCACAATGTTTCTCTCCTTGGCTTCAGCAATGATCATTCCGAGACTGCCGGAAAGATCGCCGCAATATTGGATCTTATTGATTGACCTGCCGGACCTGACAGCTTCAATAACTGAATTTCTTCCGTAAATGATCTCTCCGGAAAGAGATTCACTCCTTACAGGTTCTTTTCTGTCCCGTTCTTTTTTTCCTTTATAGTTGTTTCCCCGTCCGTAGCTCATTTGATCACCTTGTTTGCATTGTCGATGAAAGATTCAATTTTATCTCTGCAAAGCTCCAGGATTTCCGACTGCCTCTCATACAATCCTGAAAGCTCCAGATAACCGATAAGAGCTTCGAAAGCTGTGGCGTGAAGATAATCCTCGATTTTTGCATTTTTAGGCACGCTGTGAGGTTTTGAATTTTTACCCCTTTGAACAACGTTAAGCTCTGTTTCGTTAAGTTTGGATTCAATAGCCGCCAATAATTCGGCCTGAGATGCTGCATTAACGGCGGCAGCACAAACCCGGTGAAGCTTGTTGACCCTTGCCCCGGGAATTCTTGTGACAGCTATTCCCCGGACGTATATTTCAAAGACAGCGTCCCCGATAAATGCAAGAGTAAGAGCGTTCAAAAGATTTGCATCCTTAACTTTAAATTCGTTGTTTAAGGGCATAAAAAACCTCCGGAAGACCCGGCGCCTGTATATCCTGCAAGCGGTCTTCCGAAGTAAAATTATACATCAAAATGTATTAGATTTCAATAAAAGAAGCGCCGGGAGTCCTCTTGAACCAGGTTATCTGGCGTTTGGCATATTGGCGGGAATCACGCTTGATCATGTCAAAAGCCTCGTCCGGATTGTATATTTTCAAGGGCTTAAGCTCCGGAAAATCAAAAAGAGGTATGAGTTCTTTGTAGCCTATGGCGTTTAAGGCGGTAAGCTTTAAAATCTCAAGGCTTGCCGCGGCATCTGAAGGCAGATTGTCTCTGCAGGCGCTGTAAACACGTTCGGCTTCGTTAAATAACCCTGCCTCCCTCATGATGTCAACACGGGCGTCAATTCTTCGGTAAAGAGAACCGCGATCCGGCATAAGGCAATATGTCAGGAATGAATATTCCGAACCGCTCTTTAGAGACTCATCGTTTCTCTCAGCCATCGTCTTACCCGTCATAAAATAGAGGCAAAGAGACCTGTATACTCTTTTTACATTATTCTTATGTATCTGCGAGGCGGCTTCCGGGTCATTCTTTTCAAGAATCAGATGGAGGCCGTCTATATCGTTTTCTTTTAAAAGACAGTCGCATTTTTCTTTCTCAAGTCTTGATTCTTCGCTGAAGAAAGAGTCATCCGGCAAATCTGTCAACTGTCTGTTGTCGATAAGGGTGTTCACATAAAGACCGGTGCCGCCGCAAATTACAGGAACCTTACCCCGGGATATGATATCTTCGATGACTGCAAGAGCGGCTTTCTTATACATATATAAGCTGTAGTTCCCCCAGGGGTCCGCTATATCAATCATGTGGTGGGGAATCTTTTGGCGCATCTCGGGAGTTGCCTTGGCGGTGCCTATGTCCATAAGCCTGTATATCTGCATGGAGTCACAGGACACAATCTCGCCGCCGATAATAGAGCAAAGTTCCATTGCCGCGTCGGATTTTCCCGAAGCTGTGGGGCCGCAGACAATTACAGCGTCAGTTTTCGAAGATATTTTATATTCATCTGCGATTCTTTCCGCAATACCGGTCATAAGTGTTAAGCCCTGTGAAATCTTCTTTCTATCTCATATTGAGTCATTTTCAAAATGATAGGTCTGCCGTGGGGGCAGGTGCCCGGGTTCTTAACGCTGGAAAGCCTGTCAAGGAGAGACCTTATCTCAACGTCGGAAAGCTTCATATTGCCCTTTATGGCAGCCTTGCAGGCCATGGTGTAGACCGCGTGGTCCGGAAACACATTTATCATACCTTCACCTGTGCGGGGGCTGTTTATGGCTGTTACAACGAATGATTCGGCGTTTGACTCAGATATCATTGTGGGTATGGACCTGATAATTACAGAATCGGAACCGAACTCGTCAATTTCAAAGCCCAGCTTCTCAAGAGCTTCTTTTATCTCATTGAATCTTATCATTTCGGAAGCGCCAAGCCTAACTGTTATCGGAAGAAGAAGCTCGGAGGAGGAGTTGTCGTTGCCGAGAAGTCTGCTCTTTATCTCCTCATACTTAAGTCTTTCGTGGGCTGCGTGCTGATCAATCATGTAAAAGGCGCCGTTAAACTCAATCAAAATGTAAGTCTCAAGAAGCTGTCCTATAACTCTCCCGTGCCTGTAGACATCAAAGAACTCTCCCGAGAACTGGGGATCTTTTGATGATTCGGCGGCAGGTTCTGACTTTGTAACCACCTTGCCGGATTTAACGCCAATGTCAATTCCCGTAAATACGGACTGTTCCTTTGCGCCAAGAGGTTCATCATATTTCTTTTTTATGTATCCGCTCTCAAGAGTATTTTGAGGGGCTTCTTCGGTCTTGGGGTCTTCAGATGAAGACGGTTTATTTTCAGGCTCGGGATTGCTCTTCGGAGCTGTATAAACAGTTTCTTTTTCGGAAGCGTTAGCATCAGGTAAAATATCGTTTAGAACCTTTTTCTGCTCTGAAGAAGCAAGGGCCTCAATATTTAACAAACTTGTTTCGTGAAACTCCGCCGGAGCTTCAATCTGCTCATAAACAGCTGATGTAATTGCGTGATAAACAGCGCGGAAAACAGCGTTGTTGTCGGCAAATCTGACCTCGGTTTTAGCGGGGTGGACATTGACGTCAACTCTGGAATAAGGCAGCTCGATATTAAGCACCGCAAAGGGAAAGCGCCCTTTCATTGTAAGGGTTCTGTAAGCTTCGTCGATGGCAGCGGAAACTGTTTTGCTTTTAACAAAACGGCCGTTGACGAAGGCAATTTGGCGGTTGCGGTTGCCGTAGGTAAGCTCTTTTTTACCGCAATAGCCTGTTACCTTAACATTGTCCTCAGAGAAAGAACAGCTGACAGTTTTTTCCGCCACATCCTTGCCGAAAACGCCGTAGATGGCAGTGAGAAGATCGCCGCCCGGAGTAAACAATATTTGCTTTTTGTCGGAAGTGAGTCTGAATGAAATTCCGGGATGGGAAAGAGCAATGCGTTCCATGGTCTCTGCAACATATGAAGCTTCGGTCTGGTCCCGCATCAAAAATTTGTACCTTGCCGGTGTATTGAAAAACAGATTCTCAACAGTAAAGCTTGTACCGTCTTTAGCTCCGCACTGGCCGGATTCCATAAGGTCGCCGCCTTCTATTACCACATAAGTGCCGTTTTCGCTGTTTCGGGTTTTGGTGCGTAAAGTGACCCTGGAGACAGCAGCAATGGATGCAAGGGCCTCGCCCCTGAAGCCCAAAGTGGATATAGAAAACAGGTCTTCCGAGGATTTGATTTTGCTGGTGGCATGCTTGTCAAAAGCAATTATGCAGTCGTCCGGCTCCATGCCGCTGCCGTTGTCATCTATTTTTATATACTTTATGCCGCCGTTTTTTATTTCAACGGAAACTCTTGTACTGCCTGCATCGATGGAATTCTCCACCATTTCCTTGACCACAGAAGCCGGTCTTTCAACCACTTCACCGGCTGCAATCTGACTTGCGGTAAGCTCATCAAGAAGTATGATTTTTCCCATTGATATCACCTTTTATAAGACGTTAACAATATCCGTCAGCGGATAAAGCCGAAGGCATTGGCGGATTCCATGTTAAGATTCGTCTTCTTTCTTCTTATTGTTCTTTTCGTGTGCAACGTAGCAGATTCCGAATATCATAAGCGGAACAGCGACCAGCACCACAAGGGTGACGCCAATCATAAGCGGGTGATCCGCAAAGAACCCAACGGATCTGTCCACAAATTCGGAAAATGCAAATCTGTTTTTGTAGTGGCCGAAAGATGCGGGCTCCGGCGTGTCGGTGGGAAGAGGTCTTGTCTCCCTTGACAATATGTCAAAGGCTTCATAAACTTTGGTTTCACCGATATACCTCTGGACAGTATTTTCCCTGATATCGATTATATAGAGCTGCTTTTTGCCG
>CACZNV010000053.1 GCA_902782645.1 uncultured Ruminococcus sp. | reverse complement strand
GGTTATGAAGGGATTATTGGAAGATCTTTCAGAGAGTGACAAGCCAAGAAAAATTGTCACTTCTCCGTCGAAACTTGACACCGACCCGCGCTCACAATCGTCTTGACACCCCGTTCTGTAAATTTTACAATAACTGGTTAGCTGCCGCTTCTCTACGAATTGCGGCTGCGCGGAGGTATTAAAATGACTTACAAAAGTACAAGAGGAGGCGATTCGGGAAAAACCTTCTCGGAGGCGGTCATAAAAGGCCTTGCATCCGACGGCGGTCTTTTCGTTCCCGAAAATGACGTTCACTTCTCACAGGAAGAAATAAGGGTCATGTGCGGAATGGACTATCAGGGCATTGCCGCCAATGTTATTTCCCGTTTTGCGGATGATTTCACCGCTTCCGAGATTGAGAAGTGTGTAACCGACGCATACCGTAAGGAAAAGTTCCCGGAGGGACCCGCAGGCTTCACAACTCTTGACAATAATCTTTCGGTTCTCGAGCTCTGGCACGGACCGACCTGCGCCTTCAAAGACATGGCGCTCCAGATTATGCCCCTTTTCATGCGCAAAGCCATTGAAAAGTGCGGCGAATCCAAAGAGATCACCATTCTGACCGCCACATCCGGCGACACCGGCAAAGCAGCCCTCGAAGGCTACAGGGATGTTCCGGGCATCAAAATCATGGTCTTCTACCCTTCCGAGGGTGTGAGCGAGACCCAGAAGCTTCAGATGGTCACCCAGTGCGGCAGCAATGTAAACGTGGTCGCAATCAAAGGCAACTTCGACAACGCCCAGACAGGCGTCAAAAAGATATTCTCCGACAAAAAGTTTGCAAAGAAACTGGCTTCGGACGGCAAAATGCTCTCCAGCGCAAACTCAATCAACTGGGGCAGACTTCTCCCCCAGATTGTCTACTACTTCTTCAGCTACGCAAAGCTGGTCTCTGCGGGAACCGTAAGGTTTGGCGACAAGATTGACTTCTGCGTTCCCACAGGAAACTTCGGGGATATATTGGCGTGTTATTACGCAAAGAAGGCGGGCCTCCCCGTTGAGAGGATTATATGCGCCAGCAATGACAACAAAGTGGTTGCCGATTTCCTGAACACAGGCGTTTACGACAAGAACCGGGAGTTCCTCACCACAACTTCGCCGGCGATGGACATACTCGTTTCGTCGAACCTTGAGAGGCTTATCTATGACGCTCTCGGGAGGGACTGCGGCGCCGTGAAGGAACTGATGGAGAAGCTTTCTTCCTGCGGAAGGTATGAGGTCTCAGCGGAAGTGCTTAACAAGATAAAAGAGGACTTTGATGCGGGCTTCTCGGACCAGGCAGAGGTTTCCGAAACTGTCGCCAATGTGTACAGGCAGTACAAATACCTCATCGACCCCCACACAGCTGTGGGCGTGAGCGTTTACGGCAAGGTTTCCGACAAATCCCGCCACACGGTCTGCGTTTCCACAGCCAGCCCGTTTAAATTCAACACGTGTGTTGCCGAGAGCCTTTTCGGCAGCGACATCTCCAAGGGAGTCGGCGAGGACAGAATCTCAGCCATGCTCTCGGAGAGAACCGGATTCCCGGTGCCTGTGCCCCTTCGCGGGCTGTTTGACCGCAAGGTCAGGTTCAAGGAAGTTGTGGAGCCGGAAATGATGCCGAAAAAAGCGGAGGATTTTATTTATGACAGATAAAGCTTTCAACATTGCCGTTATAGGCTGCGGAGTCGTGGGCTCCGGCGTTGCGGACATACTCATCAGCGAGTCTGAAAAGCTCAGCAACCGTTTTTCAAAGAAGGTTGTACTGAAGTCCATTCTCGACATAAGAGACCTTGCCGGCACGCCCTACGAGAAATACGCTGTGAAAGACCCAAAGAACGTCCTCTCGGACGATGAGATCGACGTTGCCGTGGTCACTGTCGGAGGGCTCGATTTTGCCTATACCATCACGAAAAAAGCGATTCTTGCCGGCAAGCACGTCATCACCTCGAACAAGGATCTGGTCGCTGAGCACGGAAGAGAGCTGGAGGGCCTCGCATACGACAACAACGTCCGTTTTCTTTACGAGGCCAGCGTCGGCGGAAGCGTTCCCATCATAAGGCCCCTCAGAATCTGCATGGGTGCGAACAACATCAGCGGAATCATTGGCGTGGTCAACGGAACCACAAACTACATGCTCACCCGCATGGAGGAGGACGGTCTCTCGTTTGAAGAGGCGCTCTGGGAAGCTCAGACAAGGGGCTACGCAGAGGCAAATCCATCGTCGGACGTTGACGGTTTCGACCCCGCAAGAAAGATTGCCATTCTCTCTTCCATAGCTTACGGGCAGTTTGTGGACTACAAAAAGATTCCCACAACGGGCATCAGGAAAATTACAGCGGACGATATCGCCATCGCGGGAGCCCTTGGCGGCCGTGTCAAGCTCATCGCCTGCACCCGCTTTGAAAACGGCAAGGTTGCGGCTTTCGTGGAGCCCCAGCTGGTTATGAACACAAGCTACCTCTGCTCAGTCAGCGGCGCCTACAACGGTATAATGATCAGCGGCAAGTACACCGGCAACACCTTCTTTTACGGAATCGGAGCCGGAAAGCTTCCCACCGCCAATGCAATCTGCGGCGACATAGTCGAGCTCCTCACGGGCGCTCAGAACGACGCTGTTAAACCCGGCTTCATCTCCACCGAAGCCGAAATCGTGCCCGGTGAAGCCGAATCGAAGTACTACATCAGGCTTGACGGCATACCGGACGGCGAGTTCCAACCCGGAATCGACAACATCCGCATGGTAACCTGCGGAAGCACCACCGCTTTTGTCACCGGCAAGATCGCCAAAAAAGAGCTGGACGAAACCGTCGCAAAGCTCACCGCAGCCTTCCCGGGCTCCTCCGTCGGCCTCATACTGAAGGTCCTTGACGAGACTGCCTGAAATACATCTTTCAGAACATTATTAAGAGAACCGCCGGGGCAGTTGACTTGATTCTGCCCCGGCGGTTCTTCCGTTATATTATCGGCCCTCAGTTTACCACGAACCGTTTTTTGCCCTCTTTCCAGAGTCTCAGGCTTTCGGTGATCATCACAATCAGTCTCTCCCTCGCCTCTTTCGAAGCCCAGGCGATGTGAGGGGTCACCGTGCAGCTTTGCGCGGTTCTCAGCGGGTCGTCTGCCCTCATGGGCTCCGTTTCAAGCACGTCGATTCCTGCGCCGGCGATTCTGCCGCTGTTCAGCGCCTCTGCAAGAGCTTCCGAATCCACCACTCCGCCCCTTGACGTGTTAACTATATACGCGGTCTTTTTCATCATCGCCAAGGTCTCTTTCGAGACAAACTTCGCGGTTCCCGGATTCAGGGGGCAGTTCAGGGACAGGAAGTCGCTCTCCTTAAAGAGCTGCTCCTTTTCCACCTGCTCATAGGGGCAGTCATTGTAGATACGCCTTGAATGGACAATAACCCGCATGCCGAGAGCCTGACCTATGGCGGCAACTTTTCTGCCTATCGCGCCGAAGCCCACCACACCCAGGGTCTTTCCCGCAAGCTCAATAAGCCTGTAGGGGAAGTAGGCAAACGTCTTTGAGTAAACCCACTCGCCTCTGTGGACCGACTCGTTGTAGTCCGAAATGCTGGTAGCGTAAGAAAGAATGAATGAAAACACAAGCTGAGCCACCGAGTCTGTGCTGTAGCCCGGCGCGTTCACCACGTCAATGCCCCGCTCCCTTGCGGCCGCGCAGTCCACGTTGTTATAGCCCGTGGCAAAAAGACCTATGTATTTAAGATCCGGGAGAGCCTCAATGACCTCCCGCGTCATCTTCGCCTTGTTGATTATGACGGCGTCCGCGCCTTTGCACGCATGCACCACTTCTTCCGGCGGCAGCGCATCAAAGTAACTGACCTCGCCAAGCTTCTCCAGCGGCCCGAAATCCAGGTCGCCCATTGTCACCGTGTTTCTGTCAAGAACCGTAATCTTCATATTGTCACCTCATTGGCGTGTTCATGAAATATCGGCGGTCTTAACGCCGAATTTGTCTAAAAATACCTCAGTTTTAACATCCGCAAGCTCTCCGACCTTCCCCGCCGAGAAGCAGATGTTCTCAAAGAGGACGCAGGTCTCGTCAATAAAAGTCTCAAACTGCTTCTTCATGCCCACAGGGGAGCAGCCGCCGTGGATGTAGCCCGTGGTCTTCAGAAGATCCTTTTGCGGAATCATCTCCACATATTTCTCGCCGCACACCGAAGCTGCCTTTTTGAGGTCAAGTTTCCCTCTGCTGGGCACCACAAAAACATGGTTTGCGCCGCTCTTTCCCACGGTCACCAGCGTCTTGAACACCCGGTACGGATCAAGTCCGAGTCGCTCCGCAAGCTCCCCTGCGTCCGTAAACTCGCCCTCGTATTCGTACACGCCAATGTAAGCCCCGGCGTCCTTGAGCAGTCTTATCGCATTGGTTTGTTCTGCCATAGTTTCCCGGCCTGTCTTTCGGTGGTATTGGCGGTGTCCGCCGGCAGATATTTTACCACACCCGCAAACCTCCGTTCAAATGGTATATTTCAAAATTCTGTGGAAAAAAAAGACGTTTTATGATAAATTGTGTTTTGCGAAAAAACCGCGCACCCCGCTATTGGCGGGTTCAGTACAGTTCAAAAGAGGGACACTTATGAAAAAAACCAGAACAAGATTTGCTCCGAGTCCGACAGGCTACATGCACATCGGAAATCTCCGCACAGCTCTTTACGAATATCTCATCGCCAAATCAAACGGCGGCGATTTTCTCCTGAGAATAGAGGATACAGACCAGGAGCGCTACGTTGAAGGCGCCCTTGACGTTGTTTTCAACACACTTAAAGCCACCGGAATCGAATACGACGAAGGGCCCGGTAAGGAAGGCGACTGCGGTCCCTACATCCAGAGCCAAAGGCGTGACATTTATAAAAAGTACGCCGAAATGCTTGTCGAAAAAGGCGCAGCATACTACTGCTTCTGCACCAAAGAGAGACTCGAAAGCCTTAAGACCAGCGACGAGGCGCTCGGAACGGGATTTAACTACGACAGGCACTGCCGCGAACTCCCGCAGGACGTAATCGCCGCAAACCTTGCCGCGGGCATTCCCTACGTCATCCGCCAGAAGATGCCTCTTTCGGGTACAACCACCTTCACGGACGCGGTTTACGGCGATATAACCGTTGAGAACAAGACCCTGGACGACCAGGTTCTGCTTAAAAGCGACGGACTTCCCACATACAATTTTGCAAACGTTGTGGACGACCACCTCATGGGCATCACCCACGTGGTGAGAGGCAACGAGTACCTTTCGTCGACGCCGAAATACAACCTTCTTTATGAGGCATTCGGCTGGGAGATTCCCACCTATGTTCACTGCGCCCCCATCATGAAGGACGAGCACCACAAACTCTCCAAGAGGAACGGAGACGCATCCTTCTTTGACCTTGTGGCAAAAGGCTACCTCCCCGAGGCGATACTGAACTACATTTGCCTTTTAGGCTGGAGCCCTTCGGGAAACGAGGAGTTCTACACTCTCAAAGAGCTTGAGAACGTGTTCTCGATCTCAGGCATCAGCAAATCCCCGGCAATATTTGACATCGAAAAGCTCACATGGATGAACGGCGAATACATCAAACGCATGGATGACGAAAGGTTCCTGTCAATGACCCTCGGAACCGTGGAAAAGGTCTTCAAAGACGCCAATGCCGCCGTACCGGATTCCGGCATCCTCAAAAAGATCGCTCTCCTCGTAAAAACCAGGATAAACACCCTTGCGGAGATTCCCGAAAAGATCGGTTTCCTTGCGGTGCTTCCGGATTACGACAATGAACTTTACGTTCACAAGAAGATGAAGACCGACAGGGAAATCTCCCTTCAGTCCCTCAAAGTCACGGAGGACGCCTTCGAGGCATCGCCTTCCGTCAAGGACAACTGGAACTCCCAGGCAATATATGAGTTTCTCATCGGCGTCGCCGAGAAGAACGGTCTTAAGAACAGCCAGATACTCTGGCCTCTGAGGACTGCAGTGAGCGGCCTTCCAGCAACTCCCGGAGGAGCGACGGAGCTTGCCGAAATCCTCGGATATGACGAGACAATGAGACGTATCAAAGACGGAATAAAAAGGCTCACGAATTAACAGTTCATAAAATTTACAGTCGAGATTTATCAACTCCCGCGCGGCCGGGCAAAAAGGCCGCGCGGGTTTTTTATTTGTAAAAAGGTTGTGCCTGTAATATAATCAAAGTATTCATTCCGAAAAGAATCCTTACCTATACCGAAACGGAGGGCTTTAAAATGAAATCAGTTCTGTTACATGTTGCGGTGATACTGGCGGCTTTGGCATTGGCGTGTTCATTGCTTGCGGGCTGCACAGGCGGCAGCAAACCCGTTGTGCCGCCGGAAGAAACTGCAAGGCCTGAAATACCCACCCAGGAGCCTGTCGTCTACAAGGACTACACGGGGCCCTACGGGGACACGATAACCACCGCCGCAGCGCTTGCCAACACGGTGAACGGGTACTACGACAGCAACGGGAGGTCCTCATATATTCTCGAGAATGCGGTTTCGAGGCTTGAGTATTCCCTCTCCCCTCAGGGCGGGTTCAGCGGGCTCAAGTCCCTTAAGAACACCAAGGGCAAGGAGTACATTTCCAACACCATGGACTCTTTCGTCACCATGAACACGGGTAAGACGTTCTTCTGCGGGTCCACTCTTTCCAGGGCAAACCTCTACGACCAGGGCATCTACTACTACAACCTTCACATTTTGGACCACATGTTCGCCTCCGGAGGCGAGGGGGATTACGTTGACAAGGCAGAGCTCTCCATTGACGACTGCTTCATAGCAAACGACATGGAAAAGCCTGTGAAGGAGGCTGACGGGTCCTACAAATTCGTTGTAAAAAACACTTACGATCCCTACATGTGCTTCAGAGTTCCGGCAAACACGTACAAGGTCGATGATTTCGATGCGTTCGTTGTCACGCTGAAATGCTCCGCTGCAAACGGCTGCGAAATCTACTACGTTGCCAACAAGCTCACCACATTTGTCGCTGAAGCTCATATGAGCTTTAAACTCATATCCGATAACGAATACCACACTTACGTTGTATATTTTGACAACAACGAGAATCTGAAGGGCTACATTTCACAGTTCCGCCTTGACTGCGGAGGCGCCGTGGGCGAAGAAATATATGTTAAAGATTTCTCGATGGTGAAGCTTTCAGAGGACATACCTCCCTTCATGCTTGATATCAATTACAACGTTTATTCGGACAAAATTCACGAGAATGTGAGATACGTTGCAACAGATGCCACAACTTCGGTGAGCTCCGTGGGAACGGTTACAAGAATTGCCGCGGATACCGTTGACAAGTTCGTGGTTAACGACAGCAACGGGCCCCATTACTCGCTTGACGAGGTGGACTGGGAAACCGCCGCTTATACGGGATTTGACATAAAAGATGCCGGAATTTTCGGAATAATACTCGGAACCGACGAAAAGTATGCGGGAAAGCTCACCGTAAAACTGGAAGACGGTGATTATGTCATCACACAGGAACTGGCTGTAAACGGTAAAAAAGTCAAAAAAGGCGGCAGCATTTACACCGCCTGCCGCATCTACAACGACGAGAACCACGATTTTTCCGCATTTCTTGAGGCAGCCTACTATGAGCGCATTCCTTTGGATGTAACGGTGGACGCCTCCGGATCCTCGAAAAAATCATCCTACAAAGGCTACGACCAGCTGACAGGAGCCTACAAACTAAATATAACGGGCCCCGGCGGTTTCGACGATCCCTACAATAATCCTCTTAACGAGCACAAAGTCAAATTCAGCGTTAACGATGAAGGCGCAAAACGCACGGTGTATATCATTGGCGAGACCCCGGACAGCGGATGTCTTGAATGCGCAGTGCTTCTGGACAAGGACGGAGTGCTTCTCCCTGTGACGGTTGAGGCCTGCAAGAACTTTGCCCACGACGGCGAAGAGCTCTTCTACACCGACAACGACAGCTACTCATACGGTCTTTCGGTGTTCCCCATGGTGGTGGGCAGCAGCACCGACAACACAGTCACCCTCTGCGACCTTTACGAGCAGTGGGGCAACTACCGCCTTAAGCAGGTCACATCCATAAGGTTCCACTCGGCTTACTACCACCTATCCCTTGGCGTCACAGAGACGAACTGCATCCACCTCTACTGTGCGGAGACAAGACTTCCGGACCACAGGGGACTTTCCGCGCCATACTGGGCAGACGATTATGTGGAGGAAGTTGACGCAAACGGCAATCCCACGGGAGTCAAGGTCAAGTACGGTCAGCAGCCCCAGCACTCGAACAACGGCACCCACCTTTTCCTCCGCTACACGGACGCTGACGGCAACTTCAGTTCCTACGAAAACGCGGGCCGCACAGTCATATCTTCAAGCGGTCCCACACTGGCGGACATCACCCTCAACTATCTGTCCTACGACGGCAAGGTATACGAGACCTACAGGCACGTGGAGATGCCTGACACCGACGAGAACAGGGCCTACTATGAGGTTGACTACGAGTTCCTTGGCGATGTCACCATCGACAACGTGACGGAGAATATGGTGCTCTACGCCATGAGCCAGCCCTACGAAAAGTTCGGCTACCTTGACAGCAGCAACAATCCGGTCATCGAAGACGCGTCCCTCGACTCGGTGAGAGTCATAAAGCTGGGCACCGACTTCCCTTACTTTGACTACTTCCATAAAGTCACTTCCACACCGGGCGCCTACGTCAGGTCCGACAGCAGTTCCAACCTTTCCTTCATACTCAAGTCCAGCGACATTGTCATTGGCGGCAAGCCATACACAGGCGGTTTCGTGGTGCGTGAAGGCAGAGGCACGGCGGCGTTTACCCTTGATCTCACAGGAAAGACCACCTTCAAAAAAGGCGACCACATAAGGTTTACGTGCATACTGATGCCATGGGGCACCTATTTTTCCGAGGATGACGCCAATGTGCGCATGGTCCGTGAAAACACCCTGAAAAATCCCATTAAAATCGACGCCGCCAAGGGCACGGTCCTCCCGGACGACATAGTCCCCACCGTTGCCACCGACGACGGCAAGTCCCTGGAATTCACAATTTCCGGCGGTCTTAACAACGTAAGAGACCTCCCGGGCTACGCTACCAAGGAGTACACCGACTACAAGTCCTTCTGGGAGCGGGACCACAACGTCACTGTCGTCGCCTCCGGTTTTGAAAGCCTCACCGTTCCCAGGATCTACGAAAAAATAGGCGGAGATTGGGTGCCCTATCAGATAGCTTCTTCTCTCGGCTACGACGGCTACTTCGTGTCCTACAGCAGCGACGGCACATTCACCTACAGCTTCGCAGTGACAATGACCGAGGGCACCCCCAGAACCTTCAGGGTCGAGGCCTGAAACCGCCAATGCAGCTTTCCGACAGATACAACTCAATAAGCAATGTGCTCCGGGAAAAGTACGGCACCAAAGTCTACAAGCTTGCCCTTGAATCCGGCACCACCTGCCCCAACCGGGACGGCACCCTCTCCTCCCTTGGATGCAGCTTTTGCTCTGCGGGAGGCAGCGGCGACTTTGCCTCAAAAGGGGCCGATTTCTCCGCCGAAGGCATAAACAAAGCTATCACGGATGCAATAGGCAAGGTCTCCGCCAAGCTGAAAAACACCGAAAAGCCCCTGTTTATCCCCTATTTTCAAAGCTATTCCGCAACGTATGCGCCTGCGGAGGTGCTGCGGGAACGCTATTTTGCGGCAATAAACCACCCGCTGGCAGCGGAGCTTGCCCTTGCCACCAGGCCGGACACCGTATCGGAGGATGTGCTCGAGCTTTTAAAAGAGCTTGCTGAGATAAAGCCTGTGACCGTGGAGATGGGACTTCAGACTGCGGATGACACAGTTGCGGAGTTTCACAACAGGAAGTGTCTCACGGAAAAATACAGGGAAACCGTTGAAATCCTAAAAGACGCAGGCATAGGTACGGTGCTTCACATGATTGTGGGGCTCCCCTGCCCTCCCGAATACGGCAGGGACAGGGACGGTCACGAACTGATGCTTGAAAGCAGGGAAAACATTCTCAAAACCGCGGAATTCATAAGTTCCGCAAGGCCGGACGGCATAAAAATTCACATGCTCCACGTCATGGAGGGCACAAGGCTTGCCGGGTCCTACAAAAAAGGGCTTTTCAGGGAGCAGACCCTTGAAGAGTACGCGGACACCGTCTGCGACATAATCGAGCACCTTCCGAAGGACATGGAGGTCCACAGGATAACCGGCGACGCCCCGAAAAAGATACTTCTGTCGCCAATGTGGTCCGGTGACAAAAAACGGGTCCTCAACACCATCGCAAGGCGGATGGCCGAGAGGGACACCTATCAGGGAAAATATTATTGCTGAACAAAAACGCACCGCCCGCGGCTCTGACTCTAAAGGCCGCGGGCGGTGCTCCGTTAATATAACTGTTTTGCGTCAGCCTTTTTTGGCTTCGCCCTTTGTCTCGCAGTAGATGCAGCGATAAACATGGTTTTCCCGGTCTGCAAGCTTAAATACGTGGGGGAGCTCCTGCTCCGTTGTGGTTATGCAGCGGGGGTTTTTGCACTTTATAACGTCTTTCAGTATTACAGGCATGTCTATTGACTTTTTTTCCGCGAGTGTGCTGTTGCGGATAATGTTTACCGTGGCGCAGGGGTCCACGTAGCCGATGACGTCAAGGTTAATCTCAACATCGCCGTCGATCTTGATTATATCCTTGCGGCCCATCTTGGTGCTGGACACATTCTTCATGATTGCCACCGTGACGTCAAGGCTTCCCAATCCCAGCAGCTCGTATATCTGCATTCCCTTGCCGGCTGTGATGTGGTCGATTACGACTCCGTTTTTGATTGCGTCAACTGTCATATGGTTCCAGCCTCCTTCAAAAGCATCAGGATCAGTGCCATCCGCATGTATTTCCCGTTGAGCACCTGTTTGAAGTAGCACGCGCGCGGATCGTCGTCCACCTTGACGCTGATCTCGTTGACGCGG
>CACZNV010000052.1 GCA_902782645.1 uncultured Ruminococcus sp. | reverse complement strand
GACGGACTGCGGGATGCCTTCGACCCCAAACTTAACGACTGAGGAAAGGAGATTTTTCATGGCACTTCTTGAAGTAAAAAATTTGAGAACCTCCTTCTTCACCGATGCAGGCGAGGTCAAAGCCGTCAACGGTATTTCTTTCCAGCTTGATTACGGCAAGGTACTCGGTATCGTCGGCGAGTCCGGCTCCGGGAAGTCCGTAACCGCATATTCCATTATGCAGATTCTTGCGGGCACCGGTAAAATCATCGGCGGGTCAATCAAGTTTGCCGGGAAAGAACTTGTGGGTATCTCCGAAAAAGAAATGAAAAAAATCAGGGGCAACAAGATATCCATCATCTTCCAGGACCCGATGACATCTCTCAACCCCACATATACCATCGGACACCAGCTCATGGAAGCCATCCTGCTTCACACCGACAGGGACAAGAAGGAAGCTTACGACAGGGCGGTGGAGATGCTCAAACTTGTCAATGTTAACGAGCCTGAAAAGCGTATGAAGCAGTACCCCCACGAGTTCTCAGGGGGTATGAGACAGAGGGTTATGATAGCCATGGCGCTGGCCTGCGAGCCTGATATACTGATTGCCGATGAGCCTACAACGGCCCTTGACGTCACCATCCAGGCCCAGATCATCGAGCTCATGGGCTCCCTGCAGAAGCAGCTGGGCATGGCAATCATAATGATCACCCATGACCTTGGCGTCATCGCTCAGATGTGCGACGAAGTCATCGTTATGTACGCAGGCTCCATATGCGAGCAGGGCACTGCAGACGAGATATTCTACAATCCCTGCCACGAGTACACGAAAGGTCTTATGCGTTCTATCCCAACGGCCGACACCGCGGGACAGAGACTGCATCCTATTTCGGGTACGCCTATAGATCTTCTCAACATGCCTAAGGGCTGCCCCTTCGCACCCAGATGCGATGCGGCCATGAAGATCTGCACACAGTGCGCCGCAACACCTTTCGATATTAATGAGAACCACAGGGCCACCTGCTGGATGAACATCAAAAAGGGTGTGGAAAATGGCACGATAGAGTTGAAAGAGGAGGAGGAACAAGCCGATGAGTGAACAGATTCCCAATCCTGAAATTCAAAACGCCGGTGAGCGGCCCCTCGTTGAGGTTAAAAATTTAAAAGAATACTTCTACATCAACACCGGTTTCTTCAAAACAACGCCTCTAAAGGCCGTGGATGATGTTTCTTTTTCCATCAAAAGAGGAGAGACTCTGGGCCTTGTTGGAGAGTCCGGGTGCGGAAAGACAACAGTGGGAAGAACACTTCTTAACCTCTACAAACCTACCGCAGGCGAGATTATCTACGACGGCAAGCTTATAAAAAGCAAGGCTGACATTGCAATGCTTCACAGGAAAACCGCCATGGTTTTCCAGGATCCCTACTCCTCGCTTAATCCCAGAATGACTGTGGCGGATATCATTGGCGAGCCTCTTGACGTCCACAAGCTCTACAAGAACAAGAATGAAAGAAGAGAGCGCATTCTGGAACTGATGGGACACGTGGGTCTCAACAGCGAACATGCGTCAAGATACGCCCACGAGTTTTCCGGGGGACAACGCCAAAGAATAGGCATCGCAAGAGCTCTTGCCGTCAATCCTGAGTTCATTGTATGTGACGAGCCTGTTTCGGCCCTCGACGTTTCGATTCAGGCCCAGGTTATAAATATGTTTGACGAGCTGCAGGACAAGCTCGGTCTCACATACCTTTTCATCGCCCACGACCTTCTCGTGGTCCGCCACATCAGCGACCGAATTGCGGTTATGTACCTCGGCAAGATGGTGGAACTTGCGGATGCTGCGGAAATCTGCGACAAGCCTCTCCACCCATATTCAAAAGCTCTGATGTCGGCTGTTCCTCTGCCCGATCCCAACGCGGCAAGGGCGAACAAGCGCATCCCGCTTTCAGGCGACATTCCTTCACCTCTCCGGGCTCCCAGCGGCTGCCCCTTCAGAACCCGCTGCCCATACGCCACGGAAATGTGCGCAGAATCGATGCCGGAATTCAAGGAAGTCTCAAAGGGTCACTTCGTAGCCTGCCACCGCACGGCTGACATCAACACCTGATGAGCAATTAACAAGCTTCAATATGTTTTTGAATGGATGTGCAACTTTTCAGGAACATATAGTTAAAAATCAAATTAAACAAATAAGAAGAAAGGAAAAGTTATGAAAAAAGTATTATCACTGATCATTGCGATCGCATTACTTTTGACCTGCTGCAGCCTCGTGGGCTGTAAGAACGATAACAGTAATGAGACTAAGCCGGCAGCTACAACAGAGCCCGGCGGCGAAACTGAGACTGCTGCTCCTATCGTAAAAGGTACTGCTCCCGTACTCAAGTATATCTACAACACGAGCGAAAGCCACAAGGCTATTGCCGAGTACATCCAGGCAGCACTCGCCAATGTAGGTCTCACAATGAACCTTGAGAACCAGGAGTGGAACACATTCCTCAACACCCGTAAAGAAGGTAACTACAACGTTGCCCGTAACGGCTGGGTTGCTGACTACACAGACCCGATCTGCTTCATCGATATGTGGACTTCCAACTCCGGAAACAACGATATCCAGTTCGGTAAAGGCGAGCATGCAAACCTCAAGATGTACAATCTTGACCTCACATCTTACGGATACGACATCAAGGTTACAAACGGCACATGGGCAGAGACATACGATGTTCTCGTATCTACAATCAAGGGCTGCGTTGACAACGAGAAGCGTTTCGAACTTATGCACCTCGCTGAGGATATGCTTATGGATACAGGCTGCATCGTTCCGATTTACTACTACACTGACCTCCTTATGATCAGCAAAGAAGTTACCGGATTCTATTCCAGCCCGCTCGGATACAAGTACTTCCTTAAGTGCAACTACAAGGACAACAGCTCCATCTCTGTTTGCATCGCTTCTGAACCTGACACCATCGACCCTGCTCTCAACTCCGCAGTTGACGGCGCTACACTCTGCACACACCTCTTCTCCGGTCTTGCAAAGTGGGATACAGATGCTGAAGGAAACCTCAAGATCTCCCCTGACTGCGCTGAAGCTCTCGTAGAAGGCGTTGTTGGTGATGACGGCAAGGTCACCTACACATACACACTCAAAGAAGGCCTCAAGTGGTCTGACGGCAAGGATCTCAAAGCATCCGACTTCGTATTCGCATGGAACAGAGCTGCTTCCGAAGCTCTCGGCGCTGACTACGGTTACATGTTCGAAGTTGTTGACGGCTTTGGCACAGACAAACTCAACGTTGAAGCTGTTGACGACAGGACCATCAAAGTAGTTCTCTCCAGTGCTATCAGCTACTGGGATGAGCTCCTGGCTTTCCCGACATACTTCCCTGTTCGTGAAGACGTTGTTTCCAACGAAGCATGGGCAACAGATCCCTCCACATACATCTGCAACGGACCTTACACCATGACAGCCTGGAACCATGATTCACAGATCGTTCTCACAAAGAACCCGAACTTCCACGATGCAGATACAGTCACTATGAAAGAAATCAAATTCTTCCTCTCCAGTGACACCAACACCATTTACACAAACTTCGTAAACGGCAGCTGGCAGATGATTGATGACGTTCCTACGAACGAAATCCAGAGCATCAAGGCAAACTATCCTGACGAGTTCAAGATCAACGGACAGATCGGTACATACTATGTATGCTTCAACGTTAACAAGAGCCTTCTCCCCGGCAACACCAACCTTACAGGCGTTGAGGCTGAGAAAGCTAACCAGGAAATCCGTAAAGCAATCGGTCTCCTTCTCGACCGTAACTACATCTGCGAGAGCGTAGCTCAGGGCGGACAGGTTCCTGCATCCTCATTCGTAGCAATGGGTATGACAAACCCCGATCACACTGAATTCTACAAGACAGCAGGTCACAACGAGGGATTCGCAGGATACTACGATGTCTCCAAGGAAGCTTACACAAGCAACGCCCTCGCTGCTCTTGAGACTCTCCAGAAGTACTACAGCAACGTTAAAGCTAAATAATTAGATTGGCTTAACGAAAAAGAGAGGTACGATCAGGAATAAATGATTGCACAACTTTAAATACCTGTTATTTTTGATCAACAGGGCTGCGCCGGTTCCCGGTGCAGCCCTCTCTCTAGCCTAAAAAAGCCGCCGCAATCGGTTTGGAAACCAACGCGGCGGCCGCTTTTAAATATCCGTTAAAACACCGGGCGGTTACGGGACTCTGTGGAGTTTGATAACGTTGGTGTTTCTTGCCTCCCTCACAGGAATGCCTGCGGTCACGACCACAAGGTCCCCGTGGTTCACGAGACCGCTGGAGAGGGCGCACTTGGCGGCTGCCTCGAAGAGCGCATCTGAATGACTCTGAACGTATTCCAGCATCGGGTAGACGCCCCAGCTGAGAGCCAGCTGGTGGAATGTTTTGACCTCGGGTGTGGGGGCCAGAATGGGCTGGGAGGGGCGAATGCTTGAGACCCCTCTTGCGGTCAGACCCGAGATTGAAAAGGCGATGATGGCTGCGGCGTGGAGGTCGTTGGCCATTGTGACGGCCGCGTCACAGATGGCGAGAAGGGGCTTCTCACGGGCGGTGAGGCTTGCCGTCTCAACATACGGGTCAACGTACTTGGCGTCTTTTTCGGCCTGTACGGCGATGTCAGCCATGGTTTTGATGACCAGGGGCGGATGCTTGCCCATGGCGGTCTCCCCTGAGAGCATGATGGCGGAGGTTCCGTCGAAAACTGCATTGGCGACGTCGGTGATCTCGGCTCTTGTCGGAGTTGTGTTTTCAATCATCGACTCCAGCATTTGGGTGGCCGTGATGGACATCTTGCCGGCTCCGCATGTTTTTCTTATGAAGGTCTTCTGGAGGCCGGGGATGAGGGCAAAATCGATCTCAACGCCCATGTCGCCTCTGGCGACCATTATGCCGTCGGACACTTCGAGGATTTCGTCAAAATTTCTGACACCCGAAGCGTTTTCAATTTTTGAAATAATCCTGATTTTTTCTCCCCCGTTTTCGGCAAGAAAATTGCGCATGTCAAGCACGTCCTGCCTGTCGCTGACGAAGGAGGCCGCCACAAAGTCAACATCCTCCCGTATGCCGAAGATGAGATCGCTTTTGTCGTTCTCGCTGAGGAAGGGCATGTCTATCTTCACGTTGGGAACGTTCACGCCCTTGTGGTTGCTGACGGTACCGCCGGTCTTGACGATGCAGCGGACATCGGTTTCGGTGGTCTCCTCGACCTTGAGGACCACAAGACCGTCGTCAATGAGTACCGTGTCGCCTTTTTTAACGCAGGCGGGAAGGGTTTTAACCGTCACTGAGACTTCTTCCGATGTGCCTTGCACGTCTCTTGAGGTCAGAGTGAAATAATCTCCCTCCTTAATAACTGCGGAACCTTTCTCAAAATTTCCGAGTCTGATCTCCGGTCCCTTTGTATCCAGAAGTATCGCCAAGGGAACACCCATCTCGCTGCGCAGCTTTTTGACTTTGGCGATGAGCTCGTGAAAATTGTCGTAGGTGCCGTGGGAGAAGTTCAGCCTGGCCACGTTCATTCCGTTCGTGATCATCTCTCTCAGCACATTTTCGTCCGAACTTGCGGGCCCCAGTGTGCAAACAATCTTTGTTTTTCTCATAGTATTAACCTCCCTCCGGGTCAAAACCTGTCGCATAAAAGTTTAGCACATTTGCGCATTGACGGCAATATTTTTAAGGGTCAAAGGCCCCGTAAACATCAAAACAGGAGCCCTGAAGCTCCTGCTTTTTCGAAAAGATGTAAAGTGTACTGCCAGCCGCAGTGAATGCTTAAATCACAAAGCTGCGCCTGCCCAAAAAGCGTCCTGGACTGAACGGAATAGGGCAAGCTTCTCCTTTTCGGTCAGCTCATCCGAAGAGAAAAGCATCTTTGCGAGGGAAATAAGGTTCTCGCCTGCGGAGGGATCATCTGCAGGGGAGGCCGACTCGAGAGCCGAAAGCTCGTTCTCATTTCTGAGGTAGTTGGAGTCAGTTCCGAGAATGTCCGCCAGCTTTGCGTAAATGTCCCTGTTCTGCGGATATGTGTGCCCCTTTTCATAGTTGCTGATTGTGTTTATGCCGAGGCCCGCTTTAGAGGCGAGCTCCTGCTGGCTCATTTTCAAAGCTTTTCGGCATTTCCTCAGTTTTTCACCAAATTTCATACCAATGATCTCCTTATTTTTTACATGTCAAAACATCGAATGTTTATTAATACAATTTTGATTTTATTCCGCTGTCGCCAAGGCAAACCCTGACCTCACCGGAAGCTCTCGAATAATATTGCGGACCGGTCAGCCTTTCTCGGAACCGTCCTCCTTCTGAGTGGCGTTGGGCATAAATCTGCTGAAAATGTAGTCCGTGATCCGATCATCGCTCTCTTTGCAGCCGTTTTTGACCCAGTTGAAAATGACTGCGTCAACAGCGACCTTGGAATACTCGAACAGAAAACGGGTTTCTTCTTCGTTTGAGGCGAGGGCGCTTACCTGTTTGTAAAACACGGTGGCGAGAGCCCTTGATTCCTTCTCATTGTCGACAAATACAGGATTTGTTGTGGTAAAGAAAGCATACACAACATTTCTGTGTTCTCTGATGGCCCGGAGTATATCGAGCTGTATCTGTCTTGGTTCTTTTTTGAGGTCTATGCCTGCAAAAAAATCATTCTTGATATCCTGAAGAACGTCAGCGGTGTTTTTAAAATACTTGTAAAAACTGGCCCGGGTAATCCCGGCGTTTTCACAGACTTTTGTAACGGTCAGCGACTCGAAAGGCTCAGCTCCAAGAAGCTCAGCCAGCGCCGTTTTGATTCGTTTCTTTGTCTTATCTTTCATGGTTTAATTCTCTCTTCCGTGATTTCCAATTCAATACTGACCATTTTAAACAAAAAAATTGGAGGTTTCAACTGAATTAAGAGACTTTTTGGCAAGAAAATAGACGTTTTTACACTTGATGAAAAGATTGTATATTTATTTCGGGGCACATCAATGTGCCCCGGCTGCCTTGACTTAAGAATTTAAAACCAATATAATCAAACCGGTTTTATTATTGGCGTGTTCACAATTGTGACAGGTTATACCGGAGGTTCATATGAAGACTACCATCAAAAGAGCAGGTGCTCTTATAATGTCTTTGGCGCTTATCGCCTCATGCATTCTTTTTGGCGGCACATTTTCTAACGCCGGGCTTGAGACTAAAGGTCTTAAGGCCGATACCGCCGAGGGAACGATTAAGTTTGTTGACAACCGGGACGGCACATACACCATGTCCTACGTGATGAACGGAAAGGATGTGGAATATACGCTGCCCTCAAGCGACTTTTACAGGAACGGTCCCCTTGCGGGCACCGACGATCTGGGAAGGGCCGTGGTTAATCAGTTCTCCACTGTGAATCCGGACTATACGACTTTTGACGATTACGGTCTGCCGCTTCTTAACGATGTCGATGAGAAGCTGGTTGGCGTGTACGGCGAAAACGGCGAGCATTATGTGGGCATATTTTATTTCCTGTGGCTGGGTCAGAACAGCATCAAAAAAGGCCTTAACATTGAGCAGATACTTGCCGAATACGGTACCGAAGCAAAGAAAGCCAGCTCTTCCATCTGGGGAAATGTATACGACATATTTTTCTTTGCCGAGCCTCTTTACGGCTACTATTCTTCCACCGACGAGTGGGTCATCAGGAAGCACATGGAGCTTCTCGCCAATGCAGGCATCGACTTCCTCTACTTTGACACCACAAACAACTACATCTACGACAACGTGGTCAAGATCATCCAGAAGGTCTGCCACGAGATGAACGAGCAGGGCCTCAAAGCGCCGAAAATAGTTTTTTACACCAATACGGACGCAGACATCAGGGTCCGCCAGATTTACAACGCCATCTACAAGAAGGGCGAGTACCAAGACACCTGGTTCTGCCTTGACGGCAAGCCCCTTGTAATCGCTCCGGAATCCGCCAATATCGACAACTTCTTCACCATAAGGGAGCCCCAGTGGCCCAACGAAACCAAGAAAGACAATGCGTGGCCCTGGATTGACTGGCAGTGGCCTCAGGAGCTCTACGGCCCTGCGGACAATCAGCTGGAGGCTATAAGCGTGTCTGTGGCCCAGCACTCCGGCAACGGCGAGTTCTCCTCCTCCGGCCTTTACGGCTACAGGGGAAACAGGGGCCGCTCCTATGACGGGTCAAACGACAAGCTCACGGATGACTCTTACAAGCTTGGTCTCAACATCCAGCGCCAGTTCAACTACGCCTACAACGCCGGAAGCAAATACATCCTTGTGACTGGCTGGAATGAGTGGATAGCTGCGAGACAGGAGCCCGGCAATAAGAACCGCCCCGTCAGCTTTATCGACACATTCAATTACGAGTACAGCCGGGATATTGAGATGTCCAAGGGCGGCTATTTCGACAACTACTACATGCAGCTGGTGTCCAACGTGGCAATGCTTAAAGGCGCCGTTCCGGGCATTCTCAGGGACGACAGGCACATGATAGACACCGCAGGGACCTTTGACCAGTGGAACGAGGTGGCCCATGAGTATACGGATGTCATTGGCGACAATGCAGACAGGAACTTCAGGGGATCCATGGGGGGCACCAGGTACAAGGACGAGTCCGGCAGAAACGACATAGTTTCCGTTAAAGTCGCAAACGACGCCACCTATCTGCATTTCATGATAGAGTGCGCAGCAGACATCGCCAATGCGGAGGATGACACATCCTGGCTTCAGATTCTTCTTGACGTTGATTCTTCCGTCGAGACGGGCTGGCTCGGTTATGACTACATCGTCAACGGCCGCGTTCTGAACAGCAATACGTCGACTCTTTCGGCCTATACGGGCAGCAGCGGCGCCTACGGGTTCACCGACAAAGCCAATGTCGCCTACAAGGTTGAGAAAAACAAGTTTATGGTCAGCGTACCGCTTGAGGAAATCGGCGTGGAGTACATCACCAAGATTAATCTTCAGTTTAAAGTCGCAGACAGCAAAACTCTTTACACAACCTGCGAGCAGTTCTACACCGAGGGCGACTGTGCGCCCCTCGGAAGGCTGAATTTCGTTTACAGCACATATTTCCCGGATTATTCCGAGGTGCAGCTGATAAAAACCGTCAAGATATCGGAGCGTGCCGAAAAGTACCTGAACGATGACTCTATGACAGTTGTGGGCGTTGAAAAGGCTGTAAAGGGCACAACGCAGGAAGGACAGGGACAGAAAAAGAAGGGCTGCGGCGGTTACATTGGCGGCGGGGTCATGGCGCTGGGCATTTTTGCGGCGGCCTTCGTAAGCTTTAAAAAGAAAAAGTAAAGTACTGTTTAACAGGCTGTTAATACAACAAAAAAGCGCTTTTCCCGGGGCAGGAGAAGCGCTTTTGGGTACGACGGGCATGCCGTTGGTCTGTGGTGAAAGTCCACAAGGGGCGTAGTTGCCGACGAACCCCAAAGCGACTCCCAAGGTTTACG
>CACZNV010000051.1 GCA_902782645.1 uncultured Ruminococcus sp. | reverse complement strand
GAAGGCGGTATGGACTGATGAGCAGGTGTAAGGATGGTGCCCCCTGTAACCGAAGTTCCATTCGATGCCTCCTGAAGTCCAGGCGTTCCTTATTGCCAGATTGCAGGGCCTTATTATGTCGTTTGTAAAAAGAAGCTCCCTCTTTTCCTTTTTGTCGTAGAGGGACCAAAGCTTTGCACCTAAAGAAGGGAGAAAAACAGCCTTTAAACAGTCGTTTTCAAGCACAACAGAGTCTAAAGAGCAAGCTTTATCCGACCTGTCATAGCAGTCCTGCATTTTGTAGGGAAAGGCGCCGGGATATTCTCCGTACCAGATATAAAGACCATCGGATTCGTCAAGCTCAAAATTATCAGGGGAAATATACC
Organism: uncultured Ruminococcus sp.; assembly: GCA_902782645.1. Lineage (GTDB taxonomy): Bacteria > Bacillota > Clostridia > UBA1212 > UBA1212 > UBA1212. The sequence goes on along the minus strand of CACZNV010000051.1, from coordinate 13,193 downwards.
TGTCCCGCATGTTGCTCCTGAGTGACGGCAAGGTGCTTTCCCGGCCGATATCAGCTGATTTAATGTTGATTTTTTCAAAACGCAGTTCTGTCATGCTTAAATCAAATAATCAGTGTAAGTCCGTCCTTGGCGACTTCAATACCGTCTTTTTCCATATTGGCGGCAAGCTTTTCGTGTTCTTCATGGAGCGTCAAAGCCATGTGGCTGATGACAAATCTCTTTATATACGGGTTGAGAGTTTTCTTGAGCTCCCGCACCATGTTCAGATTGTTGTGCTCAAAAATTCTGTAGTCGCCGGGCACATCGCCAATGGTGCCGTCCAGCACAATCATATCGGCGCCTTCGTCTTTAAGAAGCAGATACTCGTCGTAAAGAAGCCAGCTGCTGTCAAGGGCGTAATACAGTTTTTTTTCACCGTCTTCAATCATAAAATGCTTGGAACCTTCGCAGGTGGAGTGATTGGCGGCAAGTGATCTTATGCGATATTTGCCAAGAGTCTTTTCGTCTTTTACCGCAAAATCAATCAGCGGCACACCTTTCTCGCCAAGAATTCTCACGGTCTCCGGGTCATAGTGGTCCGGGTGAAGATGGGTGTTGATAATCCATTTTAAAGAGTCAAGATTGATGACGTATTTTTCGGCGGACATAAAGACATCCGGACCCGGGTCTATAAGAAGCACACCGTCAATAATTGCCGATGTAAAAAATCTGTAGCCGGGGAAGGAGGGCGGAACACCTTTCCAGTCAGCCGCGCCTGTACCGAGAAACTGTATTTTCATAATGTATCCTCATCTCTTTATGTAAAAGTCTCAATTGCCCGCAGTTTCGGGCGCTTGTATTATATATATTCACCTGCATCATTTCAATTAAGTTGCGTGCATTAAGGATTTTTGTTGTAATCGTCTAAAAAGAAATATATAATGAAATATCATAAAAAGCTTTGGAGTTTTAAAGCCTATGAAGAGAGTGGTTTTGGGAAAAGGATTTATATTGAGCTTTCTCATCAATTTTGCGTTGAGGTATGAGTGGGGTCTTATCTCCATGATGCTTCTCGCTTTTCATTTTGCGGAAGGCCTGTCCGTCTATTACTGCTTTGTGCCTCTTATAATATGGTTCATACACGCTTTGACCGTGACTTTAATATACAGGGCAATATCAAGAGTACCTTCTGACATACATAAAAAGCGACCGAACAAAAACCCTTATTCCAAAAAAACGGGGGATTATGTCACGGTTGAAAGTCAGCCCGCCAAGGATAATGACGAAACAGCTGCGGAAGGATTAAAAAACAGCTGATGATAAAAAAACCTGCTGATATCAAATCGCAGGTTTTCTTTAGCAAACGACGGAAGATAGGCAAATATCCCGTTGACTGCATGGTGCCGATGACCGGACTCGAACCGGTACGATTTCTCGCCGCATTTTGAGTGCGGTGCGTCTGCCAATTCCGCCACATCGGCAACTATTAATGAAAGGCGGCAAGTTTAAATTGACGCCGTGTCATTATAAGATATTACCCCTTTCTTTTGCAAGCACTTTTTGAGAGTGCCCGTGTCAAAGGAAGCCGCCAGTGCAGTATAGAGAAAAGGTTGAAGTAAATGACTTACAGGTTTAAAAAAGCTAAAATCATATTGCTCATACTCATTGCGGCGCTGCTTCTGACAGCTTGCAGAGGCAATGGTCCCGCAGGTGTCGAACCGGAATCCGGAAATAATAACGGCTCCGGCAATGTTTCACAAAAGTTTAACGAAGGTACAGTCGATTATACCGTTCAAAAAAATGTGACTTATATTGATGAGTACCCTAAGTCAAAACTCGGTTCCCTTATAGACTTAAATGAAAAAGGCGCCGTGGTCCTTTTTGACGAAAGTTTTAAAGATCAAGACCCCTCCTGCGGCGGCGAGGCGGCAATGTATTCTGCAGATGCATCTTCTGTCCTAAACGGCAGTCTTTATGTGCCGGCTTACGACGGCGGCGCCGCTTCTCACGGGTGGACAACCTGGGCTCCTAAGACGGAAGTTTTTTCAGAGGATTATACTTCAACGCAAGTCTCCTTTGACTGCGAAATCATAAGCGACAATGATGCCAATTGGTCCGGACCGTTCTTCGGCATATTCAAGGAAAGCCTGACGTCTATTGCCGACAACCCCTCGGGCGGTTTGTATCTTTCCTTTAACAGCCTTACCGGTATAATAACCGTTTACCTCTCCGACAGGGACAACTGGAAGTGGCCCGCAGGCAATATTTCAGTCAAGGCGGATAAGTCTATCTTAAGCGGAACAATTCACATTGATATATTGACGGTTGGAAGAGATGAACTTAAAGTTTTCATTGGCGGCAGTCTTGTCCTAAAAATTGGGCTTAACGAAAAAGAAGGCAAGTTTATAATCCTAAATTCAGGCGGGGAAACCGTATATGAAGGAGTTTATGACAAGGAACTTCTTGGCGGCGGTTTTTTCCAAATCTTTACCCATCTTGGTGCAATACGCGTGGACAGTTTAAAAATTTACGGAACATCGAAAGGAACAAAAAACGTGGAAACTACGGTTAAAGCGGTGCCTCGTGAAGGTCACAGCCTTGGTCTTGACATCACAGATAAAAAGGATATCGTAAGCATTTGCTACAGCGTATGGCACAATGCGATTAACGGAAGCGGCACCGGTGAAATAAAAAACATTGCCGATGTCACTGAGATGCTGAAAACCTACGATTTCAGCGCCGAAAAAGGTTTTGTGAATAAACAAACCGGTGAGACTGAAAACCAACTCACCAAGTTTCATTACTGGGGAAAGCCCGCCCAGGGTTATTACAGAAGCTCGGATGTAAATGCTATAAGGAACAACATGAACCTGCTTTACAAGGCCGGGGTGGATTTTATTATACTTGACCTGACCTTTGCAACAGCGCCGGGATATGCTCCGGGAACCTCAACTTTTGAAGCTTACATCGGTTCATCCGTCACGCCTCTTCTTGACACGATTATGTTAATGCGTTCAGAAGGCCTTGGTACACCCTATGTTGTATTCTGGATGGGAAGCGACAACATGTTTGAGTACATGGATGATAATTTCCTTGGCGTGGAAAAATGGAAGGACTGCTTTGTGTACTGGGACGGCAAGCCTTTTATGATGAAGTGGGTAATGGACGATAGCGATTCTTACGACAAGTGGACGGTGAGAGGCATGTACGGTCTTCAGGGAAAAGCATCGCTTAACCAGTGGTCCTATCTTGAAATAGACAACAGCAAAACAGTTGCTTACGGCAAAGACGGAAATCCGGAACATATGTGCGTTGACGTGGCGACCCAGGAAACATATATGTCTGTTCCCACTGCTCACGGAAGGCAGGGCGGCAGGTTCTTCTATCAACAGTGGTATAACGCTTTCAATGTTCATCCGAAAATTGTCACTGTTACCTGGTGGAATGAATGGTGCGTCCAGCTTTATTATGTTGACGGTGTGGGATACATTTTTACCGATGACTTTAATGAAGAATACAGCCGCGACATAGAACCTGAAGACGGAATACTGGGAGACACTTATTACAAGTGGCTTTGCCGGTATATCTCGGATTACAGGGCCGGTAAAAAGTGCCCGGAACTTATCGGAAAATGATTGGCGGCAAAAATAAAAAAACGGGTTGAATTTTTATCTGCAAAGGTTTATATTGTGTGCGAAACTTATCAAATGAAAGGAAGGTGAGCCATAGTGGAAGATTGCGACGGAAGCGGACGAAGTAGTAAAAGCAACAGCGGCGACCACTTATGCGGTGAAGATGCGAAGGCTCGACCTTCTTCATTCTGCTTTTCTTAATTTACAGGATAAGTGTCTTTGATTTAAGTTGGATCGCACTTTGTTTTTACTGTCCCCATCCATTATTTTGAAACTTTGCAGGGGGTGGTATTATGCAGCAAACAGACGAAGATATCAAGACTAAATCATTGAGAGCGCATGCGGAGGAATCCGAGGAGAATGCGCATCTTGCCAATATGCTTGAAGATGACGACAGCGACTTCGATGAGCATGAGAAGGAAGACGATCAGGAACTTGTCAAACCTGATTACGTAAAAGAAATCATCGAAATAGTCAGGGGTAATTACACCCCGAGAGCCGTCAAGGACAAGCTTGAATCATACCATGAAAATGATATTGCCGATGTTCTCGAACAGCTGACTGTTGGTGAGAGAAGGAAGCTCTACAGGATTCTTGAAACCGATATGCTCTCGGCTGTGTTCGAGTATGCCGAATCGGACGCCGTCAGTGTTTACCTGTCGGAGATGGATCTTACGAAAGCCGCCAAGATTCTATCTCAAATGGATACTGATGTGGCTGTCGAGATACTGAGGGAAATCCAAAGGGACAGAAGGATTCTTCTTATAGAGCTTCTTGACGATGAGAAAAAGGAGGACATTGCTCTTATCGCATCTTTTGACGAAGATGAGATAGGAAGTAAAATGTCAACCAACTATATTGTCATCAACGACAAGCTTTCGGTTAAGGAAGCCATGTCCGAGCTTGTGGAGCAGGCAGAAAAGAACGACAACATCTCAACAATATTTGTTGTGGATGAAAACGGTGTGTTCTGCGGAGCTATCGATTTGAAAGAGTTGATTATAGCCAGAAACGGGACGCCGCTTGACGACATTATAATCACCTCCTTCCCGTATGTTTACGGCACCGAGAGCATTGACGACTGTATCGAAAGGCTGAGAGATTACTCCGAGAACTCAATCCCGGTACTTGACAATAACAACAGGGTCCTCGGCGTCATCACGTCTCAAAGCATTGTGGAAGTCATTGGCGATGAGCTCACCGAAGACTACGTCAAGTTCGCAGGTCTTACTTCCGAGGTCGATCTCAACGAATCCATCTGGACCAGTCTTGGAAAAAGGCTGCCCTGGCTGTTTATACTCCTGGGTCTCGGTCTCATCATTTCCACGGTTGTGGGAACATTTGAGGCTGTTGTTGCCACACTGCCCATTGTTATGGCTTTCCAGTCATTGATTCTTGACATGGCAGGAAACTCCGGTACCCAGTCACTCGCCGTAACTATCAGGGTCCTTACCGATGAAAATCTTAATAAAAAGAAAAAGTTCAAGCTGTTCTTTAAAGAGACCAGAATCGGTCTTATGAACGGAATTATAATAGGATCTCTGGCATTCGGCGCTCTTGGTCTTTACATCCATCTTGCAAAGCATGAAAGCTGGGGCTTCTCCTTCGGTGTTTCAGGCTGCGCCGGCGTTGCTCTTGTTGTGGCTATGCTGATAGCCAGCGGAATTGGAACGCTGGTTCCTCTTCTCTTTAAAAAACTTAAAATTGACCCGGCTGTTGCCTCCGGTCCTTTGATCACATCAATGAATGACCTTATCGCTGTTGTGACCTATTACGGGCTCTGCTGGCTGCTTCTTATAAACCTTATGGGCGCGGGAGGCAGTGCAAATGAAACAGTGCAGGAGGGCGCCGAGGCACTCGGCAATGTCATTGCGGCAATTTTCTGATAAAAACTTATAACATAAAAAACCCTGCCTTCCATTCGGAGCGGCAGGGTTTTTTAGCAATTTTAGGTAATTTTTATCTTTTTCTTCTTATTGCGGTTTCATAGTCGTAATCTGGAAGACATCTGAATTCAAAAAGCTTTTTCATCCACTCGCCGGATCCCTTCACCCACGCAGAAAACTCCTTGTTGTGAAGAAGGGGCCCTATAGAAGTGACGTGATCTCCGAGAGCGAGACCGTGAACGCCGTCCTGGGTTATGTGAAGCTCAAAAGCCACATTGTTAGCTGCGAGGGCGTTTGCAAAAAGAAGTGAATTTTCAACGGGCACAACCGAGTCGAAAAATGTGTGGCAGATGTAGCAGGGCGGTGTGTGAGGTCCCACGTGTTTCTCGAGAGAAAGCTTGTCGAATATATCAGGCTCCTCGTGGCCTTTTGCCGCTGTTGCTATTGTGCCGGGCTCCTTCTTGTTCCCCGAAGTAATAACGGGGTAGCAGAGAATGAGTGCGTTGGGTTTTGCCTCCTCCGCTTTTACTCCCGCAGTTTTCAGTATTTCTTCATTGTTCCAGTAGACTCCCAGCGAGGCCACAAGATGTCCGCCCGCGCTGAAACCTACAACAGAAATCTTATCCGGGTTAGTGTTCCATTCGGCCGCCCGGTCGTGTATGATTTTCATTGCTTTCATGAGGTCCACAAGCGGGTTCGGAAAAGCAGCGTATTCGCCAATGGAATACCTCAGCACAAAAGTGTTAAAACCCATTGCCGCAAAAGCCATTGCTATGGGTTCTCCTTCCCTGTCGGAAAGGGCCTGATAGCCTCCGCCCGGGATTACCACCACAGCAGGTCTTAAGTCCGAAAGGGGCATTTCGGGACTTTTGTCAAGAATGTAAGGGGAAAGACTTACTCTTCCGTCGGCGGTTATGTTTACTCTTTTAGTGTCAAGCATTTTAGCCTCCTTAAAGTTTTGCGCTGGTGCGTAAAGCAGCTTGATGATCTGATGTCTGAACAGCTTTTAATCAGCTTGAAAAATTATATTTTACAGGCCCGTTTTTGTCAACGACCTTGACACATTGGCGATTACAATATTATAATAAAAATGTGTATGCGCGCATGCGTGTGCGCACGTGCAGGACTTGAAACCCGCGGGGATTTCAATACTTTGTTTCGGCAGAAAGGGGTGGCTTCATGAAACGGTTTATATGCGCTTTTGTGGCATTGATTACAGCCGCTTTGCTTTTTGCCCCCTGCATTTCTTCATCCGGCGATGTGTTTGCCCTGAATTCTTCCGTGGGAGATTATGAATCCGCATCCGGCTTTTTGAACTATGTCACCGAAGGTATTGTATCGGGTGAAAATAAGCTTGATATTTCATCTTACGGACTTGAAAAGGACACATTTCTGAGCTACATGGAGGCTCTTTACAATTACGAACCTCTCACTTTCCTTGTATCCCGGGTTTTCTCATACACTCATTACAAATCTCAAGTAACCGCAGTCACATTTAAGCCTGAGTTCGAAACCGGTCAAATTTCAGAGGTCCTTGATTTTTACAGCGATGCCATTGGCGAGTGTCTGAAGGGAATTCACGGAGACTGGTCGGTTGAAGCCAAGCTTCTTTACGTGTTTGAATATATCTGCAATAACTTTGTCTACGATTTCGACACCCTTATCGATGATGTTTACAACTTTTTGAAAGAAAAGAAAGGCGTATGCCAGGCTTATTCTCTTTTTGCCGCAGGAGTTTTAAACAGGCTGGGTATAGAGAACGACACGGTTGTTTCATTGGCGTTGAATCATATATGGAACAGGGTTAAAGTCAACGGCTCCTGGTACAATATCGACTTTACCTGGGGCGCGGAGGATGTTCCCGGAAACTCTTTACATGCACATTTTTTAAGGAGCGAATACGACGGGGAACAGGAGACAGACTTTACAAAGGTTCACACAGGCGATGAGTACGACTGGACGAGCACACTCTACAGCGACGACAATGCCGCATCCGACACTTACAAAACCGCCAATGCCTGCTGGTACGACACTGACACATCTTTTGTGTTCTGCAACGGCTATTGGTACTACCTTGCTGAAATTAAAAACAATAAAATCGCCTTCAGAAGAACTTCCGATTTTTACATATACGAGACCATCACGTCTATCACGGACTATTTCATGACCGAATACGGTACGCACTGGAACGGGTATTACGGGGGTATAAAGGCGTTGGGAACCAATGTGATATTTACCACCGCAAAACACGTTGTTCTGTATGACACTGTGAGCGGTGAGTTTGATACTCTTTACACCTACGACGGAGATGAGGTCAACTGCATCTACGGAATGGCTGACAGAGGCGACAGCGTCGATCTTTATATCAGGAACTATCCTCCCACCGGCAGCAGCTCAGATGCGGAACACAGAGTGGAAACGATTAGTTTCGCCATCCCGGAGGAATATCTTGTCTCTAAAGAACTTAAGGCTTTTGCGGAATCCATCGAGTATTATTATGACGAGAAAACAGGCGAAAGGTTCCTGTTCGGAATTGCGGAAGGATCTTTCCCCGGGACTTTGATGGCAGCAATCGGCGGCGAGGCGAGAACCTGTAAAGACGGTATATTCTCAAAGTCTGCGGTGCTTACTACCGGAAGCATCTTCCGAATGGGTGAGTTTGAGTATAGAATCAATATTCCGGGGGACACGGATTGCAATGGAAAAGCTGACGCCGATGATGCGGGGTATCTCCTGACGGCAATGCTTTACCCCGATTATTTCACCGTCTACTATGAACAGGACTACGACAAAAACGGCACTTTTGACATTGACGATTCCATCTATCTTAAATGGAGCGTTGAAGATCCGGAAGGTTATCCCGTTGATATAAAATAACGCCTTATACCGGCTGTAAAAGGAATTTATGAAAAAAGCTGAGATTATTTCAGTAGGAACAGAATTATTGATGGGTCAGGTGGCTAATACCGACGCCCAGTACATTTCGGCACTTCTTCCGGGTGCCGGTTTTGCATGCTACTACCATACCGTTGTGGGCGACAATAGAGAGAGACTGTCTTCATGCCTTAGAAATTCACTGGAAAGATCCGATCTTGTTATTCTTACAGGCGGTCTCGGCCCCACGGAGGACGATCTCACCAAGAAAACCGTTGCCGATGTCCTCGGTTTAAAACTCGTTGAAGATGAGAAAACCGTAAGCAGTTTAGTAGATTATTTCAGCAAAAGGGGAAGCGCTTTTATTGCTTCGAACCTTTCCCAGGCATATTTTCCCGAAAACTCATATATACTTGAAAACGATTTCGGAACTGCCCCCGGGTGCCTTATAAGGCATGAAACCGAGAAGGGACAAAAAATCGTTGTGCTGCTTCCGGGGCCTCCCTCCGAGCTCAATCCGATGTTTTCAAATAAAGTCCTGCCGGTTTTGAAGGGGGAAACGGATGATTGTCTCAAGTCAAAGTTTTTTGCCATTGCCGGTGTGCCGGAGTCCCTTGTCGAGGACAGGCTTAAGGATATTATTTCGGGAAGAACTAATCCCACCGCTGCAACCTATGTCAAGGAAGGTATCGTGACTGTTAGGGTTTCAGCCAGCGGGACTTCTGAAGAGGCAGACAGACTTATCGAAGAAACTTCTAAAATTGTAAGGGAGCGCTTTTCAAAGGAACTTGTTTCCGAAGACAAAGAGCCTGTGGAGGAAGTGCTGGTAAGGCTTTGCGAAAAAGAGAATATAACTTTTTCCTGCGCCGAGTCCTGCACAGGCGGTATGATAGCGGCTCTTGTCACTTCGGTGCCCGGTGCATCCAATGTGATAAAAGGCGGTATTGTGACCTACAGCAATGAGGCAAAAATCAATCTTCTGGGGGTTCCCAAAGATGTGATTGATACCTTCGGCGCCGTCAGCATGGAAACCGCCAAGGCAATGGCCGAGAATGCAAGAATCAAGTGCGGCACCGACATCGCCGTTTCCGCCACAGGAAACGCCGGACCGGGAACAATGGAAAACAAGGCCGCAGGGCTTGTTTACATTGGCGTGTCTTATAAAGGTAAAACTTTTGCAAAAGAGTTTAATTTTAAGGGTAGCCGCGACCATGTGAGAAGAAGGGCTGCAAATATGGCTCTTAACATGGCCAGAAGAATGATATTGGGGACTTTGGAAGAATGACCGTAAAAAACTCAAGCTTTGTAAAATCATGCATAAAAACGGACGATCTTCCTCAATCGGATCTTCTTGAGGTGGCTTTTGCAGGCCGCTCCAACGTGGGCAAGTCATCCCTTATCAATGCACTCATCAACAGGAAAAATCTTGCCAGGTCAGGATCAAAACAGGGCATGACAAGGCTTATAAATTACTATGACATCAACGGCGAGATCCATTTTGTGGACCTTCCGGGTTACGGATACGCCAAGGTTTCAAAAAGCGAAATGAACCTCTGGGGGAATGTCATAGAGAACTATCTTAACGTAAGAGAGCAGCTTTATCTGGTAATGCTTCTTGTGGATATCAGGCATGAACCTACGGAGGCCGACAGGATGCTCTATGAGTGGACTAAAGCGGCGCAGCTGAATTACATTGTTGTTGCAACAAAAGCCGACAAGCTCTCAAGATCCCAGGTAAATCAGAACTGCGTGATGATTAAAAAGAATCTGGGACTTCCGGAAGACAGGAAAGTCTTTCCGGTATCCGCTGAAACTAAAAAAGGAATTCCCGAATTATGGGATGAAATAGACAGTTATATTATGGAGGACGGTGAAATTAATGACTGATATTTCCGAAAATCAAGAAAAGGTTTTGTTTTTTGACAAGGATACTGCTGAAAGGATTGCCGAAGAAATCGGCACACCTTTTTACGTATACGACGAAAAGGGCATAAGAAACGCAGTCAGGAACCTTAAACAGGCATTTTCCGGCATTGAGTTTAAAGAGTATTTTGCGGTTAAGGCTTGCCCCAACCCTTATATCCTGAAGCTTTTGCAGGAAGAGGGCGTTGGCGTCGACTGCTCAAGTCTTACTGAGCTTATGATGTCTGAGGCCTGCGGCTTTTACGGGGACTCGATTATGTTCTCGTCGAACGTGACTCCCGCTGAGGATTTTGAACTTGCAAGAAAGCTTGATGCGATAATAAACCTTGACGATATAACCCATATCGGTTTTCTTGAAAAACACGGCGGACTGCCGGACAGAATCTGCCTAAGATACAACCCCGGCGGAGATTTTAAAATTTCCGGCGCCATCATGGGCGCTCCGGGAGAAGCCAAGTACGGTATGACCCGGGAGCAGATAATCGAGAGCATTCTCATCCTCAAATCAAAAGGCGTGAAGACTTTCGGACTTCATTCATTCCTTGCCAGCAATATGCTTGGGAATAAGTACTGGGAGACTCTCTCCGGCGTGCTTTTGGATCTTGCTGCGGACATAAAAACCGAAACAGGTACGGATATTTCCTTTATAAACCTTTCCGGCGGCATAGGGATTCCCTATAAGCCCGCTGACAAACCGGTTGACATCTATAAGACAGCCTCATCGGTGATAAACAAGATTGACTCAGTTTGCGGAAAAAATAATCTTGTAAGACCCGCTGTAAAAGCCGAACTGGGCAGATATATCACAGGCCCATACGGCGTGCTTGTGGCAAGGGTTATCCACAAAAAGAACATATACAGGGAATATGTGGGACTTGACGCCTGCGCAGCAAACCTTATGAGACCGGCAATGTACGGAAGCTACCACCATATAACTGTTCTTGGAAAGGAAAAAGCCCCGAAGATTAAGGTTTATGACGTTACGGGCGGTCTTTGCGAGAACAACGACAAGTTTGCCATAGAAAGAGAGCTTCCGGAGATTGAAATCGGCGATCTTGTGGCCATTCACGATGCCGGCGCCCACGGCTTTGCAATGGGCTATAATTACAACGGAAAGCTGCGGTCGGCTGAAGTCCTTCTAAAAGAAGACGGGTCCTTCAAGCTCATAAGAAGAGCTGAAAAGCCCTCCGACTATTTCGCCACATTTGACTTCCCCGGTGCGGAAATCAAACTTTGAACAAATCATTTAAAGAGATGCCTTGATTTGGCGTCTTTTGAAAACAGGGGAAATGTTTCCCCGAGAATTACACGAGGTGATCACATGAACCAGAATACCGGAATTGACGAAATCGCTTCGCGAATCAAAGACCTTCGCGACATATGCGGTTTTTCCGTTGAAGAGATGGCAAGCTATCTTGAAATTTCGGAGCAGCAATACCTTGACTATGAAGACGCCAAGGTGGACTTCCCGGTAAGTATCCTTTACGCTCTTGCCGCCAAGTTCGGCGTTGACCTTACCGAGATACTCACAGGCGTCTCTCCGAAACTCACCAACTGCTCTCTTGTGAGAAAAGGCCGCGGCATTGCCGTTGACAGATACAAGGGCTACGACTTTGAAAGCATTGCCTACAAGTTCATCGGCCGCAAGATTGAGCCCATGATCGTTACCGTAGGCGCTGAAACCGAAAAGAATCCACCCGCCAAGGTCTCCCACTCGGGGCAGGAATTCAATTTCGTTCTGGAGGGCACCATCAAGGTCTCCTTCGGCGAAAACGATTTTATCCTTGAAGAAGGGGATTGCTTCTATTTCGACCCGACTGTGCCTCACGCCCAGTCTGCTTATGGCGGAAAAGCCGCCAAATTCTTAACAGTAATATTGCTCTGACAGGAGTTTTGGGATTAAAATGAATTACATGCTTAACAAATATCTCGACAGAGTTGAGTTTGACTCTTACGAAGATTTTAAGAAAAACTACAAACTGACCTATCCGGATGACTTTAACTTCGGATTTGATATCGTTGACGGCTGGGCTGAGGCCGAACCGGAAAAAAGAGCGCTTGTGTGGTGCGACGACCACGGCAACTCCGCCGAATTCAATTTCACCGATGTGAAGCGGGAGAGCAACAGAATAGCCAACTACCTTAAGAAGCTGGGCCTCAAAAAGGGAGACAGCGTGCTGCTTATAATGAAGAGACGCTATGAGTACTGGTTTACCGTAACAGCTCTTCACAAGCTGGGCATCATTGCGATACCCGCAACTTTCCAGCTTACCAAAAAGGACATTGTATACCGTGTCAACAAGATAGGCATCGACATGGCTATATGCTGCGACGATCCTTACGTTATCGAGCAGATAAATCTTTCTAAAGACGAGTGCCCAACTCTTAAATATCTGGCTAAGATAGGTTCAAAATGCGAAGGCTGGCTTGATTTTACCGAAGGTTACAAGAATGAAAGCGATGTTCTCGAAAGACCAACGGGAAAAGAAAAGGTCATGGCAAACGATCCCATGATCATGTATTTCACCTCCGGAACCACGGGCATGCCCAAGCTTGTACAGCACGTTCAAAGCTATCCTTTGGGACACATTCTCACCGCCAAATACTGGCAGCAGGTAAGAGAAAACGGACTGCACCTCACGGTTGCGGATTCAGGCTGGGCTAAATTCAGTTGGGGCAAGATTTACGGCCAATGGATTGCCGGCTCCGCAGTAATGGGTTACGACATGGACAAATTCATTGCCGCTAACCTTATGAGGGTTATCGCCAAATACAAGGTCACCACCTTCTGCGCTCCTGCGACTATGTACAGATTCATGATCAAGGAGGACCTTTCAGAATTTGATCTTTCCTCCGTGCAGCATTTCTCCATGGCCGGAGAACCCCTCAATCCTTCCGT
>CACZNV010000050.1 GCA_902782645.1 uncultured Ruminococcus sp. | reverse complement strand
TGAAATTGCCATTAGAACTTTCAGCAATTATCGAAACTACCGATTCAGTGTATACTTTCTGTGAAGTAATGAATCATATAGACCTAAACAGGTATATTGTAAATGAAAGAAGCAATACAGGCCGCCCAAGATATGATTCAATTACTCTACTCAAAGTTATACTCTTTGCCTTCATGGAGAACGGTTACACATCTACGAGAGCAATAGAAAAACTCTGCAAGACAGATATCCGTTTCATGTGGCTTCTTCAGGATATGAAGGCCCCAAGTCATACGACAATTGATCATTTCATGAATTTTTGTCTTGCTGATTCCATAGAGGATATTCTCAAGGATATTAATGGAGTTTGATATCTACTATGACGGAATTGTAGTACGCCATTGGAAAATATCTAATAAATTATTCAATTACGATCATACAGATTATCATTCCATCTTGCATAGCGGCGCCTTGAAGGATCTTGAAGAATCAGAGCTTAAAGAAATTGCAGAAAGGAACCTGATGAATATATGACGAACTTTAATGCACTTCAAAACAACCTGGAAACGTTGTCATTAACTAAAATGAAGGAAATCCTTCCGCAATGCTTCATTTTTCTGCGCAAGGATTGTCAGTGTGCGGGTCAGATTCCGGTTTGTTCGAGGCTGAAGATATGGTACAATCGCGCTGTCAGAGAAGACCTTTTAAAATATTTGGAATGCTATATATCGGAGGATGCGGTATGAAAACGATCAGGGTAGTCGCTGCCGTCATAAAGTCAATAAACGAGCAAGGAGAGCCGGTTGTGTTTGCAACGCAGCGCGGATACGGTGAGTACAAGGATTGGTGGGAGTTCCCCGGCGGAAAGATTGAGGGAACCGAAACGCCCGAAGAGGCTCTTGCGCGCGAAATTCAGGAGGAGCTGGACGCTGAAATAACGGTTGGCAGGTTCATCACCACGGTCGAGTATGACTACCCGGGCTTTCACTTGTCGATGGATTGTTTCTGGTGCAGCCTCAAAAACAGCCACATCGCGCTTCTCGAACACGAAGCCGCCAAGTGGCTTCCGACGCAAAACCTCCGCCAAGTCAACTGGCTTCCCGCGGATATCATTGTCGTTGACGCAATAGAATCTGAGTTTCATTAAGCGTCCCGGAACCCTGCGGGGATATCGGAAGCGCTTTTGGCGATAACCCGTAAGTGCTGTCCCAATTTCCGAGTTCCGGCAGCCGATTAAAACACGCCTTTTCGGTATTTTCAATTAATCCTCAGTCTCGTAATAATACGAATAATCAATGCCTTTCATTATAATTTCACGGCTTTGAATATCATCGGTCAAGGATTTCTTTATCAATCCGTAGATTTTCGTCTGATTGGAAACGCTTTCACGCATGGCTGCAAGGTAATCTTTTTTGTCAATCAGGCTCCAGTCAACGCATTTTTTCAGATTCTTTTTGAGGATAAGGTCGAGCCAAATGCGCGTGCTTCTGCCATTGCCCTCCATAAACGGATGCGCAACATTCATTTCAACGTATTTATTGACAATTTCTTCAAGTGTACTTTCAGGCATTTTTTCTATAGACGCAAGAGTTCCGTCCAAATACAATGCCGGAGCAAAGGCAAAACCACCCTTTGCAATGTTGAGCGTCCGTATCTGCCCGGCAAAATCGTAGAGACCCCCGAAAATGTATCCGTGAATCTGCTGCAGCTCCTTTGTCGTACCGACTTCGATGTTGTCAATGAATCCGCTTTCAAATAGTTCGTATGCCTTTTGCTTGCTCTTTTCGTCAAGCGAGGTCTCCATGTTTCTCATCCAGCGGGCGAACACTTCGGATTTTTTGCTCGGAATCAGCGCAATGACCGTGTTAATCCCCTGCTCGTCTACAACGTCGGTGTTATATAATTTGCCGTCCCGCGCTTTTAATTTCAGTTGTCGACAAATTGTCGACAACTCATTTTTGCGACTTTTCGTTTTGTTCCAGTATAAGCGCGGATTCTTGCTTTTGGTCAGCGCCTCCGCAATATCCGTAGCACAAAACCACCATTTAGAGCTTTTTTCGTCCCAAACAGCGCGAACCGGTATGTCTTCAAAAAAACGTATAGATGTTTTTTGCATAACTGTCTCTCCACGTCTATCGGAAAATCCTACTTAATAAACCCACATAGGATTACCATCTTTTGTCAATGTCTTTATTTTGAAAGTACACCGTAGGCCTCTTTATTCTTCTTGGACAGTGCCGCGGAAACGCCGTGAAGTTCTTTTTCGCTCACAGTTTGTGTGCGGCCTGACTTCTTTATTTCAAGCATTATTATAATGTTATATCAGATATTGTCAATACAACGTATAGTCGTGAACTGTTCTGTTTCTCATGCCCTTGATAGCGGTCCACGGAACGTCCTTATGTAGTTCTTTAAACTGCTCGCTCAATTTCCAGTAGTTTTCAGGTGTTTTAATGATGCGCTATTGTTTCAATAGGGTAGAGAGGGATTTCGGTCCCTCCCTCCCATTGCACCGTACGTACCGGTCAGGTATACGGCGCTACATCAAAACAGAAAT
>CACZNV010000049.1 GCA_902782645.1 uncultured Ruminococcus sp. | reverse complement strand
ATTTCTGTTTTGATGTAGCGCCGTATACCTGACCGGTACGTACGGTGCAATGGGAGGGAGGGACCGAAATCCCTCTCTACCCTATTGTAAAGCTGCTTTTCTTAAGGCCCGGCTTTTTCTTTAAGATAGTTTTCCATAAAGATAAGTCTTTCTTCCATCCAGTTCTTAAGATATTGTATGTGGCCGTCATATGTTAATAGCTCTTTGTAGAAGTTTTTAGGCTCCTTGAATATCTTTCTTCCGTACATATTGTAGATTTTATCGTTATTTTCGTTGCTCTCTCTCAAAAGCTCAGCCATGACCGTGTAGTCTTCTATGACGGAAGCTATTATACCTTTAACTTCAGTGAATCTTTCGTACACAAGCTTTCTGAACCACTGCTGGCTGAAAAGATACACAAAGAATGGGTTCGGGTTGGTGTCAGGAGAGTTTGTGACTTCTGTTATAAGACCTTCAGGGGTCGGATTGTCGTTGTCGTTTCCAAGTGAAAGGTCAAAGTCCCAGGGGCAGGAAAATTCAATTTTGCCGCCTGCAGTTTTTAATATATAGAACGAAGCAAATCCTACGTCCCTGTCCTTCACAAATTCCTCAAGTATAAACATATCTGCCGCGGAATCTATATCAAGAACCTCTTTAATCTCTTCCCTTGAACCTTTCTCGCATTTTTCGTAGAGATCCAGTATTGCGGCAGATATAAAGTCAACCTGTTTTTTTGAGGTTGTGTCGCTTTTTACCGAGAATTTGTGTTTTGTGCCGGGTATTGTGAAATAGGGCGAATCCTCCTGATCGGCTCTCCTGTCAAGCTCTACAAGGTACCCTGTGTCGGCAGTTTCGCCTGTTGCGTCTGACTCAATATTGATTCTGCTTTCAGCGATTTTGATTTTGGTGCATAGCAGGTATAGACCTCTGTCCTTACCGTTTAACACAAGGTTTACAAACTTAATTTCAGATGTGTACGAAATGTTTGAAAGCCTGCCGCCAAGGTTCAGCGCGATATAATTCCTCAGCATTGTAAGGTCAGAGTAGTTCGCAATAAGGACATAGTCTTTTCCCTCCGGCCCGCCAATGCCGCCAAGACTTTCTTTCTTTTCAATTTTAAGCCTGTAGGACGGCTTTATCTTGCCGAAGTCCCGCCAGGTGGTGTTGCCGCGGCCCCTTATTCTGCATCTTATGTCCTTTAATCCGGTGGTGTCGGAAAGGGTGCCGTCAACATATACTTCCTTGCTTGTAATGTCTTTCCCGTAATCCGTATTTATGTATATGGTTGGTACCGTAAAGTTCTCATAAGGGTTTGCTGTGGGCGCTTCAGTCGGCACTTCCGTGGGGGCTTCCGTGGGCACAACTGTCGGTTCTTCAGTTATCTCAAAAGATGGATTTAAAGAAGGCGTTTCCGTTGATTCTTCGTAAGGAGTTATTGGGGGAGTAACGTATGAAGTTGCGGTTGTATCTTCAGGCGTTGGCGATTCGATAAATTCTTCTGTAAAAGAAGGTAAAAATTCTGCCGGGTTATTCTCGCTGCATGACACAAATATTAATGCCGCAATTAATACTGCGGCTGCAGCTGAAAGATATTTTAAAAATTTTAAGTCAGTTTTTTTCATGGCTGATAAATATATCCTCATGCGCGGAATTTACCTCTGAAATATAATACCCCGTCCTCTTGATTGTCAAGCGCCAAGTTTGGGCCGTTTAAAACAGTTGTAAAACATTCATGTTTGTGTGATAATCTATTATTAAAGAAAGAAACACAGGAGGTTTTCCTATGAAAAAACTCATTGCCTTTTTAATATGTTTTTTAATGCTTTTGTCCGTAGTTTCATTATGCGCCTTTGCGGAGGATGCTGAAATTGAAGACGAGTATTACGGTATAATGTTTGCCCGCTGGGATACACTTAAGGTTGACGGCAAGGTCATGGGCACCGACGGCCAGGCTCTCCAATATCTTTACAGCGTAAGCGGCATACTTGAGGCAAAAGCCGAAACCGTCACTGTGAGAGGCTGGATGTTTTGCGACGTGGAGATTGAGGGCTTTGGCTATCAGATTAACGACGGACAGCCTGTGATGAAGCAGGAGTTTACCGTTGAAGCGGAGCAGCCGATACGGGACGAGGCCAAACGAAACGGCGTGGATTATTCGGAGCGATATGAGATTAACGTTGATGTTTCCGAAATGAAAGGAATGAACCACCTTAAGTTCCTGGTTAAGCTGGAGGGCACTCTCTACGAGCTTTGTGTTGAAAACAGCTTCCTTTTTGAATTTGATTTTCATCAGGAGGGCACTGAAATCGACCCCACACCCACTCCCGCTGCAATTGAGGAGGGAAACGATCCAATCTACATAAGATTCAACGACTACGATATAGTTGAAGAATTCTTCATGTATGCCACCAATAACAATCAAGTGAAGAAGCTTGAATATGACGATGAAAAGAACTGCTGCGTTATAACCACCAGTGGCGGCAACGACCCAAATGTGGTTCTTCCTTTTTACCAGAATTCTCTTGACGATTCTCTGAGCTGCTCCATGCAGATATCTGCGGACATCTACAAGCATGTGGTTATTATAGGCAGATTTGACTATAACAGCGTGCTTCTTGACGACAATCCGGTAATGGGAACCTTCTATTACACGAACAACGAGTTTACCGACTGGCAGGAAATGCGGAACGAGAAATATTACTATGAAAAAACTGACGGCCTCCAGTATATAAAACTTAATTTTACGGGTAACCGTTACTACAAAGGTCAGCTTTACGACTGCCGGTTTGACTTTTTTGAGAAGGCTGAAAGAGAAACATCTTATGAGCTTTATGCAGTTTGCTTCTTCGCAAACGAGCAAGACGCCAATGCTTTCATCGAGAACTATAAATCAAACGGCGACGCGGCGATTCCTGCAGCTACTCCTGCCCCCGAAACACAGGCAACCGAAAGACCCTCTGAAACTGAAAAACCATCCGAAACAGTAAATGTCGAAAACACGCCTTCTCCCACCGAAAAGCCTTCAACGGAAAAAGCATCGGATTCAGGCAAAAGAGGCGGATGCGGCGGCGTCATAACCGGATTATCATCCGCTGCATTACTTACGGCCGTTTCGGCTTTCGTTATCAGAAAAAAGAGAAAATAATCAAAAGAGGCGTTATGAAAGAATTAATTCAAAAATCGTTTAAAGAAGAGAGGGCCTTGTTCGGAAGCGACTCTTTGAAGCTTTCAGGGTGCACGTTTGACATTGGCGAGTCTCCTCTTAAAGAAAGCAGTAATTTAGAGCTTTACGGCTGCATGATGCGCTGGAAATATCCCCTGTGGTATTGCGAGAATGTAAAAGTTTTCGATTCTGTATTTACGGGCGGCTCCAGGGCCGGAATGTGGTACACGAATAATATAAGCATTGAAAACACGGTTATCGATTCGCCCAAGAATTTCAGAAGGTGCAGGGGTGTCAGCCTTACTAATGTGAGCATTCCTGACGCCAAGGAAACCTTTTGGTCCTGCGAAGATGTGAAACTCATTGGCGTCACCGTCTGCGGCGACTATTTCGGGATGAATTCGAAGGATATCGAGGCATCTGAGCTTAAGCTTTCCGGCAATTATTCTTTTGACGGCGCGAAGAGCCTTACTCTTAAAAATTCCGTTCTTGTCACCAAGGACGCCTTCTGGAACAGTGAGAATGTTAAGGTTTATGACAGCTGGATTTCAGGCGAATACCTTGGCTGGAATTCCAAGAATCTGTATTTTGAGAACTGCACCGTGGAGAGTCTCCAGGGGCTTTGCTACATAGACAATCTCGTTATGAGAAACTGCAGGCTTCTTGACACCACACTTGCCTTTGAATATTCGTCGGTGGACGCTGACGTAAAAGGTGAAGTGGGAAGCGTCTTTAATCCTTCCTCGGGCAGAATCAAAGCCGACAGGATTGCCGAGCTTATCATCGAGAAGGGAAAAGTTGAGGCTTTTAAGACGGTGATAGACTGCGATGATATCGGCGCAAGACTTGAAAAACCTGTCTGGCATTGACGGCTTCCGCATAGATTAACTCAGTTATTTACCATGTACGATTTTGACAAAGTAATAGACCGCAGAAATACCGGCTCTCTCAAGTGGGATGTAAAAGAGGGCGAGCTTCCCATGTGGGTTGCCGACATGGATTTTGAGTGCGCCCCTGCGATTAAAAAAGCTCTTTCCGACCGTGTGGATCACGGTATTTTCGGTTACACAGATACATGCGATGAATGGAGAGAGGCATATGTTAACTTCTGGAACAGAAGGCACGGCTTCTCTATGGACGGAAGAAGGCTTCTTTTTTGCCAGGGAATAGTTCCCGCCGTGGCATCGGTAATCAGGTGCCTTACGGAAAAAGGCGACGGAGTCATTCTTATGTCCCCCGTCTATAACATCTTTTTCAATCTGATTAAGCAGAATGACCGCATTGTATCTGAGTCTCCGCTTAGGTATGATTCTGCTGAGTTTACATACTCTATAGACTTTAAAGATCTTGAAGAAAGGCTTAAAGACCCTAATAATAAACTCCTCATTTTGTGCAACCCCCAGAACCCTGTGGGAAAGATATGGTCCAAGGAGGAACTTGAAACTATCGGAAATCTTGCCTCAAGTAACGGGGTGACAGTACTTTCGGATGAAATCCATTGCGATATCACAAGACCTTCAAAATCATATATTCCTTTTGCCTCTGTAAACGATATAAACCTAAAGAACTCTGTGACATGCATTTCCCCCACAAAAGCTTTCAACATTGCCGGAGTTCAGTCATCTGCTGTATATGTTTACGACGATGAAATGAGGGGAAGGATTGCCGATTCTTTAAACATCGAAAATATAAACGAGCCCAATGTGTTTGCAGTTCCTGCAGCTGTTGCGGCTTTCAACTCTTCTGAAGACTGGCTCGATAACATGAGAGAATACGTCTTCAAGAATAGAAGTTGCGCCGAGAACTTTATAAAAAACAGAATACCGCTTCTTAGCGCCGTAGAGGGCGATGCAACCTACCTTATGTGGATTGATATACGAAAGACCAAAATGAGTTCAAAGCGATTTACGGCCTTTCTGAGAGCAAATACGGGCCTTTTCATTTCAATGGGCGCTGTATACGGAAAAGAAGCGGACTTTTTTGTGAGAATCAATCTTGCCTGTCCGTTTGAAACTCTAAAAGACGGACTGCAAAGACTTAAAAAAGCTTGCGATATGATTGGCGATAAATAACACCCGAAAGGAGGCTTGTGTATGTTTGATAATAAGTTTTTCCCGGAGATTAAAGGCAATTTCGGATTCGGATGCATGCGTCTCCCAATGAAGGACGGCGAGGTTGACGAAGAAGAGTTCAAGCTTATGGCTGACAGCTTCATTGGTGCAGGGTTTAACTATTTCGATACTGCGCACGGGTACATTGGCGGCAAGTCGGAGACCGCCATCAGAGAATGTGTCTCTAAAAGATATAAACGGTCTGATTTCCTTCTGACAAACAAACTGAGCGAACCTTATTTTAACTGTGAGGCGGATATTGTTCCTTTCTTTAAAAGTCAGCTTGAGCTTTGCGGCGTCGATTATTTCGATTTTTATCTCATGCATGCTCAAAACGCCAATAACTTCATAAAGTACAAATCATTAAAGGCCTATGAGACCGCTTTTGAACTAAAGAGTCAGGGCTATATCAGACACGTGGGCATATCTTTTCACGACAGCGCCGATGTGCTGGAAATGATACTTAACGAGTATCCCGAAATAGAGTCGGTTCAGATTCAGTTTAACTACGTGGATTTTGACGACCCACAGGTGCAGTCCGAAAAATGCTACAACGTATGTCTAAAGCACGGGAAGCCCTGCATCATTATGGAACCTGTTAAGGGGGGAACCCTTGCAAACCTTCCCGCTGAGGCAGCAGAGGTTCTTAACAGACTTTCGGATAATTCAAATGCCTCATACGCAGTAAGGTTTGCCGCAAGTTTTTCCAATGTTATGATGGTTCTTTCGGGAATGTCAAATATGGAACAGATGAGGGATAACCTTAAAACGATGGTTCCCTTTAGACCTGTTACGGATGAAGAAAAAGAAGCTCTTTCAAAGGTTGTCTGCATCTTAAGAAACCGCAAGATTATACCTTGCACAGGATGCAGGTATTGTGTGGAGCAAAACTCCTGCCCCATGGGTATACGGATACCGGATATTTTTGCTCTCAGAAATCATTACGACAACTTCAAAGGGTGGCTGCCTTTTGTAAAATACAGAAATGAGCTTACCGCAAACGGCGCCGGCAAGGCATCTTCATGCATAAAATGCGGCATGTGCGAAGAGGCTTGTCCGCAGCATCTTGAAATCAGAAAACTCCTTGAGGAGGCCGCTTCAGTTTTCGAAAAATAGTTTGGGAGGATTTGAAAATGCAAAAACCCGTTATCGGAATCAGACCTATAATTGACGGACGCATGCTTGGCGTCAGAGAAGAACTTGAAGTTCAGACCATGGACATGGCCAAAAGGGCCGCAAAACTTATTACCGGAAACCTGTTTTACCCGGACGGCACCCCTGTGGAGTGCGTCATTGCCGATACAACCATTGGCGGCGGCGAAGAGGCCGCTAAGTGCGCAGACAAGTTCACTAACTACAACATATGCGGAACGCTCAGCGTCACCCCCTGCTGGTGCTACGGTACCGAGACTATAGATCTTGACCCATATACGGTTAAAGCGGTTTGGGGGTTTAACGGAACCGAAAGACCGGGTGCTGTTTATCTTGCCGCCATAATGGCTGCCCACGCCCACAGGGGTCTTCCGGCGTTTGCAATTTACGGCAGGAATGTTCAGGACAAGGACGATGACACCGTTCCCGAAGACGTCAGTGAAAAGATGCTAAGGTTTGCAAGGGCTGCCGTTGCCGTGGGTCTTATGAGAAACAAGGCCTATGTCAGTATTGGCGGTGTTGCCATGGGTATCGCAGGATCTGTCCTTGACCCTGTTGTGATGCAGAAATATTTCGGGTTGAGAGCTGAATGGGTGGATATGACTGAGATTATCAGGCGTGAGCGCCTTGGCATCTACGACAGGGACGAGTATGAGAAAGAACGGGAGTGGATCAGAAAAAACTGCAAAAAAGGTCTTGAGGTGAATGTGCCTTCAAAGATCAATACGAAAGAGCAGGATGAGGCCGAGTGGGATTTCATCGCAAAGATGACAGTTATCATTAAAGACATTATGCTCGGCAATGAAAAGCTTAAGGATATAGGCTGGATTGAAGAGTCAAACGGCCGCAACGCAATTGTGGGCGGATTTCAGGGTCAACGCCAATGGACAGACTTTATGCCCAATGCAGACTTTACGGAAGCGATTCTTAATACTTCGTTTGACTGGAACGGCAAAAGGCAGCCCACTGTGCTTGCCACCGAAAACGATACCATGAACGGCATGACCATGCTGCTTCTCCATCTGCTCTCCGATATGAGCCCCATCTTTTCTGATGTCAGGACATATTGGAGTCCTGAAGCCGTGGAGAGGGTGACCGGATACCGACCCGAAGGTATCGCCAAGGACGGATTCATGCATCTTTTGAATTCCGGCGCTTCCGCCCTTGACGGCTGCGGAGCAATGAAAGATGAAAACGGAAACTCCGTTATGAAACGCTGGTGGGAAGTTACTGATGAAGACATTAAAAATGTAATGAACAGCGTTAAATGGGCTCCTGCTAACAAAGGCTATTTCCGCGGCGGAGGCTTCTCCTCGCAGTATACATCCCGCGGCATAATGCCTGTCACCATGGCCCGCATGAATCTTGTGGACGGCCTGGGCCCTGTGCTTCAGATTGCGGAGGGCTATACCGTCGAGCTTCCGGATGACGTAAATGAGAAGCTTCTTATGAGGACCGATCCCACCTGGCCTTCACTGTGGTTTGTTCCTCGCCTGGACCCTGAAAACAATGCTTTTAAGGACGTTTATTCAGTCATGGCCAACTGGGGCGCAAACCACGGCGCTTCTGTTTACGGTCACGTGGGAGCAGACCTCATCACCCTTGCATCTATGCTCAGAATACCTGTTTCCATGCACAATGTCCCTGACGCCAATATATTCAGACCTCATTGCTGGTCTGCCTTCGGCACGAAAGACCTTGAGGGTCAGGACTACAGAGCCTGTAAGAATTACGGTCCTCTCTACGGCTGAGTTTCAGTTTTCAAACATTAATTTAAAACGGGTGCGGATCATCCTGACCGCACCCGTTTTAAAATATATTCAGAAGGTTTACTTAATTGAATTCGGAGGGGATTTTTGTTAAAATCTTTCCTGAAAACAGAAAGGAATACGTGTTGTATGGACATTTCGGGTATTTTAAAAGTTTGCGATCACACTAATCTCTCAAGGACCGCCACCATTGGCGATATCATGGAACTTTGCGACGACGGTATCAAGTATAACGTGGCATCAGTCTGCATTGCCCCTTGCTTTGTGAAAGCCGCCAAGGCATACGCAGGCGATAGATTAAAGATCTGCACCGTTATCGGTTTTCCCAACGGCTACTCATCCTGTGAAACAAAAGTGTTTGAAACTTCCGAGGCGGTTAAGGACGGCGCAGACGAAATTGATATGGTTATCAACACCTGCGATGTGAAAGCAGGCGATTACGGCAAGGTCCTTGATGAAATAAAGGCGGTTAAAGCTGCCTGCGGCGGAAGGATACTTAAGGTCATAATCGAAACATGCCTTCTTACGGATGAGGAGAAAATCAAAATGTGCGGGATTGTTTCGGAATCCGGCGCGGATTTCATTAAAACATCCACGGGATTCTCTACCGCCGGAGCCACTTTTTACGATGTTGAGCTCTTGAGAAAACATTGCAGTCCCCATGTTAAAGTCAAAGCCGCAGGAGGAATATCAAGCATTGAGGACGCGGAAAAGTTTATAAGTCTCGGAGCTGACAGACTGGGAACCTCAAGAATTGTCAAGATTGCAAAAAGTCTCAAATAAAGGAGAAATACAGATGGTGAATTATCCTACGCCCCATATTGACGCCAAACCTGAGGATTTTGCTGAAACTGTTCTTATGCCGGGTGACCCTTTAAGGTCAAAACGCATTGCGGAGAATTTCCTTGGCGATCCCGTCCTTGTGAACAATGTCCGGGGAATTCAGGGCTACACGGGAACGTATAAAGGCAGGAAGGTTTCTGTCATGGCCAGCGGTATGGGAATCCCATCTATCGGCATTTATTCATTTGAGCTTTTCAACTTCTTTGGTGTCAAAAATATTATAAGAGTAGGATCTGCAGGCGCCATGCAGACAAATATAAAGATTCACGATATCGTAATCGGTATGGGGGCTTCCACAACTTCCCATTATGCCGATCAGTTCCATCTTCCCGGAGCTTTTGCACCCGTATGCTCTTTTGAGCTTTTGGAAAAATGCATAGAAAACGCCAAGAAACTTGGTCTTACATACCATGTGGGAAACCTTCTTTCCTCGGATACATATTACAACGATGACGACGGCGCACCGGAGGGAAAACGCTTTTTCACACTGGGAGCATGGCAAAAAATGGGTGTCCTTGCCGTTGAAATGGAGGCTGCGGGTCTTTACCTTAATGCGGCGAGAGCGGGTAAAAACGCTCTTGCAATTTGCACCGTATCGGATCATATTTTAACCGGCGAGAACACCACATCTCTGGAGAGACAGAATTCGTTCAACGATATGATCTCATTGGCCCTTGAGACCGCAATCGAACTCTGAACAGTATTGTAGGGTAGTGAAAATGAAAAGAGTATTCATTATAGTCCTTGATTCGCTTGGATGCGGAGAAGCACCCGATGCATATCTTTTTGGCGACAAAGACTGCAATACTTTAAAGAGAATATCCGAAAGTCCCTGCTTTAGATTCGATTCATTGAAAAAGCTGGGTATGGGTAATATTGACGGTCAAACTTATCTTGAAAGTGTACTTAATCCGTCGGCTGCTTTCGGAAGAATCAGTGAGCGCTCTATGGGCAAGGACACCACAATAGGACACTGGGAGATTGCCGGCGTTGTATCGGAAAGCCCGCTTCCCACTTATCCCGACGGCTTTCCGGAGGAGGTCATCTCTGAATTTGTAAAACAAACAGGCAGACAGATTCTTTGCAACAAACCTTATTCAGGCACTGAAGTTATCAAAGATTTCGGCCTTGAGCATTTGAAAACGGGTAAATTGATAGTTTACACATCGGCTGACAGCGTTTTTCAAATTGCCGCCCATGAGGCTGCAGTGACTGTTGATGAGCTTTATGAGTATTGCCGGATTGCACGGAGAATTCTCAGAGGTAAACACGGCGTGGGAAGGGTCATCGCAAGGCCTTTCATTGGCGATTATCCGAATTTCACAAGAACCGAAAGACGCCACGATTTTTCCCTTGAACCTCCTAAAAAGACTCTTCTTGACGCTGTAAAGGAATCCGGAATGACCGTT
>CACZNV010000048.1 GCA_902782645.1 uncultured Ruminococcus sp. | reverse complement strand
TGGAGCGACGAGAGCCGCACCGCACTGAAGTCCCTGCTTGTTGAGAGATGGGCAAAGGCCGAAGAGCCTGCTGAAGAGGCATCTGAGGAGCAAACTGAACCGGAAGCGGATGCCGCTGAGGGCGATACAGCCGCTGAGGGCGGGGACTCCGCAGAAGGCGAGACTGCCGCAGAAGGCGAAACCGCCGCAGAGGGTGAGACTGCCGCAGAAGGCGATGAAGATACAGCTGCCGAAGAAGAGGACAAGGATCCCTGGGCTGAATTCAACAATGACTACAGCCTGGAGAGCATCACTGAGGACGGCAAATTCAAAGAGACTAAGCTCATCCTCATCGAAGATGACACCAACTTCTACATTGTCAAGTGCACAGGCATCGACGACATCGACACCAGCAGAGAGGAAGAGCCTTCCGAAGAAGAGGCCGATGAGGACACAATCATCAGCGTAAGAGCTCATGTTATCAGAACTCTTAAGAGCGAGAAGGCATCGGATGAATTCAAGGCTTATTCCGAAGAGCTGGCTGCCAAATATAAGATTGAGTCAAAGAAGGGCAATACCATTGCCGAAGTGCGCAAGTCTGTACTTGGCAACTGACATATTCACCTTGACCGGTTTAACACAATAAGCATTTCCGGCGCAGATTCTCTCGAAAGATGCGCCGGACTGATAAGCCGCGGACGGAGCTTTCCGTAAGGGAAGACAAAGCCGCGGCTTTTTCAAACAGTTTGACTGAAAGGAAACGTACAATATGAAAAAATCTGTGCTTGTGCTTTGCTGCGAGGGTTTTGAAGAGATAGAGGCCCTTACCGTAGTTGACGTTTTGAGAAGGGCCGGAGTTTCGGTCACACTGTGCTCGGCGGAGGGAAAAGAACTTATGCAGGGTTCCCACGGCATAGGCGTCAGTTCGGACAAAATTTTTGACGTAACCGTAAAGAAGGGCGAAGGTTATGATGCCCTGGTTCTGCCGGGTGGCCTCCCGAATGCGTTTACTTTGAGAGACAGCGGGGATGTGATCGAGTGCGTGAAGAACTTCATGAGCGGCGGAAAGCTTGTCTGCGCTATCTGCGCAGCCCCGTGTGTCCTTGAAAAGGCCGGCCTTTTGAAGGGCCTCCGTGCCACATCCTATCCGGGCATGATAAAGAAAGAGTCCTGCGGCGCCTATCTTGAAGACAAAGTAGTACGCGACGCCAAAGTAATCACATCAAGAGGCCCGGGAACGGCTTTGCCCTTTGCCTATGAGATACTTCGGGCTCTCGGCCTCGGAGAAGCTGCAGACAGGCTTGAGAGAGATATGATTTATAAGGTCTGAATAAACAGGCGTGATACGGAATCAAAAAACCGGCGTGATCCGTAAGGAAAACACCGGTTTACTTTTTTTGTTGTATTGCGGATTAATTAATAGAGACCTTCAACGTAGGGAAGCGGATCTACAGGTGTTCCGTTTTCGCGGACTTCAAAATGGAGGTGGGGGCCCGTGGCGCCGCCGGTCATGCCCACAAGGGCAATGGTTTCACCTCTCGTAACCGTCTGGCCCGCTTTCACAAGGAGTTTGCTGCAGTGTCCGTAAACGGTCTGAAGGCCGTTGCCGTGGTCGATAATGACTGTGAGACCGTATGCGCCGTTCTCCCTTGCCAGCGAAACTGTTCCGCTCTGAGCCGCATAGATTTTGGTGCCTGTGGAGGCGCCGAGGTCCACCCCGGAGTGGAGCTGCCATGCGTGGGAAATGGGGTGTACACGGTAGCCGAATTTACTTGTGATCCTTGTGTATGTCTCGATGGGCCAGCAGAAATTCCAGTCCAGGGGATTGGTTTTGGACTTGAGGGCCTCTTCGGCTTCTTTTTGAGCGGCCTCCTTGGCCTTGGCGGCTTCCTCAGCCTCTATTCTTGCTCTTTCGGCTTCCTCAGCCGCTTTTCTGGCTTCTTCTTCCTTGCGCTTGCGCTCTTCCTCGGCGGCTTTCCTTGCCTCCTCCTCTTTGCGCTTCCGCTCCTCCTCCGCTTTCCTTGCCGCTTCTTCGGCTTCGCGCTGGAGTTTTTCAAGGTTGTTCAGCTTCGATGTGAGACTTACGATCTCCTCGGAGTAGTCAACCTCCTGGTCTTCAAGGGCTTCCAGCATGCTGGAAAGGGTCTCATAGTTTCCCGTTACATATTCTTTGTCGCTCTGGAGTTCTTCGATGGCAAGCTCAAGCTCACGGATAAGTTCCTCTTTGTCTTTGAAAAGCTCCAGCTGCTGCTCCCGCTTCTCCTGAAGCTGGCGCTCGCTCTCAATTACGGCGTCGATGAGCTCGCGGCTGTCTTCAACTATCCTGCGGTGGGTGTCAATCCTGCGCATGAAATCAAAAAGACCGGATGACTCGAAGAACATCTGAAGCACCTCGAAGTCGTTGGCAGACTGATACATAATCCTCACACGGTCGAGAAGAAGATTGACAAGCTCCTCATGCTTTTGCTCCATGGCTTCGATTTCGGCGTCGAACTGCTCAATGTGCTGCTTCAGCATCTGAAGATCCTCGATGGCGGCTTCCCTGTCGCTCATCTGGCTGAATTTTGCACTCTCTATGGATGAAAGCTCCCGGGCGATTCTGGTGAGGGTTTCCTGCCTCTCCTTAATCATTCTCTGAAGCTCGCTCAGCTGCTCTTTCGCATCTGCAAGCTCGTCCTGGGCCTTGCTTATATCTCCTTTGTAGTCGTTGGAAAAAGATACAAAAACTCCGCCGAAAAACAGACAGAAAGTCAGTACGACGGTCATAATTCTGAATGCAGTTTTGCGCTTAAGCAAATTATCTTTCATGGCAAGATTTCTTTTCTTTTGAATTCATTTTCCGTTATTTTGGAAACACTCTAAAATGATACCACAGCGGAGGGCCGCTGCGCAAGTTATATATATAGCTCAAAAATGACAAAATCGGGCTGATTTGTGCATTCTATATAAGTGAAAAAGCTTTGAAAAGAAAAATCTTTAGTAATTCTTTTCAAAGCTTTGTTCTATGTGTTCTTCAGAACCACGGTAAACACGGTACCGTCCTCCGCATTGCTCTTGACGCCAATGCTTCCTCCCAGCTTCTCCACAATGTCGTGGGCAATGGCGAGGCCGAGACCGAAACCGCTCTTGGCGGAGTCGGCGGTCCTCGAAGAATCGGCCTTGTAGAATCGTTCGAAAATGTGGGGAAGACTCTCCTCAGCGATGGGCTCGCCCCCGTTGGAAACCGAAATGCGCACGTTCTTACCGTCGGAAGACAGTTTGAAGAGAACGGTTCCGTCCTTTGGCGAGTGCTTTACAGCGTTATCCGTCAAAATGCCGAAGACCTTCTCGAACATGGAAGCGTCGGTGTTAATGGTCACTGCGGGCTGGATGTCGGTCTCAATCATGACTCCCTGGTCGAAGGCCACGGGCTCGAAGCTCAGGCAGCACTGCTCCGCAATATCCGAAATATTGACATCGCCAAGGCTCACCTTGTAGCCTCCCTCGTCCGATTTGGCGAGGAAAAGCATCTCCTCGATGAGCTTCTGCATCCTTTCGGCCTCGTACCTGTTGCTTTCAAGCCATTGGCGGTTTTTGTCGTCGGAAACCCCTGTCTCAAGGATGCTGTTGTTTGCAAGTATAACCGTGAGAGGCGTTTTGAGCTCGTGAGAGGCGTCGGCAATGAATCTCTTCTGGCTGTCCCAGGCCTGCTGAACAGGCTTCATGCTGAGGGACGCGATTCTGATGCTGATGAGGGCGATAAACACCATGATCACAAAATCGGCGCAGATTGCGGTTATCAGAGCGTTTCTGACGGTGGTTACGGTTTCCGTGCGGCTTGTGAAGGCGATGGCGGTGCCCTTGCGGGTTTCCTTCTTCGAGAACGCCAGGTCGTCCGATCCGAGCTTTATGACGCCGCTTGTTTTCCCTGAGGATTCAATCTTCTGAAGGGCCGACTCAAGCATCTCGTCGTCCATCGAAGCGTAGATTTCTCTTCTCTGGACAATGTTTCCCTCGCTGTCGATAAGCACAGCGAAAACAGCTCCGTCCACTGCGTCGGGCAGACCGTTTTTGTCAAAATCCGGAGGGATATTTACCGGCTCCCGGGTATCCGTCTCAGAGGAGGAGTTTGGATCAGAGGAGGAGTCGGGATCAGAGGAGGAGTCGGGATCAGAGGTGAAATCCCTCCATCTTCTTCCGGTATTATCGCCAAAGACCCACTTGAACTCCGTGTTGGGTGCTTCGGATACGTATCTTATGGCCACGTTGAGCCGGTTCTCAAGCTTCGTTTTTGCGGAGTTTGAGATGAATATGCAGACACCGACGCTGACCGCAATCAGCAGTACCCCCACAAATATTAGATTTGTCAGTACGATTTTATTCCGAAGCTTTTTTAGCATTGGCGTTCTCCAGCATGTACCCCTTTTTCTTGTAAGATGTGATAGTGTAATCGGACTGAATGAAGCTCAGTTTTTTGCGAACGAAGCTCATGTATGCTTCCACGTTCGAGTCGCCGGCGTCTGAGTTGAAGCCCCAGACCTTGGTGATGAGCTCTTCCTTGGACACCGGGACGTTCTTTTTGAAGAGCAGGAGCTTGAGAATCTCCGCCTCTTTGTAGTTAAGGTTGATGCTCTTCCCGTTCTTCGAGATTTCATTCACAGATGAGTTGAACGTGAAGTCGCCGAACTCGCTGACCTCGGCAAGGACCTCCGAATATCTCCTGGTGAGGGCTCTTATTCTCGCAAGCAGCTCGTTGGGCGAAAACGGCTTGGTCATGTAGTCGTCCGCACCGGCGTCGAGGCCGTTGATTTTGTCCTTTATGGTGTCTCTTGCTGTGAGCATGATGATGGGTGTGCTGACTGATGCCTCCCTGAGCTTCCTCGCCACGGTCATTCCGTCCATCTTCGGAAGCATTATATCGAGAACAATGATGTCGTATATACCGCTCAAAGCGTAATCAAGGCCGTCCTGCCCGTTTGCCACGGTGTCGACCATGTATTTGTGTTCCTCAAGAATCTGTTTCAGCGCTTTTGCGAGCCGCTGTTCGTCCTCAACTATTAAAATCTGCATGGCATAACTCCTTTCGGCTGCGGAAACCGGAAACGAAAGCGCTTCGTTTTTGACTGGCATACATCAAAAATATCTTCTCAGCACTTCAAATTACCGGTATATGCATTATACTGCATTCGCTGAAAAAATGCTAAAAGAATAGTTCTCCGCAGCTTGACACGCCAAGACCTCCGGGCCCCTTGCGGCAGACACTGTTTTGTGGTATAACCCATTTATCGCGTTGACCGCGGGACAGTTCCCGCAAAAGTCGCTTACAGACACTAAATCAAGCTTCCGGAGGTCTTATGGACAGTATCGCTGCGGCAAAAGACGATTTCACCCTTGCAAAAAACATTTTCCGCTTTGACGGCAGGGATTTTTCAGCCGTCCCCGTGTCGTTTACATACCGCGGGACGGATTACAAGGGGATACCCGAATCCTTTTCTCCTGCGGTGACGGAGATCCGGTCGGACCTTTTCAAGGGCATCAAAACCACCGTAATATCCGGACGGAGCGCCGACGGACTTGAAATTGTTGCCCATTACAACGAATACGAGGACTTTCCCGTGTGCGAGTGGCTGTTTTTCTTCAGCAACGCGGGTAAAATTGAACATAAACCTTTTGGCGGCGAGGAAATTCAGCTGTCGGCCCTTGACGCCGATGCCGCCGGAAACACAGGCATCCTTGAAAAGATAAGGGTGGGGGACCGGGTGATAAAAGGCTCCGGCGCCGTGCTTTACCACGGCAACGGCGTCACCTGCAATGACGAGGGCTACGAGATGACGAAGGACAGGGTGGACAAGGACCTTGTCTACTCGCCGATGTTCGGCGTTTCCTGCTGCGGCGCCTCTCCGTATTTCAGATTGATTTTTGACAGCTTCTGCGTGAATGTGGCCGTGGGCTGGCCCGGAGGCTGGGAGGCGGGATTCCTGCCCGAGGATGAAGGCGTAAGAGTTTACTCCGGACAGAAGAACCTGAGAGCTTATCTTAAGCCGGGGGAGACGATCAGAACTCCGAGGCTTACGGTCATGTGTTCCGTTGGCGGTGAGGACAGGAGCAGAAATCTCTGGCGCCGCTGGATGTTCAAACACATTGTGCCAAAGTTTGAGGGAAAGCCCATAAGGCCTCTCCACTGCCTGCACACTTGGATGATTGACGGCAAGGAGGAGTTTACCGGAGTGACCGAGAAAAACCAGCTTTTTGCCATTGACGAGTACATGAGAAAGGGTCTGAAGCCCGACGTGTGGTGGATAGATGCGGGCTGGTACCCCTGCGACGGACACTGGGTGGTCACCGGAAACTGGTGGCCCAATCCCGAAAACTTTCCGGAGGGGCTCCGCAAGGTGGGGGAAAAGTGCAATGAGAACGGCATCGCGCTCCTGCTCTGGTTTGAGCCAGAAAGGGTGCACGAGGGTACATGGCTTGACAGGAACCACCCCGAATGGATTATAAAGGAGCCTGACGAGGGCAGAATGAACGTGCCTTCCTTCGGTCTCCTGAACCTTGGAAATCCGGACTGCCTCAAATGGGCAATCGATACCGTTGACGGAATAATAAAAGAGGCCGGGGTGAAAATCTACCGCCAGGATTTCAATTTTGCGCCGGAAAACGCCTGGAAGAGCAAAGACGAAAAAGACAGGGACGGCATGACCGAAAACGCCCACATAGTGGGTTACCTGAAACTCTGGGATGCGCTGCTCGAGAGAAATCCGGGTCTTTTGATTGACTCCTGTTCATCGGGCGGAAGACGGAACGACCTGGAAACCATGAGAAGAGGTGTGCCTTTCCACTACACCGACGTGGGCTACGGCGTCCACCCCGTAAAGCAGAAGCAGCACAGAATGATGTTCGAGTGGATACCGTATTTCAGAGCCCACGCCCAGAACTGGGACGACGAAAACGGCGACTACACTCCGGGGGCCCACAGGCCTGTGGATGAATACGCCTACCACTGCGCAATGGCTCCCGCTCTTACGTCGATGGTTGAGTACTATGACGGGGAAGAACTGTTCTCCGTGGGCATCAGAATGTCAAAACTATGGAGAAGAGCTGCAGAGTACATGATAAGCGGCGACTATTACCCTCTCACCGAATGCAGAAAGTCAAACGGCGACTACTACGCCATGCAGTTTGACAGACCGGAGGAGGGCGACGGCTTTGTACAGGTGGTCAGAAACACGAAGGCGGAGCCC
>CACZNV010000047.1 GCA_902782645.1 uncultured Ruminococcus sp. | reverse complement strand
CCTTGGCGGCAGATTGACGGAGGCCTGCCTCGTGGGCTCAAGCTCTCCGGGAACAGCCTCTTTCAGCGCCTTCACTGACTCGCCAATATTCACCACATAATGCCTGATGTCAAGGTGGCTGACCAGCATATGGGCCGCATCAATGTCGCTCTGAACGCCGCAAGGCATGAGAACGCCAATAACATTTTCCTTTCCGAGAGCCTCGGCGCATATGGCGGCAGCCACGGAAGAGTCCTTGCCGCCGGAGATACCCACCACTGCTTTGCAGCCCTTGCCGTTTTTCTCGAAAAAATCCCTGATCCAGGCAATCAGTTCATCCTTAACTTTTGAAATATCAAGTTTCATCGGATGCCTCCGTTATAAGGTCGCGGATATACCGCCCGGTACATGCCGCAAGTTCAGCCGGCACATGGCCACCGGCATTTTTTTCAACAAGATAGTAAAGCTCAGCCGCGAGGCGCGAAAAATTGGCGGTTTTGATGAAAAATGCCAGCTCCGTTGAGCCGCCCTCCTTCAAGCTGAAGAAATCGCCAATGCCGGAAAGCAGAACCGCCGCAAGAATTCTTGCCGGCAGGCAGTTTTTAAAAAGCTCTTCAAGTTTATCTTCGGCTGAATTCCTGCCGGCAACGTTTTCCGCCTCTTCCGCCCTCATAAGCGCGTAAAATACAGGAAAATCCTTCCTTTCAGAGCTCTTTACAATTTCCTTTTTGACGCCGCATACCGTCTTAAACGGTGAACCGGCGCACCTCACCGAGCCGGAGAGCTCCGATAATTTATCTGAAAGAAATAGGGGTGAGAAATAGAAAAAGGCGGCATCACCCTTTGCGGCGCAGTCAAAAGCTTCAAAGCTCCTTCTGCAGGACCCGCCAAGGACACCGCCGAAATACGCAGCCGCCTCATCCCGGCTCCTCAGGTCCAGCACAAGATCGGGTTCGCCGCCTGAAGATTCTTCTTTCGCACCGCTTGAAGCCAAATGCTTCCCCGGTATTGTCAGCTGAAGCCTCATGAGGTTCATGAAAAGGCCTCCGTGTCCGCTCTGTATACGGTGCCGCCAAGGTCTCCGAGGAAAAGCTTTCCGAGGGCCCCGAACTTTTCAACGCTGTCGCTGGTGTAGTATTCGGTGGATGCATTGGCGGTTTTGCTCTTAAGGCCCTCTTCGTTCAGCGTCTTTTCCAGCTTCATCGCCACAGCCTTCGCCGAATTGACCAGAGTAACTTTTTTTCCCACCACTTCGCCGATGACTTTTTCAAGATAGGGATAGTGGGTGCAGCCCAGCACCAGGGTGTCTATATCCCCTATATCGCCAAGGTACCTCTTCGCCACCTCGTATGTGATTTCATTGTCCCACCAGCCCTCTTCCACAAGCGGAACAAAGAGGGGGCAGGCCCTTGCCGTGATCTCGCAGGACGGAAGAAGCGCCTTTACGGCCCGTTCGTAAACGCCGCTGCCCACGGTGGCTGAGGTGCCGATAACGCCTATTTTACCGGATTTTGTAACCGAAACAGCCTGCTCCGAGCCCGCCCCTATAACGTCAACGACAGGCACGCCGAAGGAGTCAAGCAGCTCCCTTCCCGCACAGGCGGCAGCGGTGTTGCACGCCACAACCACAGCCTTCACGCCTTTTGAAAGCAAAAAGGCCACATCCTGCTCTGTATACGCCCGGACGGTTTCAAAGGACTTGGTCCCGTAGGGAGCCCTCCCGCTGTCGCCAAAATAAACCAGGCTCTCATGAGGGAGAAGCTTTCTCACTTCTTTCAGCACTGTCAGACCGCCGAGGCCCGAGTCAAATATTCCTATCGGCTTGTTATTGTTTTCAGTCATCTCAAAAACCCTAATTTTTCGTCAATAATGACTCTCTCAAATCGTCCGGCTGTTTTCTTCTTTGTTTAAAAGGGCAAGGTCTATAAGCTCTGTAATGAGATTCTTTATGGACACGCCCTCGTGCTCCCACATTTGGGGGTACATGCTTATGGATGTAAAGCCGGGTATAGTATTAATCTCGTTGAGATAAATCTCCCCCGTCTCCCTGTCCTTGAAGAAATCTACTCTCGCGAGGCCCGCGCAGTCCAGGGCAACATATGCCTTCACGGCAAGCTCCTTGATCAGTTCCCTGTCCTCCGCCGGAATGTCCGCGGGTATCCTTGTGGAGCTTGTTCCGTTTATATATTTGTCGTCATAGTCGTAAAACTCGCTTGTGGATATTATCTCTCCCGGGGTGGCTGCCTTCGGTTCCCTATTACCCAGCACTGCGCACTCCACTTCTCTCGCAGGTATATACTTTTCCACAAGCACTTTCCGGTCGTACTTTGCGGCCTCCTTCAGCTTATCGCCAATGTCACCCTCCGATACCACCTTGAAAGCCCCCACGCTGGAGCCTGAGTTCGAGGGCTTCACAAAGCAGGGGTATCCTATTTTTGCGGCAATTTCACGCTTTACAAGCGGAAGGTCCGAAAGGTCTGTTCTCTCCACCGTCACCCAGGGAACCACGGGTATTCCCGCCTCCTTCAGGATGACTTTTGTGTAGACCTTGTCCATGCAGACAGCTGACGATAGGATGCCGGCGCCCACAAAAGGCTTTCCCAGCACCGAAAGAAGCCCTTGTATTGAACCGTCCTCGGCCATGATTCCATGCATCACGGGGAACACAACATCGCACCCGTATATGGTGTCCACAGCAGGTTTTATGCCTTCCTTTCCGGATTCGGGAACTGAGGCCCACTTTCCGGACACTATGCTTTCAACGTCAATAGCGCCGTCAACACCGGGCATAACAATGAAGTCGCCCTCTTTTGTGATTCCGCAGGCCTTTACCTCAAAGCGGTCGAAATCCACGTTCTTTAGAACCGTTCCCGCCGAGATGCAGGATATCTCATGTTCGGTGGACTGTCCGCCGAACAGCACAAGCAATTTAGTTTTTTTCATCTTTTGCCTCATACTTCGAAAAATCGTTCTTCCAGTATTTTAAATCAATCTTTCCCTTGACGGCAACCCCGTTTGCGGAGTATTCCTCAAAATCCACATTGCCCCTGTCGTGAAGGTACGAAAGGGTTTTTCCGTCCGAGTAGGGAATGAGCAGCGAGAAGGCCCTCTCAGACGCAGAGAAGAAGCCTACTATCGCCTCTTTGAGCTTTTCCATACCATCGCCGGTCTTGGCGCTGACGTAATATGTGATGGAATCAATGGGCCCGGTGTTGTCTGACGCAAGTTCCGTTGACGGCAGCAGATCCACCTTGTTCACAACTACGTAGCAGGGTTTTCCGCCCGCTCCCAGCTCTTTTATAATCTCGTTTACGACCTCTATCTGATTGGCGGCGTCGGGGTTGCTCCCGTCCACCACGTGAAGCAGAAGGTCCGCGTATTTAAGCTCTTCGAGAGTTGATTTGAAAGCCTCCACAAGGTCGTGAGGCAGTTTTTTAATGAATCCGACGGTGTCTATGATGAGGAAATCCTTGCTGTCTTCTGTCACAAGGCGCCTCACCGAAGGGTCTAACGTGGCAAACAGCATGTTCTCCGCAAGCACGTCGCCGTTGCAGAGGGCGTTAAGGAGGCTGGATTTTCCCGCGTTTGTGTATCCCACCACCGCAACCTGGGGTATTTCGTTTTTCTTGCGTTCTTTTCTGAGGGTATCCCTCACCGCAGAGACCTTTTTGAGTTCCTCGTCAAGGAAAGATATTCTGCGTTTTATGTAGTTTCTGTCGGCTGTGAGCTTGCTCTCGCCGGGACCTCTGGTTCCGATGCCGCCGCCAAGCCTTGAGAGAGCTATTCCCTTGCCGGTGAGCCTGGTGAGCCTGTATTTCTGCTGGGCCATCTCAACCTGCAGCCTGCCCTCCCGGGACCTTGCCCTGGCGGCAAAGATGTCAAGGATAAGTGTGGTCCTGTCAATGACTCTCAAACCCGTGGCATCCTCAAGATTTCTGACCGTTCCCGCAGAGATCTCGTCGTCGACAATGAGAAGCGTTGCCGACAGGGCCTGGGCCTTAAGGGATATTTCCTTGGCGATGCCCTTTCCGATGTAAAATCTGGGATCGTGGGAAGGTCTTCTCTGAACGAACTCGCCAACGACCTCCGCGCCCGCGGTCCTCGCAAGCTCTTTGAGTTCCAGAAGAGCAGTCTCCGGTGTCACCTTTTTTTCGTCTGCAGGCAGTATCACGCCGCAAAGAATCGCCTTTTCGGCGTCCTCTTCAAGCTTCTCCGGAAGGGCGTCTTCCGCCTCACCGTCTATTATTTCAAGCTCTTCAAATACGCTGTTAAACCGGTTTGCGTGCCACACCGGCTCGGGCCCCAGGGTCTCATACTCCGTCAGCAGGCCCTCGCTGTCTCTTCTAAGAAGGGTCACGGATATGCCTGTCGCTCTTTCCTCGTCCGTATTGACGCCAATGACGCCGCAGGCATCGAGCCTCAGCGACTTAAGGGAGCCTATATCCACCTCTGACGGCACCGAAGCACCGTTGGGATGGGTGTGCCAAAGTCTTATGCCTGATAGCCTCTTGTCGCCTCTTCTGGTGTCCAGGAGCCCTTCAAGGTTGACGCTTTCGGAGTTTCCCGCGCAGATGGCTTCGACCCTGTTTTTGCGGTCGATAAGCGCAGCAAATTCGATGCCTGCGGAGGATGTGGCAAGCACAAGAGCGTCCCTTATTTCAACAGGCAGGAACTCACCCGGGGAATACACGTTCCCGATGAAGCCGTCAAGATATTCCAGCAGATTCTTTCTTACGGAAGAAGTGTTCCCGTAAATTTTTCCGGTCATAGTCAATCTTCCCTGTCCCAGATGCAGCGCTTAACGGCGCCGAAAACATTCTCTCTGAATAAGTGATTTTCGCGGTTGAGGCGGTTCAGCGTTTCTTTTATATCTGCCCGTTTGGAGGTCTTATCCATCGGGCAGGGGCTCACCACCACCGGGTACTCAAGGGCCCTGGCAAAGGTCCGAATTTCGCTCTCCTCAACGTATATCATGGGTCTGATGACAGTGACGTCCTTTCGCTCAAGATAAGTCTTCGGGTCAAAACAATAAAACCGTCCCTCGAAGGAAAGGCTTAAAAAGGCGGTCTCCACCACGTCGTTTCTGTGGTGGCCCAAGGCCACGATGTCGCAGCCGAGTTTCTTGGCGGTATCATTAAGAGCTCCCCGCCGCAGGTTTGCACAAAGAGCGCAGGGGTTTTTCTCTTGGCGTATGTCAAAAACGATTTCTTTTATGGCGGTCTCGCACACCTCGTAGGACACGCCAATGCTTTTGCAATAGTCCGCTACGGGGCCGAAATCCATGTTTTCGAACCCCATGGAGACCGTCACCGCCTGAAGGTCAAAGTGTTTCGGATAGAAACGCCTGAGAGCCGCCAGAACAGAAAGGAGAGCCATGCTGTCCTTTCCGCCTGATATGCCCACACACACCTTTGAGCCCTCCGGGATCATGTCGTATTCCTGCACGGCCTTGCGGACAAGGCTCAGCATGCGGCGCATGGAGTCCTTTTGGGCTTTTTCTTTTTCTTCCTCGGGAGTCCTCTCGGCAGCCTTATTTATTTTGGAGTCAGCTGTTTCCGCCAAGTCCTTTGTCCTCCGTTGTGAAGTCGATGTATTTCTTGGCGAGGTTCAAAGTTTCTTCCTCGTCAATGTCTTTCAGGGCGTATTCTTCTTTAGCCATGAGCTCTTCGATGTAGTCGTTGTAGAGAGTTGCGAGCTTTGCATACTCGACATTGCTTCTGACGGATTCTGTATTGGCGGTTTCCGCGTCTGCCACAAGACCGAAAGCCTCGTCAAATGTCACGATGCCTTCAACCATCAAAACATAGATGCCGTCGTCGGTTTCAACGATCTCCGGAATCTCCATTACAGTGTCCTTGGCGAATGCCCAGTCTATGACCTCGTTGGGGAAGTTTCCGACGCTTGTGGTGTATACGTTGACGTCAACAAGTCCCATGGTGGTGGCCGCATCAGAGGCCTCTGAGAAGCCCTTTACGACGCTCTCAAAGGAGTGTCCCTGCTCCACAAGGGAGATGTAGGTCTCGGCATTTTTTCTCTTGGCTCCGATTTGCTCGTCGGTGAGCGTGTTGCCGTCAGAATCCTTTTTGGAGAGGAAAAGGCTTCTTACCGTGCGGTACTCGTATATATTCTTGTTTCCCTCGTATTCCTCTCTGAATTTATCGTAATATGCTTCTTTAAGCTCCTCGTACTTTGCGCAGTCTGTCTTGTACGCGGCAAGCTGCTCGTCGTACTCGGCCTTTTTGGTGTTGTACTCCTCGAGCTTTGTGTTGTACGAAGCCTTGTCCTCTTCGGAGGCGTCCTCTGCGGGCTCCGAAGGCTTTTCGGGCTCTACAGGCGCCACGGGCTCATCCATGCCGATGACCCAGCCGTTTGCGTCAGCCCAGTAGTTTTCGTGGAGCTCGGCGTACACCTGCTGCTTTGTGTAGCGCTTGGCGTCGTTTACAGTCATGCCGTAAACATAGGAGAAATATTCGTCTCTCGAGCAGCCGTACATTGCGGCGCCGTAGTCTGCTTCGCTGTCGATATACGAGATGATCTGGGAGAGCTCCGCCTCGTCGACTTTGAACTTGGAGTCTTCCTGAGAAGCCAGCTCTTTGCCCTCTTTATAGGCAATTTTAAAGCCCTGGGCAATCTCAAGAGTTCTGTCTGCGGCGCGCTTCAGATATGTGACGCCCTCTTCGTCCTCGGAGTAGAAGAACTCTCTCATCTTGGCGAGGTTTTCCTCATCGCTGGCGTCCGGATTGTACACATCCTCGGCCTTGTAATAGATTTCTCTAACAGCCTGATAGAGGAAATAGTAGAACTCGTTGCTGTAGATCAGCTGCTCGCCGGCCTTTGCCACGTAAGTTACAGTCTCTGCGGCGTCATTATACGCTTTTTCCGTTCCCTGGGTGGGTTTTTCCGTGGCTGAAGGCTCGGTGTTGTCCGGGTTTTTATTGTCGCCAACGCAGGAAGTCGCGATTGCGGAGGCAAGTAAAACCGCCAGTATCATTGCAATAATTTTCGTAATTTTTCTCATATTAACCTCTCGTATTTCTTTTCCGCCGGGTCTCACAACCTCGCCGGCATACTGTTTAAGAGCCCTTCAGAGCAGCTCGTACATTTCACCTGCGTCATTCTTTTTCACGGTTTCGGCAACGCTCTTCACGCGGAACTTAACTGCGCCCTGGGCAAAAGCTATCTCCACAATGTCTCCGACTTTCACGTCGTAGCTCGCTTTCACGACACGTCCGTTTACGGATACTCTGCCTCCGTCTGCGGCGTCATTGGCGACTGTGCGTCTCTTTATAACCCTTGAAACCTTCAGATACTTGTCTATTCTCATGTCATTTTTCCTTTATTGCTTCAATCACCGCATCGGTCCGGCGCTTCAGGGCAAGCTCGCACTCGGTACCCTTTTCCTCCGACCGCCTGCATATCTCGTAAAGAAGCTTTCCGACCTCTTCCTCGCTTCCGAAATCTATACCGCCAAGGTCAAACTCCCCAGCCTCTGACTCTGCGCCGGCTCTTGCAATCTTTTTAGCCGCCTTCTGCGCTCTCAAAAGTGCCGGGAAGCACTTCGGAATGTCGTCAAGGTCCTCTTCAAGGCTCGTAAAGCCCTTTTCTTTCTGTTTTGCCTGTTCCCAGTTTGCCAGCGCCTCTCCGGGGGTATCGGCTGCAACGTCTCCGAAAATATGGCTGTGCCTTTTAATCATCTTCTCGGTGCAGCGGGTCGCCACATCGTCAAGATCGAACATCCCGTCTTCTTTGCCTATGACCGAATGGAAAAGCACCTGAAGCAGTACATCGCCAAGCTCCTCCACCATCTTGTCCCGGTCGTTTTTGTCGATGGCGTCCACGACCTCGTAAGCCTCCTCAATCATTGGCTTTTCCATGGTGTAGTGAGTCTGCGCTCTGTCCCAGGGGCAGCCTCCGGGGCCTCTCAAAAGCTCAACTATCCTGAGCAGATCGTCCACAGTGTATTTCCCGTCTTTACCTTTTTTCGGAGGCTCTATCATTGCATTTCTCCGTCTCTTTGATATAATTTATATGCAGCGAAAATCTCCGCAGACAATACGCTTTTATTATACCACCTTTTGGCGGCGCGGCAAAGCATTTTAAAACCTCTCGCCGGAGTCTGCCAAGGGATTATCGCTCAAAAACATTAAATAACAATAAAAAGGAGCCCCTGAAATGGAATCCCTTTTCAGCATGGACGAAGCAGTCAAATATATGGAGGAGGCTCTCGTCGAGGCCGCCGAAGCGGGCCGGTCGGGAGATGTCCCTGTAGGCTGCGTAATTGCCGACAAATCCGGAAAGATTGTTTCAAGAGCCCGCAACGTCCGTGAAAAAGAGCTTGACATAAGCGGTCACGCGGAGATCAAGGCCATCAACCTTGCCGCCAATGAAAGAAAATCCCTTAACCTTTCTGACTGCGCCCTCTTCGTGACCCTCGAGCCCTGCCCCATGTGTGCAGCTGCTATTGCGGCTTCCGGCATCCGGGCGGTCTGCTGCGGCGCTGAGGCTTCATCTATCTCCGGAGAGAACTCAGTCAAAATAAAAGAAGAATCTATTCCCTATGATCTGTTCAGAGGCATTCTGGGAGACAGATGCAAAAAGCTTCTCAAAGATTATTTTGAAAAAGAAATAAGGCGCAAATAATTATTGCCGCCAAAGGGTTTATACCTTTGACACGTAAAAAAGCACCGCGGGAGGTTTTAAATCATGCTCCCGCGGTGCCTTTGTTTTATGTTATGTCGGTATCACAGTTTTATCACACAATACCCTGAGCCATCATTGCATTGGCGACTTTGAGGAAGCCGGCAATGTTTGCGCCTGCAGCGTAGTTTCCGGGCATGCCGTACTTTGCAGCAGCTTCGTCGCAGTTCTTGAATATGTTGACCATGATGCCGTGGAGCTTCTCGTCAACTTCTTCGAATGTCCATGAGTAACGCATTGAGTTCTGGCTCATTTCAAGAGCTGAGGTTGCAACACCGCCGGCGTTGGCAGCTTTTGCAGGCCCGAAGAGAACGCCCGCACCCTGGAGTGCAGCAATTGCTTCAGGAGTTGAAGGCATGTTTGCGCCTTCGCTTACGCAGTAGCAGCCATTGGCGATGAGCTTCTTTGCGGATTCCTCGTTGATCTCGTTCTGTGTTGCGCAGGGAAGAGCGATGTCGCACTTAACACCCCAGATGTCGCTGCAGTTGTCGCCGTAAACAGCGTCCTTGTGATCCTTGAGGTAATCTTTGATTCTGCCGCGGTTGACTTCCTTGATCTGCTTAACAGCTTTGATATCGATGCCGTTTTTGTCGTAAACGTAGCCGTTTGAGTCAGACATTGCAACAACTTTTCCGCCGAGAGCGGTAGCTTTAACAGCTGCGTAGATTGCAACGTTGCCCGATCCGGAGATGACTACTGTCTGGTCCTTGAAGCTCTTGCCGTTGGCCTTGAGCATCTCGTCTGTGAAGTAGCAGAGACCGAAACCTGTAGCTTCTGTTCTTGCCAGGGAGCCGCCGTATGTGAGGCCCTTGCCTGTGAGAACGCCCTCGTAGAGATTTGTGAGGCGCTTGTACTGACCGAACATGAATCCGATCTCTCTTCCGCCAACGCCAATGTCACCTGCGGGAACATCAACGTCAGCACCGATGTATTTGTGGAGCTCTGTCATGAAGCTCTGGCAGAAACGCATAACTTCGCCGTCGCTCTTGCCCTTGGGGTCGAAATCGGAGCCGCCTTTGCCGCCGCCAATGGGAAGGCCGGTGAGGCTGTTCTTAAAGATCTGCTCAAAACCGAGGAACTTGATAACGCTCTCAGTTACGTTGCCGCGGAATCTGATGCCGCCCTTGTAGGGTCCTATAGCGTCGTTAAACTGAATTCTGTAGCCTCTGTTTACCTGAACATTGCCGTTGTCGTCAACCCACGGAACTCTGAACTTGATGATTCTCTCGGGTTCAACAAGACGCTCGATGAGACCGGCTGCCTGATACTCGGGATGAGCTTCAAGAACGGGTTTGAGCGTTTCAAGCACTTCTTCAACTGCCTGGTGGAACTCAGCCTCGCCCGGGTTTCTTTTCTTAACTGTTTCAAGAACAGAAGC
The DNA here is from genome assembly GCA_902782645.1 of uncultured Ruminococcus sp. Classification (GTDB taxonomy): domain Bacteria; phylum Bacillota; class Clostridia; order UBA1212; family UBA1212; genus UBA1212. The sequence goes on along the minus strand of CACZNV010000047.1, from coordinate 20,281 downwards.
AATATATTCGTTAACGTTCATACTCAATCCTCCCTGAAAGAAAAATGCCCGGCAGCCTTCGTTTGCGATCGTTTATACCGCGTCCCGCCGGGAGACGTTTTTGTGTGCTTTCGGGCTTTAGCACGATAAAGCACACAAAAACGTTATTATATTTTCTCAGGAAAAAATCTGCAAGTTTTTTTTGCTGTTCCCGCTGTTTTAAGGCTTCAATCCCTGATCAGCCTTTCTTTTTCTTCGATTTTACGGCAAACACCGCGCCCGCGGCGCCTCCGCAGATCACCGCCGCGGCTCCGGTCACGATAAGGACCGTTCCCCAGACAGGCATTCCGCCGCCGTTCGCAAGGGAATCCGGTCCTTTTTCAGGCTTCACATCGTCTTTGATCTTCTCCCACTCTTCATCGGCGTATACGTTCCCCTTTACCGTTATCAAAAGAGGTTCCTCTACATCGTCGGCATAGACCTTTACTGTGGTTTCGTAATCACCGGGTTCATTGCCCCCAAGCAGTGCAACCGTGAAATTATCTCCCGTATCATTGCCGGGTCCGAGACGGTCTACCGACGGTCCGTAGATTTCGAAAACACTGCGGGAATCGTCCTCGATCACAATGCGGACGTTTTCGAGCACGCCGGTTCCTGCATTTTTCACAGTTATGGATTTGTATTCAGATGGAACCGAGGCACCGGTCCGGAGGGTTATGACAGGCGTATCCGTATCCAGTTTAAGTATTGCATTCTCTGAGTCAATAATTGAGAAGTACACGTCCAGCAGCACCGGTTCGTCAATGTTGGAGGCGTAGAGTGCAACGGTTCCGCAATAACCGCCCACAGAGAATTCGGATTTTACTTTGACGCTGTATGAAGTGCTGTCGCTCTCCCCGGCCTTAAGAACAGTCAGCTTCTTGTTCTCAATTACATCCAGAGCGCCCTCCGGGTCGCCGCTTTCCACATAAGATATTTTGAGGTCATACTTGCCGGTGTTTGTTATTGTCACGGGAACGGGTTTTGTTTCCGAGCCCCTCGGCACATCCTCAATTTCAGGAACAAACAGCTCCACAGAGGTGATATCGTCGGGTTTTACCCATGTCACCGTAAACGGGTCGCTGTAGCACTCCTCAAATTCCGTAAAAAAGGCAATCCTGTACTGGTACGATACGTCCGAAAAGTAATTGGGAATTTCGTAATTAAACTCCCTTACTACCTCCACGTTGCCCCAGTCCCAAGTCTCATCGTCCCGGGTCTGAATCAAAAAATAGTCATTGTCTCCGAGCTCGCGGTTTATTTTCCATGAAACCACGTAGGATTGACGGTTCTCAAGCGTGATGCTCTTCGGGCTTTCCGTGAATTTGATGTCATCGCCAAAGGAAGGCGCCGCAAAAAGAACCGCAGTGAATGCTATCGCCAATATTAATACAAGAATTCTTTTCATTTTTATATCTCCCTGCATCCGCGCTATTTGTGGTATTTTTCTCCGCTGTTTATTTTCATTGCCCTGTATATCTGCTCAAGAAGTATGAGTCTGGTCATCTGGTGGGTAAAAGTCATTTTTGAGAGGCACAGGGAAAAGTCCGCCTTTTCCGGAATCGACCTGTCAAGGCCGTCGGAACCGCCAATGACAAACGCAATAGAGGAAACTCCTTCCGTCATCTTGGCGTCAATGAATTCCGCCAGCTCCGTGGATTCCAGCATTCTTCCCTTAAGGTCAAGAGCCACCACGAAGGCGCCTGAAGGAATGGCTTTTTTCAGCAGCTCTCCCTCCTCGGCAACGGTTCTGCACTCCTTAACCTCGACAAAGGTGACCTTGCACTTTGCTGAGAGTCTCTTGGCGTAGTCCTCGATGCCCTCCCGCATATATTTTTCCTTGATGGTGCCTACGGCGCAGACTGTGATTTTCAGCATACTATCAGCTCTCCGTGGGAATATCTCGGGGCAAGCATCACACTGCATTTTTCCAGCAGGCCCCTCTTTTTGAGTTCCTTTGTCACCGTTTCAAAAGCGAGCTCCGGCAGGTTGTTTTCCTTGCTCAGGTGGCCGAGGATGATGGTCTCAGTGCCCTCCTCCGCAAGCTCGCAGGCGTAATCCGCAGAACTCACGTTAGAAAGGTGACCGTACCTGCCCAGTATTCTTTTCTTGAGGGGATAGGGGTATGGGCCTGTTTTCAACATTTCGATGTCGTGGTTTGCCTCGAGAACCACAGCAGCACAGCCCTTTGTGCCCTCCCTGATATCATCCGTTATTTCGCCTATATCCGTGCTGACGGCAACGCTGACGCCCCCGGACGTAAATCTGTACCCTACCGGATCCGTTGCGTCGTGGGGAATCGGGAAAGCTTTCACCGTCATTGTGCCGCACAGGAAGCTTTTGTTGTTTTCAAACACTATCAGGTTTTCCGGCATGATTCTGTTCAGCATGCCGGCGGCGTCAAGGTATTTCATTGTGCCTCGGTTTGCGTAGACAGGTATTCCGTACCTTCTTGCGATGACGCCAACGGACGTAATATGGTCGTTGTGCTCGTGGGTCACAAATACCGCGCTGAGCTCCTTGGCGGATACGCCGATAGAAGAAAGCTCCTCTTCTATTCTTTTGCCCGTCAGGCCCGCATCAACCAAAACCGAGGTCGTTCCGTCAGAAATGTATGTCGAATTGCCGCTGCTGCCGCTCACAAGTGTGCACAGTTTCATCTTTTTCTCCGTAAAAATTACCCCTGATGGCACCTCGGGCGTCACAGGGGCTTTTTTCTCAGATATCCTCGAATTCCGCTTCTTCGCGGTAAATGTCGGCTCCGAGGGCCGCGAGCTTTCCTTCAAAATTGTCGTAGCCTCTGTCGATGTAGTGGGTTCCGTAGATTGTGGAGGTTCCCTTGGCGGCAAGAGCGGCAATTACAAATGCGGCTCCGGCGCGAAGGTCAGGCGCTTTCATTGAGATGCCCACAAGGGATTTGCTGCCTGTGACAGTCGCCGTTTTATCCTGGATCATTATGTCGGCACCCATTCGGTTCAGCTCCGAGGTGTAGGAGAATCGGGAATTCCAGATTGCCTCCGTGACCTTGCTCTCGCCCTCGGCAGTGGAAAGAAGTGTCACTATCTGTGGCTGCATGTCGGTGGGGAAGCCCGGGTACGGAGCGGTTTTGATATTGGTGCACTTGAGGGGTCCCTTGTCGTAGATTTTAATCCAATCGGGGCCTTCCTTGACGCCAATGTTCATCTCCTCAAGCTTTGCGGTGAGGGCCTCCTGGTGTTTCGGAATCACGTTTCTCACCGTCACCTCGCCGTGGGTGGCAGCGGCGGCAACCATAAATGTGCCCGCCTCTATCTGGTCCGGAATTATGGAATAAATGCATCCGTGAAGCTTTTTGACTCCCTGGATTTTAATTATGTTGGTTCCCGCGCCTCTTATATTAGCGCCGCATGTGTTTAGGAAGTTGGCAACGTCAACCACGTGGGGCTCCATCGCACAGTTTTCGATAAGTGTGTTGCCCTCAGCCATGCAGGCCGCAAGCATCACGTTGATGGTGGCGCCTACCGACACGATATCGAGGTAGACGTTGTTGCCGATAATGCCGTTTTCGGCGGTGATATCCACCTTGCCCATCTCCACGGATGTGGTGGCGCCAAGGGAACTGAATCCCTTAAGGTGCTGGTCAATGGGTCTTGGACCGATGTTGCAGCCTCCGGGCAGGTAAACCTGGGCCTTGTGAAAACGGCCAAGCAGAGCTCCCATCAGGTAGCTCGAGCCACGCATCTTGCCGATGTATTCCTTGTCGGCAACATACCTTTTCACGCCTCGAGTGTCAATCACCACAACGTCGCCGTTTCTCTCATAGGACGCGCCAAGATAAGTCAGCGCCTCAAGAAGGATCTTGATGTCTGACACGTCCGGTACATTTTCAAGTGTGCATACACCGTCTGCGAGAATTGTTGCAGCGATAATTCCGACCGCGGCATTCTTGCTGCCGCTTATATTGACTTCGCCATGAAGCGGTTTCCCGCCGTTGATAACAAGCTTTTTCACAGTAATCCCTTTTCCCTTTTCCTTTGTACTGCCGCCTCACCTCACTGAGGCGCTTGTCTTTTGTATTTTCGTTTGTGCTCACTGCGAGACACCTTATTTATTATGTCTTCGCCGTCTTCGCCGCTGCGACTTGCGCAAAGAGCCCAAAATAACGATTTTGGAGCTATTTTTGCGTGCGCGACCCCGACTTGCTTAAGCCAGCGATTTAGGAGCTATTTTTTCGTGAACAAACCCGATGATGTACGAAGGTACTTCGAGTGGTTTGTTCGCGGAAAGCAAGTCGCGAGCAATCGTCGTTAGACTCCTTCTTTCATGTTATCTTTCCCCGCGACTTGCGCAAAGAGCCCGAAATAACGATTTTGGAGCTATTTTTGCGTGCGCGACCCCGAAGCTGTACGCAGGTACTGCGAGCGGGGAGCTCGCGCAAAGCAAGTCGCAAGCAATCGTCGTTAGACTCCTTGTGTGCTTAAAGAAGTCTAGTTGTTTTTCTTTGGTTCTCTATTGCGACTTGCGCAAAGAGCCCAAAATCAAGCCTCGTCGAACAGGTCCTCTTTCATTTCGATGTATGTCTTGAAGACATAGTGCGTGTAATAGAGGATTCCCAGGGTTCTGAGTATCCAGTTGCACGCAAACATCGTAATCATAATCACCGTCGTCTTCCTGCCGTAGCCGTAGCCGTAATTCAGGGCCAGCAAGGCAATCTCGATGGCGAGGTTGTAGACGAGGAACAGAAGCGTTCTCGGTATCAGATACCAGCAGTAAGAATTGACGATTTTGAAGGCAACTCTCACGGCGCCTCTCTTAAAGGCAATGATGCTCGGGATGAGGTAGGCGGTGTACATTGCGAAAAACACCACCGAGAAAAACGTCACCACGATTATCACGACCACAAGAAGAAGCATCGGTATAATCTGGGATGTGTCGCCTGCGATGACCTTGCCGACGGCAACGCTCACGGGCATTATGAGATAGGCAAGAAGCCCTGTCATACACACGAGAATCAACAGCGAGAAAAAGATGTACACGGCAATGCTGAGAAAGCGCTTGTTTACGCCTTCGCGGAACAGCGAGAACGAGTTTCTCTTCTTCGGAATGCGGTGGATTCCGTTGTATGTGTTAACATACATGATGTATGAAAAACCGGAGACAAAGAAAGCTCCGATTACGGATATTGCAAACAGTGCGAGGATCGCCACGGCAACGGTGGTCGCAAGCAAGGTGGGGTCCGACACTCTGTCCTTAAGCCAGGCAGCCACATCGGTGAGAAGCTGCGGGTAATCTGTTTTAAACAGTCTGGTGAGAGATCCGAATTCCTTCGTGAACGAGTTATACTGAACGGCAAAACATCCTCCCGCGGTAACAAGTGCCACGAATATGATGATTATGGGCCTTTTTTTCAGATTTACAAGAAAATCTCTCATTCCAATCCACCTTTTTAGATGTCAAAAACGCGGACTCGTCCATCCGGCGTTTCCGCGGTCCGGATGCTCTCAAGGCAACTTATCCGGATTTTGCCGTGCATATTTAATATTAAATAAAAGCCGCTCTCTTGTCAAGGGCAATTGACCCGTTTCGGGGTCCCCGCCCTCCCGTTAAGCCCTATTTAAGCATTCAACACGCCAATGACTCAAACTTCAGCGGCATCAAGCGCCTCTTCGGCGGCAATCTTGTCCTTGGCGATTTGCTCCGAAAGAAGTTCCGCAGAGTCGAACTTTATTTCACCCCGCAGCCGCTTCACGAAAGTGACTTCTATAACACTGCCGTAAAAGTCGCCGCTGGCCTCAAAAAGGTGGGTTTCTACGCTCCGCCTGTTGTTGCCGAAGGTCGGATTTCTTCCGATGTTGGTGACTCCCCTGTATTTGACTCCGCCGATTGCCGTAACCGTCGCGTAGACGCCGTCCGGGGGTATCGCAAAGCCTCTCTTAGGGATAATATTGGCGGTTCTGAAGCCAATGCTTCTCCCCACTGCCCTGCCGTGCTGCACCCTTCCGGGAATCACGTAAGGTCTGCCCGCATAGGTGGGGTATTCATCCACCCTGCCGTTTGAGATAATTTCCCGCAGAAGCGTGCTTGAGACCACCTTATCGCCAATCATGACAGGTTCAATCTCCGCCACCTCAAAGCCATATTTGACGCCAAGTCTCCGGAGCTCCTCCGGTCCCCCTGCGCCCCCTCTTCCGAATGAGTAGTTGCTGCCGACAACGCAAACCGACGCATTGAGCTTTCCCGCAACAATATCCCTGGCAAAAGTTTCGCAGTCCATGGCCGCGTATTCCCTGTCAAACCCCTCGAAGAAAATGCCGTCAATGCCGAAGCCCGCCATAATCTCAGCTTTTTTCTCATTTGTCATGATGAGCTTGACGGTTCCGCCGCCGCAGAAAACGTTCATCGGGTGCTTTTCAAAAGTGTATATAAGGGACCGGAGCCCCCTTCTCTCCGCCTCTTCGGCAAGCCTTCTCACCAGGGCTGCATGGCCTTTGTGAACGCCGTCGAAGTTGCCGAGTCCCACGGCAATGCCTTTCTCAGGTCTTTCATATATTTCGTATGGAGGGTTGTTCCCGTATATCTTCATCAGAAGCTTTTCTCCGTAAATATCTTTTTTACAAAACCGGGTTTTTAACTTGTTTCCGGTCTCGGTTCAGTCCGTTCCGAAATACCTTTCGGGCTTCAGCGCGCACCTGCCGGCGCCGTCGGGAACCGCTGTAGAGAGAGCAAACTCCCGGCCCTCAAAGAAGAGCAGAATGCGTACATTGGCGATGTCTGAATTTTCGCAATTTTCCGGAAATTCTATTCTTCCCGAGTCGGCCGTCACAGTTCTTCCCTGCATATAAAAAGTCTGCTCCTTTGAAGTAAGTTCAAGTCTTGGAAAATCGAAAAGGTCCCTTATAGGCCTCACGATGCCTTGGAGATTCCCGCCCTGTGCCGCAGCCTCCAGCTTTTCCAGAGTAACCGCATTCACCGCGTGAAAATTCCCGTAAGAGGTGCGCTCAAGTTTTGACATAACCGCGCCGCATCCGAGGGACTCGCCAAGGTCATTTATAATCGTCCTGATATACGTTCCCCTGCCGCAGCAGACCTCAATCTCCGCAACCGGAAGACCGTCTTCACCCGTTTTAAAGCTTATCAGCTCGCAGGAGTAAATGCTTACGGGTCTTGCCTCCGCATGGACCTCCTCGCCCCGCCTTGCCAGCTTGTAGTATGGAACGCCGTCTTTTTTCAGCGCCGAATAGGCCGGCGGCACCTGGAGCACAGTTCCTTTGAAACCGCCAAGCACTTTCTCAACCTCTTCGGATGTGATTTTTGATGCATTGGCGGCTGTCTTCTCGACGTTTCCCCAGATGTCCTGGGTGTCGGACTTAAGGCCCAGGGTGGCCTCCGCTCTGTAGACTTTTCTCATATCAAGAAAAAGGTCGGAGCACCTTGTGGCGCCTCCAACCATTATGGGAAGTACCCCCGTGGCCTCAGGATCGAGAGTGCCCGGGTGACCCGTCTTCTTTATATTCAGGATCTTTCTCACCTTTGCAACGCAAGTGTGGGAAGTCATTCCCTTTTCTTTGTAGAGATTTATGATTCCTGTCATAAGCAGTCCTTACGCGGGCTCTTCGTTTGTGTCTTCCTTTTTTCTGTCCTCGGCAATGATTTCGCTGATTTTCATGTCCATCGCGGTTCCGACGTCAACGGAGTCGTCCACCTTGAAGAGTATCTTGGGCAGCTGCCTTATGATCATTCTCTTGCCGAGCATGGAGCGTATGAAACCGGAGGACGAGTTGAGGCAGTCCACCGCCTGTTTTTTTTCATCCGGCGAGCCGAAAATGCTGACGTAGGCCTTTGCGAACTGAAGATCCTTGGTGAGTTTGACTCTGGTGATACTCGTGATAGGCGGTATCCTCGGATCCTTCATGTCCCGGTTTATGATCTCGGTCAGCGCCCGCTGCATCTCGCCGGCAATTCTGATAATTCTGTCCATAGTTTTTTTGTCAAAATATGCGCGCGGCACGGTGTTGTTTCATGCCGCGCGGCTTAATATTATTTCTTGCGTAAAGAGCCTAAAATCTTGATTTTAGAGCTATTTTTTCGTGAACAAACCCGATGACGTACGAAGGTACTTCGAGTGGTTTGTTCGCGGAAAGCAAGTCGCGAGAAATCGTCGCAAGACTCCTTCTTTCATATTATCTTTCCCCGCGACTTGCGTAAAGAGCCTAAAATCTTGATTTTAGAGCTATTTTTGCGTGCGCGACCCCGAAGCTGTATGTATATACTGCGAGCGGGGAGCTCGCGCAAAGCAAGTCGCAAGTTATTTGTCGTCAGACACCTTGTGTGCTTTTAGAAGTACAGTTGGTTATTCTCTGTACTCTATTGCGACTTGCGTAAAGAACCTAAAATCTTGATTTTAGAGGTTTCTTTCGACCTGCTCCATTACGTAGCACTCTGCCACGTCGCCCTCTTTGATATCGTTGTAGGACTCAAAGGACAGACCGCACTCGTAGCCTGAAGCCACCTCTTTCACGTCATCCTGGAAACGTTTGAGTGAAGCCAGCTTGCCCTCGTAGACAACGATACCGTCTCTCACGATGCGTACGTCGGAGTTTCTCTGAACCTTGCCGTTGAGCACGTAGCCGCCTGCGACTGTGCCAACGCCGGAGACTTTGAATGTTTTTCTGATCTCAACGTGGCCTGTGACAACTTCCTTGAATTCAGGCTTGAGCATACCCTTCATGGCTGCCTTAACATCTTCGATGGCGTCGTAAATGACCTTGTAGAGCTTGACGTCAACGTGCTTCTCATTGGCCATTTCGCCTACATTTCCGATAGGTCTCACGTTGAAGCCGATGATGACCGCATTGGATGCCTCTGCAAGGAGAACGTCGCTCTCGTTGACACCGCCAACGGCAGAGTGGATAACTCTGACGCGTACCTCGTCGTTGCTGATGGACTCGAGGGAAGACTTGACGGCTTCCACGCTGCCCTTAACGTCTGCCTTGACGATGATGTCCAGGTTCTTGACCTCGCCGGCCTTGATCTGGCTGTAGAGATCCTCGAGGGTGACCTTATTGGAATAGGTCATAGTCTTCTCGCGGTTCTTGGCGATGCGCTCTTCGGCAACCTTCTTAGCCAGGTGCTCGTCTTTGTTGACGCAGTAGAACACCTTGCCGGCCTCAGGCACTTCGGGGAGACCGGTGACCTCCACAGGCATCGACGGTCCCGCCTCTTTGATGGTGCGGCCCTTGTCGTCCGTCATGCGTCTCACGTGTCCGAAGGTGGTCTCGGTGAGGATGGCGTCGCCCGTTCTCAGGGTTCCTCTCTGAACGAGAAGCGTTGCCACAGGACCCTTGTTCTTGTCGAGTTTTGCCTCGATAACGGTGCCTTTGCACTGCTTTGTGCGGCTGGCCTTGAGCTCCAGAATGTCTGCTGAGAGAATTACCGTCTCAAGGAGTTCATCGATGTTGGTGCCCTTCTTTGCGGATACCGGCACGAAGGGAACGTCTCCGCCCCAGTCCTCGCACACGATGCCCTGCTCGGCCATCTCGTTCTTGACGCGGTCGATGTTGGCGCCTTCCTTGTCGATTTTGTTGACGGCAACGACCACTGACACGTTTGCGGCCTTGGCGTGGTTGATGGCTTCGATTGTCTGAGGCATTACGCCATCGTCAGCTGCAACAACGATGATGGCAACGTCCGTCACCTGTGCGCCTCTTGCACGCATTGCGGTGAAGGCTTCGTGTCCCGGGGTGTCCAGGAAGGTGATCTTGTGGTCGTTGATGGTAACGGTGTAGGCACCGATGTGCTGTGTGATGCCGCCGGCTTCTCCCGCAGTCACGCTTGTGTTTCTGATGGCGTCGAGGAGTGAAGTCTTACCGTGGTCAACGTGGCCCATTACAACGACCACAGGCGGTCTGGGCTCTGCGTCTTCAACAGGCTCTTTGTCCTCGGGATCTTCGAGAAGAAGTTCCTCGTTGCTGACGATGATTTCGGGCTCTGCAGTGATTCCGTAGCTGTCGGCAATTATAGCCGCGGTGTCAAAGTCGATTTCCTGGTTCTGGGAAGCCATGATGCCCTCTTTAAAGAGTTTCATGATAATCTCGGAAACAGTCTTTTTGATAAGCGCCGCAAATGCGCCAACTGTAATCGTGGGCGGAATCTTCACATTGGTGAGTTTCTGGGCCTGGAGCCTTGTCTGCTCATCAATCTGATTCTTTTTCTTCTGCTTCGGGTTCTTGAGTCCCTGGCGGTTCTTCTCAACGTAGTTGTCGTTGATGGAGAACTCGTCGCTCTCAACATCCGAAACAGATCCTTTTGAGCCAATCCAGTTTCTCGCGTCGTTGTACTTGCCGGCCTTCTGAGGACCTGCGGTACGTCTTGTGCCCTCGTTGCGCTTCTCGGTTTTAGCAGAATCCTTATCCCTGCCGCTGTCCCTGCGCTGGGTGCCTGCAGGCTGTGCAGACGGTGTTGCTCCGCTCTGCTGGGGTCTCGGTCCCTGACCCGGTTTCTTGTCGCCCTGATTTCTGTTGTCGTACGGGCGCTTGTCGTTGCGCTGGTCCCGGTCGCCCTGGGGTCTGTCGCCTCTTCTGGGCTGGTTCTGATTCTGTCTGGAGCCTGAACCGGTTGCGGTTCCCTGGGGTACGCGCCTGATTATGGGCTGAACTCTGATGGGGTGCACGGTGACCTCCGGCTGTTTTCTCTCCGGAACAGTCTCTTTTGCCTTTTCCTCAGGTTTGGTCTCAGCTTCCGCAGGGGTTTCGGGCTCTGTCTTTTCAGGAGCCTTCTCAGCTTCGGGCTTTGTCTCCTCCGGCTTTGCCTCCTCGGGTTTTGTTTCCTCGGGTTTTGCTTCAACCGGCTTTTCGGGAGTTTCAGTCGCAGCTGTCTCCTCGGCCTTCGGAGTCTCATTCTTCTCCGGCTGCTTTGTTTCCTCAGCTTTTCCCTCGTCGGGGGTCTGGGAAACAGGCGCTGCTTCAGAAGTTCCGGCAGCTTTTCTTCTTATGACCTGAGGCCTTGAAGCGGGCTGACCGTTTGCTCCGTCGGTTTCGGCTGCAGGCTGTGTCCCCTCGGGCTGCTTTGTCTCTGCAGCGGTTACCGTCGATGCGCTGACGCCGGGGTTAGCGGCTCTTCTCCTGATGCGGGGTCTCTCTGCAACCTTTGTCTCAGTTTCTTCAGCTGCGGGCTCGTCGGCTTCCTTGGCGGAAGCGTTTTTTGCTGCCTTGGCGTTTTTCCTCGCCAATGCTTCATACTGCTCCCTTTCCTCATCGGTGACGGTCACATAGCCGCTCCTGAGGTTTGAGTCGGCAGTGCCTGCAACGCCGCCCTTTGTCTGCTTCTGCTTTTTGGACGCATTCGCGCTGTAATCGCCGGAATAATCCGATCTGGTACGGGAAATAACGCCCTCCTGTACACCGGCGTTTGCGGATTTGGAGGCTGATTTATCCTCTTCTTCCTTCTTATTTTCGGCTTCGGCGCCGAATCCGATGTGTTTGTAGAATCTCTCAATGTCATTGGCGTCAACCTCGGACTCGTTGCTGAACACGAGCACGCCGATTTCTCTGAGCTTGCTCTTCACACGCGATATGTCCCAGTTGATTGTTCCCGCCAATTCACGAACTGTTTTGTTTCCGTTAATATTACTCAATAGTCTGTCCTCCGTTTATACCAGGCAACTTCCCGAATTCGGCTGCCAGTCTTTCAATCGTCCCGCCGTCTATCTCGGTCTCAAGGCTTCTTGAAAGCTTCTTTTTTCGAATGATCAAATCCATGCATTCCTGCTTGCGGCAGACGTAACATCCTCTGCCGTTCATTCTTCCTGTGGGATCAAGCAGGATTCCGTCTTCAGGAGTTTTTACAATCCTTACCAGCTCCCTTTTCGGTTGTCTGGTGCCGCATCCCAGGCACATTCTCATAGGTATTTTCTTGTCAGCCGTACCAGACACCCCCTCTCGTTAAAACTGGCTCATCATATCGCTGAGGAATTCGCGATCTCTTCTCGAATCGTTGTTCTCATCGCCGTCGCCCTTGATGTCGATTCTGCACTTGCAGAGTGTTGCGGCGAGAGCAACGTTGATTCCCTTGGCGCCAATGGCAAGAGTGAGCTGATCGCTCTTGAGAATGACACGGGCAACCTTGCCGATCTTGTCCTTTCTTCTGTCGACCGTTCTGTCAGCCCTTTCTTTTTCAGCCTTCTCATAGTCGTCCTCGATTACAATCGGGTAGAAGTTTGCCTTGGCGGGTGAAAGTGCGTTTGCAACGAATTCCGCAAGGTCGGGGCTCCAGAGAATGACGTCGATTTTCTCGCCGCGGAGTTCGTCGCTGACAGCTGTAATAATCTGTCCGCCGGGTCCTACGCATGCGCTCACAGCATCAACGTTGGGGTCATTGGAGTACACGGCAACTTTCGATCTCTGACCGGGCTTTCTTGCAACGCCCTTGATTTCAACTCTGCCGTCCCTGATGGAAGCCACCTCGCTCTCGAGGAGTCTCTCGAGGAATTTGTCGCTGGTTCTTGAAAGTCTCGGAGTGATATCCCTCTTTCTGTCTCTGTTTCTGTCTCTGGTCCTTGCTCTTTCCTCCTCGTCCTTCATGGGGAGCACAAGAGCCTTGAAAACTTCCTTTTTACCCGTAATTGTAGGTGTCTTGAAGTTGTCTCCGGGAAGTAGGTCACCCTCGTTCATCACGAATTCGATGTTGTCGTGTGTGGCGAAAACCTTTCTTCTCCTTCTGTACTTGTTGGTCTTAACGTCGAAGTACTGGGACTCTTCCACAAGCTCAACCTCGCAGCTTACAATCTCATTCTCGAGCTCGTGGCACTTCTCGTCGATGCCGGCGCGCTCGCGCTCGGAGATCTTCTGAATGAAGAGGGTCTTTATCTTGGCGGAAGTGGTGCGGCCCATCTTCTCGAAGCTGGTGGGCGTTACGTCCGTGTACATTTCATCGCCAATAACGAACTCAGGGTCGTATGTGCGGGCTTCCTCGAGGGAAATCTGGGTGTCCGGGTTCTCAACTTCCTCGACAACAGTTCTCACTGTGCTCACGAAAATCTCGCCCGTAACTCTGTCGATTTCAACAGCGTAGTTCTTGTTTTTCGACTCCTTCTGGTCCTTGAGGCCGAAGCTTGCCGCATCCTGCTCGTTCATCTCATAGCCGCGTGCAATAGCGTCCTCGAGGCAGGCCAGAACCACTTCCCGGTCCATCTTCTTCTCCTCGGCAAGAGCGTCAACGCCTCTGAAGAAAGTATCTGTATAATTTGATGCGTTTTTTGTCTTTTTCTTTCCGGTTGCCATTTTGTTTTCCTTTTAAGTCCTTCCTATGGTATTCTGTTATTCCGGTCATCCCCCGCCCTGCCTTCCGGCAGAGGTGTTCCCGGAGATTTTTACTGGTTAAAATGCTGATTTTTGAACTATGGTCTATTGTCTTTCGCAACTTGCGTAAAGAGTCAAAAATCAATTGCGAGCCTTGCGCCGGCGATGTTTTTCTCGTCGATTGCAACAGGCTTTCCGTTTTCCTCAATCACCACTGCGCCGTCCGTCTTTCCCTTCAACACGCCAATGTGCTGCTTCGAGCCGTCCTGCTGGGCGAAAAGCGATATTTCGATTTTCTTTCCTTCAGCCCTCTTGTAGTCTCTGTCCGTTTTTATCGGCCTGTCCAGTCCCGGCGACGACACCTCAAAGATGTAGGCGTTCTCAATGGGATCAAGCTTGTCGATAATGGGCTCCGTCGCATCGTTGACGGCAACACAGTCGTCGATGGATATGCCGCCCTCCTTGTCGATGTAAAGCCTCAGGTACCAGTTGGGGCCCTCCTTCACATACTCCACATCAACGAGCTCATAGCCCATTCCCTCAACGGTTGTCGAAACCGCATCGCGTACCGTCACAACGGTTTTGCCTTCTGCCATTCCTTTTTCCTCTCTCAGTTTTCCTTTAACACTTACGCCTCCGGCCGCCTTTACCGCACCGCCGGCGTATTATCCGGGGACCGTCTTCAAAACAAAAGAGCGGGTTTTCTATCCCACTCTTTCTGCCGACTATCCTCTACCGGGACCCATCTTAACAAACAGTTTTTCCCTTGTCAAGCATTATTTTTATATATTATTAAGTTTTAAGCGTATTATTTCGATTTTTTCCCATTTGTCCCCGCCTGTCATTTTCAAACCGCCAATGCTCCCCGCTCATCTTAAAGCTCGCGGCACCTTGAATTGATACCGCCAATGTGTTATATAGGTTACATTGAAAAGAGAAAGGTGAAGCTTGCCGTCCACTGTCCTCCCACCGGCAGTTATACAGTGGGCCAGGGAGCCTGTTCCGACGGCACATATGTCTATTTTCTGTTGCGAACTGCTGAAAACGGCAACGACATGACCCTGGACACCAGGCGGAACACAATCTATATCTCCCTCGGTTCCTCCGAAGGCAAGAGTCTCACCTCGGTGAACCCGGACACCGCCTAAGCGGCCGTCCGGGCTTTTATTAATCAATTAAGGCAGTAGTTTGCCTTTATATCTGTATTACAGCTTTATTGCTGACCACTGATCATGACAACCTTGTTCTGGCAGACTGTCGGAGCAACCTTCATAAGTTTCTGCTTGTATACGATTGACAATGCTACATAAGCAATATGGAAAACCATAAAGATTATCGTCGCAGCGGCAGCCGTCTCAAAAAGACCTGCAGCTATTTCAAGTATAACGGCAACCAGGAAAAACGAGAACAGCACGATTCCGGCAACCATTGAAGGTATAACCTCACCTGCGACATACAAGTCAGGTATCATCTTTCCGTATCCTTTCTTGTAGTGTCCTTTAAATGTAGTATTTGTCACAAATTTCGCGCGGTCATCTGCGGTGGCTATTATAAAGATTATAAGCAGTCCAAATATCCACTGAGCCGCAATAGCTGCCGCCATCAGTCCACCCTTGTCGGTTCCGTTCTTAAGAATAGCTTTTCCGGTTGCTTCACCGCTGAACGGTAGAGAGGCCATTATTCCGTAAACGATTACGAGCACGCAGGAAATGCAATAGAATATAATGCCCGTGAAGCTGAGAATATTTTTGCTTGCCTCGATTTCAGGATTCTCGTACGAAATGTTCTTTCCTTTAAGGAACTGCAGAACCACATATGCAAGACCGAGAAGGAGTATGAGAATTGCGGGTGCTCCCGGAATCACCATGCCTACCGGTACAAAAGCGAAAAATACAAACACAAGAGTAATCAAAGAAAACCTTGAATACTTTAAGAATGTATTGTTGACCGCAGCTTCTCCGTCAGGTTTTTTCATTTTTACAAGGCACTTTATAAATGTGATGATGGATTTTACAAACGTGATTGCGCAAAGTACAAATGCCGCAAGGACAAATCCAATCATAAACACTTTTAACGCTTCCGCCAACGCATCATTGCCTGTGCCTGCAATTCCATATCTGAAAGCTCCGGAGGAGAACAGAAGCACCATGTCGAATGTTTTTTTCGACATATTTCGGAGAGCCCTGATGTCATCTTCGATTGATTTCTGTGTCCGCGCTGCCTCCTCAACGCCCATGGATTTTTCGTCTTTCTGCATACTCGAAGACAGATCTGCTAAAGAAATCGTGCCTCCGAAAGATGTAATAGCATCAAAAAACGATAGTGAAACCGTATACCCCTTGTCGGAAGCAGCGCCTGCCATCCATGAAGCGTACTCAACTGCTTTGTCCGGGTAATCTTGCGCAACACGCGCCACAGCAGAAGCCAGGGCCGGATCTACACTGTCAACCTTCACACTTATGAAAGGTGTGAATATCATCGTCACCATGATGCCGAACGCAAGCACGGCGCAGACGATTGCAGAAATCAAGTTAAGTTTGTTTTTCATACATTATCCTTCCTTTTCCCTTAGGTGCAACGGAAAAAAGCCGAAAACGAACCCGTTCCGGTTGCACAGTTTCATGATTCAGATATAGGCGCCCCTCAGCTGCATTAAGCACGGGAGTTAACTCCGGTCATATTCAAAATGAAAGGAACCTACCCTTTTGTCAGGAATAATTATACCAAACATGTCTTATATATATCAAAAGGAATTTTTGTTTTTTTTCACACTTTTAAACACTTCCGGCGAAGATTGTTTATTTTCAGTCGGCTTTTCCTTCTAAATAATTTGCCTAAAGCAAACAGCGGCAGAATGTGATTTACCTCTCACTCTGCCGCTGCTTTATGTCGTGTTTACTGTTAGTTTTAAAAGGTCAGAACAGCCCTGCGCCGCCAAGGCTTCTAATGACGCAGTCGCCGTGGTAGGCGTTGTCGAACAGCCTTTTGGCCTTTTCGTCATTGGCGTCGCTGTTAAGGTACGCCTCCCGCATTTGGCCCACCTTGGTGCGCATAAAGGAGACCGCCCGCAGGTCGCCGTAATCCTTTACAAGTGTGAAGTAAAACTTCAGTTCTTCGTCAAACATGTCGGCCGTTTTTACCAGCGTCCTGAGGATGGCGTAGAGTCTGTCGTCTTTTTTGTCCTCGATGCAGAGCACGGCAAGCAGCTTGGTTTCAATTGGGCCGAGGGGTGCCTTGGCGGCAACCTTCTCCGAGAGCATTTCAACGGTTCTCTCAAAGCCGTTTTCGCAATAGGCTACAGCTATCATGAGAATCTCCGAGGCGTAGTCCTCGTTCTCATCCATCATTGCAGCTGCAGCGGATATGAAATCGGGATAGAAGGCCTCTTTGAAACATCCGGGAGTGTCGCTGAGCCTGCGGAGAAGCATAAAGCACCTCACGGAAATGTCGCTGTCCGGACTTCCTATGTTTGCGAGGCAATATTTTAGAATCTTCTCCCGCCAGGCTGCCGGGTCTTCGCATCTTGAGAAGAAATCGTCAAGAACCTCGTCCGGAAGCGAAAAAATGCCGTGGGAAAGCATGCAGAGAACAATCTTTTCATATTTTTCAAAGGACTTTCCGCCCTCCGCGTACTCAATGATATATTCAAATGGTGTGAGACCCGAAAGGATGTCAGACTTTCTCGAAATCCAATTCTTGTAGACATCTGCGGCATTGTCCTCCTCCGTGATAAGAGTGTCCACATAGGCCTTGAAGTCCTTCATGAGGGTCAGAATGTCGTTGTCGGGGTCCGGCAAAACAAATGCCTGGTTTTTGAAATCGCCAATATCACCCATTCGAATCATCCTCTTTTCTTTTTCGGTCTGAAGTCAACCACAACTCCCGACCTGCCGAACAGATAGCCGAGACCGGTGAAGCCCGACATGAAAACCGCCGGGAAAAGAGCCGTAAGAGGGGTAACCCTGGGAATGATGTCGCCTTTCCCTACGAGTTTAAAGAACCAGAAGAAAGGCATGCAGAAGATGATTCTGATGTAATTGTTGATGCTTTCAATGGGAAACTGGGGATGGCTGACGTAAAAATGTCTGTTGGCGATAGCTATGCAGATGAGTGTGAGAATATATATCGCAAGACCTGCGACAGCGCCCAGCGCAAAACCTTTGCCTTTGTACCTTGCCCAGTTGTATGGCTTTGTGTCCTGGAGACCGTACTCATTGCCCTGGGACACCAGCATGGCGGCATAAACGAGGGAAGCAATCACCGAGAACACCGAAAGAGGTATCGAAATGATCATTCGCGGAGCAAGAAGCGTGAGGAAAAGCGGGTAAGCCGCCCATCCCAGCGCAACCGCAAGCATATGGACAAGAAGTATCCTGCCGATACCCTTGGCGTGGTTTTTGATTGTATCCCGTACAAAATCGCTCATTAGACTTTTCCTTTTGCTGCCTGAAGCTTTGCTCTGTCAGTTCTGCTTAAGATTCCTGTCAATCTCTCTCTTAGCGTCCCGCTCCGCAGCCTGCTCCCGCTTGTCGTAAAGTTTCTTTCCCTTGCAGAGGCCGAGAAGGAGCTTCGCTCTGCCCTTGACCAGGTAAATCTCCAAGGGAACCAGCGTCATGCCCTGCTGCTTGACCTCCTGAAAGAGCTTCATAATCTCTCTCTTGTGCAAAAGCAGCTTTCTTTTTCTCAAAGGGTCCTTGTTGAAAATGTTTCCGTGTTCATAGGGACTCACGTGCATTCCGCAGACGAAACACTCGCCGCCTTCGATAACGGCGTAGGCCTGCTTCAGATTCACATTGCCCTGTCTTATGGACTTGACTTCCGTGCCGAAGAGCTCAATGCCGCATTCATATTTTTCCTCGATAAAATAATCGTGGTAGGCGTTCCTGTTCTGGACTATTATTTTGTGATGATCGCTTATGTTCGGCATTGAATTCACCTCTTTTCACTCGCCAATATACACCCTTTACATTAACCCAAGCTTTAATCGGTGCACTTGCATTTACGCTTTCCAGGTTCTAAACCAAAACGCTGATTAAGAATTTAACCAGCGTTCCGATTTTTGACTTTTAGATTTTCAAAAAAGTTATTTGGCTGTGTCTGTGGTTCTGGTCTCTCTTATCAAGGTAACTTTGATCTGGCCCGGATATTGCATCTCCGACTCGATCTTTTTGGCGATATTCCTTGAAAGAACAGTCATATCGTCATCCGTTATCTCCTCAGGTTTCACCATGACTCTGACCTCACGGCCGGCCTGGATGGCAAAAGTCTTCGAAGCATCGACACCGTCAAACGAGTTGCAGATGTTCTCAAGTTTCTCGATGCGCTTTACATAGGACTCAAGAGGCTCGTTTCTGGCGCCGGGTCTTGCAGCCGAAATGGCGTCCGCAGCGGCAACTATAACCGAAATCACGGATGTGGGCTCCACGTCTCCGTGGTGGGACATAATTGCGTTGATAACAGTTTCGTTCTCTTTATACTTTCTTGCAATCTCTGCGCCGAGTTCAATGTGAGTTCCCTCGGTTTCGAAGTCGACGGCCTTTCCTATGTCGTGGAGAAGTCCCGCACGCTTTGCAAGATCCACATCAACGCCAAGCTCCGCAGCCATAATACCCGAAAGCTTAGAAACCTCGATGGAATGGATGAGAACGCTCTGGGTATAACTGGTTCTGTATTTGAGTTTTCCCAGGAGCTTAATAATCTCGGGATTGAGTCCGAACACGCCTGCTTCGAAGGTGGCGTTTTCGCCCTCTCTTCTGACGGTGGCGTCAAGTTCCTTGCGGGCCTTTTCAACGGTCTCTTCAATCTTTCCGGGATGGATACGTCCGTCCGCAATAAGCTTCTCGAGAGCAAGCCTTGCCACTTCACGTCTGATGGGGTTGTAGCTGGACAGGATAACTGCCTCGGGGGTGTCATCGATAACAAGATCCACGCCTGTAGCTGTCTCGATAGCGTTGATATTTCTTCCCGAACGGCCGATAATTCTGCCCTTCATTTCCTCGTTGGGGATCGGTACAACCGTAACAGTGACATCGGAGACATAATCCGCGGCGCATTGCTGGATAGCCGTAGCAATAATCTCGCGGGCAAGTTCATTCTTCTCGTCTGCAAGATCGGCTTCATATTCACGAATGCGTACCGCTTTATCATGTATCAGTTCGCCGTCAAGCTGGTTAAGAAGCAATTCTTTTGCCTGATCGACGGAAAGGCCGGCAATCTTTTCAAGCATTTCCTGCTGCTTTGAATAGAAGCCCTCTGCCTCTGCAATTTTTTCGTTTGCCCTGACTTCTTTCTCTTTGATAACTGCTTCTCTCTGTTCGAGAGCATCCAGTTTTTTATCAAGGATTTCTTCCTTGGCTGTCAGGCGCTGCTCTTTACGCTGCGCCTCCTGTTGATTTTCCCTGACTTCCTTCTCAAAAAGAGACCGGAGCTGCCTGATCTCATCTTTTGCCTGAAGAACATATTCGCGTTTTTTAACTTCGCCTTCTCTAACGGCGGCTTGTACAATTCTCAGGCTCTCTTCCTCAGCAGTATGAATAGCTGCTTCAGCTTCGAGTTTTCTCTTTTCGTAACCGTCAATTACACCTTCGTCATAGCCTTCTTCGCGGGCTTTTTCAGAGGAGTTCTTAACCAATTCAGCATGTTTGCGGGAGCTGACCTTAGCGTAGATAAAAAGCGCCACGCCGCCGGCAATGAGCCCTGCACAAACGGAAATCAAGGAGATGATAAGTTCTTTAGACATAAACTTCTTCTCCTCTCAAGTATATTTGATTTTAAAATTTTCTATCTTATGAATGCCGCCTTCGGTGCGACTTTCAGTGTGATCCTAAAATCGTATACATTTTAACACACACTTCCTGTCAAGTCAAACCGAAAAACCGCCCAAGCCCAAAAAAACAACAAAACCGGGGATTTCTCCCCGGTGAGTGCCTGTGCCCTTTGCATTGGCGGTATTTATCAATCGAAGTCGCGGTGCTCGTCGTCCATGCTCT